>CAZCLX010000113.1:0-5769 GCA_964499615.1 uncultured Oscillospiraceae bacterium
CAGTGCCCGCAGGTCCGCTCCATTGGCGCAGATCACGTCAACCGACCGTTTCTTCAGCCAGTTCAGGCAGTCGCTCACCGCCATTACATTCCGGCTCAGACGCGAAACATCTTTTACCAGCAGAAGAACAACTTTGCCCGCGTCAACCGCGTCAAAGACCTCACGCAAGCCCGTCCGGGATGTGTCCAGCCCGCTGGCGCACTCAGCAGTGCAGCCAACAATCACAAGGCCCTGTTCCTTGGCGTAGTCCGTCAACACCGCCTGCTGTTGCATCAACGCATTATCGTCAGGGTATACGGTCCTGCAATAAATCCATGTTCTTTTACCGTTCATTCTGCTGCCCTTCCTGCATATCAAGCATCAGGTTTTCCAGCTCGTCACGGAAATTCCAAATGATTTTAACCCGACCGCCGGGGTAAACATAAACCTCGTCCAATACATCAACTATGATGTCACTAGTGAGTTCCTGGACATCGGTATACTGCTTGAATCTGTTCACAAACTGGTTTCGGAGTGTTCCGTCCGAGCCATGATTTTCAAGATGTGACTCCATGGCCGCGATCTGGTTCGCCATGGCATCGCGCTGTTGCATGGCTGCGCTTTTTTGTGCCAAATACTGTGCTTTATCCATCTCACCCAAGGCATAGGCTTCATAAAGCGCCTTAATTTCCTGCGTCAGCTTGCCCTGGGAATCTTTCAACGCTGCCAGCGACCTGGCCGTTTCCACCGCGTCTTTCCTCTCACTGCGGTGCTTTTCCTCCCAAATGCGGCTCAGTTCAACAGCGGCAGCAGCCTGTCTCCGAAGGTCTTCCACCAGAATATCCTCCAGATCGCTTTTTACGATGTGTACCTCGGCACAGGAAAAGCTACCCGTATCCAGCGGGGTCCGGCAAAAGTAATAGGGGGACTTGCTGTGGCTTTTCACCAAAGAGTGTCCGCACACGCCGCACCGTAGCTTGCCACGCGTTGCGGGCAGGGGCTTCCCCTCCCGCTCTGTGAACTTCTTCATTGTGGACTGAGCACGGTCATATTCTTTTTTAGTTACGATGGCCTCATGGGTATTATCCACACATATCCAGTCCTCACGCCGAATCTTAACCGTGTGTGTGCTGCCAATTACATCCCGTGTCCGCTTTCCATAGACATTTTTGCCGTAATAGCGTTCATCCCGCAAGATTTTTGCAACCGAATTTTTCGTCCAAAAGTTATCCTCATTAACGCACGGCCAAATTGTGCGGGAGCATCCTGCCGCCCGTTTATAGAGCATGGGAGTGGGTATGCTCTCGGCATTGAATATCTGCGCAATCTGGAGCGAGGAAAAACCTTCTATTGCCATCTGGAAAATCCGCCTTACAAATCCCGCTGCTAACGGATCAATAACAAGGCGATGCTTGTTCTCGGGGTCCTTTACATAGCCGAAGGGTGCGAAAGGGGATAGAAATTCGCCCTGCTGCGCCCGAAAGGTTTTTATTTTTCGTACCGCCTGGGAGAGGTTTCGACTGTAAAGATCGTGAAACAAAGTCCGAAAGGATGTTTCAAGGCTGTCCATATCCGACTGGCGGATACTGTCCAAGCCATCGTTGACGGAAATAAAACGTACTCCCAGGAAAGGGAATATGCGGGAGATGTAGTTCCCTACCGTCAGGTAATCCCGCCCGAAACGGGACAGGTCCTTTACTACAATGCAGTTGATCTGTCCCTGCTTGACCTGGGTAAGCAGTTTCTGAACGCCGGGACGTTCAAAGTTCTTTCCGCTCCACCCGTCATCGCAAAACTCCACCACCTGACCGCTTGCCAACTCCGGCATCGTGCGGATGAAAGCATTCAGGAGATTCCGCTGATTCACAATGCTGTCGGATTCCAGTTTTCCTCCGTGGTTCAGATCATCGTCCTCGGAGGACAGACGGATATATTTGGCGGTTGTCATACGCTCACCGCCTTTCCCTCATTTTCCAGGAATTGAAGTAATGTGCGGTACTCGTCCTGATAGCGCAGGGTAATGGCAATGTGGTTACTCGCGTCAACCTCCACGCGCTCTATGAGGGCGTGGGCCATTTCTTCCGTCAACCCGTTCTCGTTCTGAAAGCGGCTAAAGGCAGTCAGCCAGGGGTTCCTCTCAGTGCGCTGCTGTTCTCTGCTCCTGCGCCGTTCTGCGGCCTCCAACCGCTCCTGCGCCTGCTCCATGTCGCTTTTGTACTGCTTCTTCAACTCCAGGTACTCCCGCTCCAACATCATGTGGTTGACGTAGTTCTGGTACAGGCTGTCGTGGAACATTTTCGCCCGGTCGAGAGCTTTCCGTGCGTCCGCCGCTTCCTGGTCTATGGCGTCCATGCGGCTGGCCGCTATGGGTGAACGCTGGTACTGCCGTATCAGTTTTTCCATGTCAGCGGCAAGTTCAATTTCCCGGTGAAGGGTTTCCCACAAAATCTGCACAACCTCGGTTTCGTGGATATACTTTTTCGGGCAGGCAGCGGGATCGTTGGAATGGGTGGGGCATATGAAAACATAGTAGCGCTTTGTCCCATGATTTGTAACCGATTTATACCGGGACAGTCTCCTTTTGCAATCCGCGCAGTAGAGCAGTCCTTTGAGAATATTGGGTGTCCTGCCGAGACTGTCATACCGCCCCAAATGGTCATAATAGTTGTCTCTGCGCTCACCCGCCATACTCTGAACCGCTTGAAATGTTTCCACATCAATAAGAGGCGTATGCGTATCCCGGACAATGATCCAATCCAATTTTGGAACATTCTGCTGCTTCCGGCCCTCCCGAAGATTACTGCGCCGCCGCCCCTGGACCATATGCCCCAAATACACCTCATCTTCAAGGATCTTCTTAACGGTCGGCGGCTGCCAGCGTGAATTGGCGTAACGTTCTGATTTAGCATCCCCTTTGAGGTAATGATACCGGCTTGGAGAGGGAATGCCCGCTTCGTTCAGTTTCCTCGCTATTTTCCCAACGCTCATCCCAGACAGCCGCCATTGAAAAATATCCCGCACGATGGGCGCGGTTTCCTCGTCCGGTTCAATGCGGTGTTTATCACCAGCGCACTTGCGATATCCGTATGCCGCCCAGGTCCCGATGAACTCCCCATTTTCACGTTTGGTCGTGAGTGCGGAAGAAACTTTCCGGGAAATATCCTTGCTGTAAAGGCTGTTCAGGATATTTTTTAGGGGAATGATGTACCCATCGCCGGAACGCTCGGCGGTTAAGGTGTCAAAGCTGTCGGTGATCGCCACAAAGCGTACATCCAGGAACGGGAAAATGCGCTCCAGATAATTTCCCGCCTCCAGATAGTTCCGCCCGAAGCGGGACAGGTCTTTGACCACAATGCAGTCAATTTTTCCTGCCCGGACCTTCTCCATCAGGGCTTCAAAGCCTGGACGCTCAAAGTTCATGCCGGTCCGCCCGTTATCACAGAACAGCTCATAGAGCCGCATATCCGGCTGGGCGTTGATGTATTCGAGAATCATATCCCGCTGTTTCTCTATAGTGTCCTTCCCGGGGTGGCCGCTGTCCTCCACTGAAAGCCGGATATAGCCGCCGACGTTGTAAATGCGCTGCTTCGGCATCTCCGGGGCAGGCGCGGGCTGGAGGTGATTCACCTTGCGTCTCGGTCTGGCCACGTCAAACCACCTCTCTTTCAGAAGGCAGTCCTTGGGCCTGCGCTAAAAGCTCCAGATAATATTGGAACTCATCGTGCCAGCGAAAGACAACCTCAACGCGGTGGTCCCGGTAAACCATAATGCGTTCAATGAGAGATACCACAATGCAGCGGTCCAGAGTAGTAATGCCTTGATGCTTGCGAAACTGCTCAAACCAACCCTGATTGGATACGGCGTCAAATTCCTGCTCCATTTCCCGCTGAAGCTCGTCGGCCTGCGCCTCCGCTTCTTCGCGGCGGCGGGTATAGCTCTTTTTTAAGTCGTGGTATTCCTCACAATCAATGATCCCTTCCGTCAGGCTCTCATAAAGGGAGCGAAGGAGCGTTTGGTAGCGGTCGATTTCCTCCTGCTTCTTCTCCAGCCGCTCCCGCAGCTTCTTGACCTTCGCTTTTTGAAGCTGGGCCACGCCAACAAGGTCGAGCATACCAGCAAGCCCTACCACATCCTCAATGTGCCGCCTTGTGGATTCCAGCACGATTTCTTCCAGCATACAGTCGCGGATGGAGTGGCTATAACAGGTCTTTTCGTTTTTATGAGCGGCGCAGGCATAGTAAATATACTTCTTACGGCCAGAGGGAATTGTCTTACGAATCATCGCCGCCCCGCACTCCCCACAGACCACCATGCCGGAGAACAGCTCCACCGCCCTGCCCCTTACGCTGGTACGGGTGTCCAGGGCAAGCACACGCTGGACGGTTTCAAAATCGTAGGGGTCGATGATCGCCTCATGGTGGTCGTGAACAATCGCCCACTCCTCGCGGGGTTTATATATCTTCCTCTTGACTTTGTAACTGAGCGTAGTTACGCGCCCCTGTTCTAATACGCCAATGTATACAGGATTTTTCAGAATCCGCAGCACCATCCCGGCGCTCCATGTGGATTCAGACTTGGAACGGAACGGGGTATAAGCTCGCATCCCCTGGGACCTCTTGTAATCCAGCGGCGTGAAAATTCCCGCTTCATTGAGGCGGTCCGCAATATCCCCAGCGCTGATCCCCTCCAGTTTCCACTGGAAAATATCGCGCACCACCCCGGCGGCGTAGCTGTCCACGATCAGACGGTGATGGTCTGCCGGGTCCTTCGCGTAGCCGAAAACAGCAAAAGAGCCAATGAAATCACCGCTTCTGCGTTTGATTTCAAACTGGCTCCGAACCTTAACTGACGTATCCCGGCAAACAGTTTCATTCACCAGATTTTTCAGCGGGATAATTAGCTGGTCGGACTCCACGTTGCTGTGCAGGCTGTCATAGTGGTCATTGATGGCGATAAAACGCACACCAAGAAAAGGGAATATCTTTTCGATGTACTCCCCCGCGTCCAAATACTCCCGCCCGAAGCGGGACAAATCTTTGACCACGATGCAGTTGATTTTGCCAGCCTTGACCTCGGCCATCATTTCCTGGAAAGCCGGACGGTCAAAATTGGAGCCGGTATAGCCGTCATCCACCTTCATGCCGCACTCCCGCAGTTCCGGGTTGCGCTTGAAGAAGTCGCGGATCAAGTCCTTCTGACCCGTGACGCTGTTGCTTTCCTCCTTGTCGCCGTCCTCGCGGGACAGACGCACATAGCCGCAGGCATTCCACACCTGCGTCTGAGAGGCGATTTCACCCATAATGGACTCTCCTAACTGTCAAGGATTCCCGCAAAACACTTTCGCCATGACAATTAAGGGAGCGCCGGTATGCTATTTGTTTGCGTGTATATTTTAACATAAAACCTTGGCGTTGTCCAGAGTGTTTTGCGAAAAAATTTATCAGCACTTGGAGCGCAGATAAGACAAAAGACGTTCCTCCAATGTCACGTCAGTTTGAATATAGCTTACCTTCACCACATACTTGCCATGGCGGTAGCAATAGGGGTTCCCGATCTGCCGGATGAAATCAAGAATCCGTTCGTGCTTCGGCAAATCCGAGTTGACCTTCACATCACGAATGTCCCGCAGATCTTCCGGGTTGACCGTGCGAATGTCCACGTTCTGCATGGCGTTGATCTTTTCCATCGTCAGCTTATTCATTTGCTCATCTCCAAAGAAGTTTGACCATCTTGCATCAGCCCTGAAAGCGGTAGGGCAGCTTATGTCCTCCGCGTTGCGCGTTGTACTTG
>CAZCLX010000114.1:0-5666 GCA_964499615.1 uncultured Oscillospiraceae bacterium
CCAACTCCAAGGACGTTTCCGAACGCGGCTATACCGGTCGGTGTATCCTGGACTGTTTTCGTCTGGATGGTACGCTCCTGTGGCGCTTGGACATGGGTCCCAATATCCGCGCCGGCGCTCACTACACCCAGTTTATGGTTTATGATTTCAACGGCGACGGCAAAGCGGAGGTGGCGTTAAAGACGGCACCCGGAACGAAAATGACCCGGTTTGCCCCTGACGGAACCGTTCTGAGTGAACGCTATATTACCATGCCCCAGAAAGATTTGCACGCGGGGTATAGTCACAGTGACAACTACGTTTGTTCCGCCGGGGATTATCGGGAACATTTGATTCAAATGTTTGCCGGCTGGGACAGCCGTCCGGAGGTGATCCGGGGGGAGTGGCCCAGGACGCTGGAGGAATGCTTTGGAATTCCTGTGCGGTATGCCTATCCTTTGAGCCGGGGAGATGCGGAGGCTTTAACGGACTATTTTTTGAATGAATATGCGCCTTCCCGCAGTGAAAGAAACCGGTTGGAGGAATTTGAAGGCTTTATTTATGAAGGGCCAGAGTACCTGACCATGTTCAGCGGCATGGGCGAGGAGCTTCAGACCATCCACTACAAGCCGGAGCGGGGAGATGACGGTCTTGTCTGGGGCGATTATGCCTGCCCACGGATCGAGCCATGTAACCGGGTTGACCGGTTCCTGGCAGGGGTTGCCTATCTGGATGGGCAAAGGCCTTATCTGATCGTATGCCGGGGCTATTACACCCGAGCTTGCGTGGTGGCATATGATTTCTTTGAAAACCGGTTCCGGGAAGTGTGGTGTGCCGATTCCGGTCACGTGGCAATGGACAATCCATTCAATTGCCACTGCTGGAACGAGGAAGGCAGCGATCCTTTATGGGGCGCACTGGCAGGTCAGGGCAACCACAGCCTGTCTGCCGCCGATGTGGATGGAGACGGTTGCATGGAGATCGTTTACGGCGCGGCGGTGATCGATCACGACGGAAGCCTTCTATACTCATCAAAAGGTGCTTTGCCTGACGGGCGTATTGCCAAGCTGGGGCACGGTGATTCCATGCATGTGGCGGAGATCGATCCAGATCGCCCGGGAAAAGAAATTTTCAATGTATTCGAGGAGGGGAAAAACGCCCCCTACGGTTATGCTCTCCGGGATGCGGAAACCGGGGAAGTTTACTTCGGAGAATATTTTGAAGGCGACCTGGGCCGCTGTATGGTGGGAGACATCGCGGACGGCGTCCGGGGGCTTCAGGTGTGGGTCAACGATGTATTTGACTGTAAGGGCAATCGGTTGAATATCCCCGCGCCTTCTACCAATATGCGGATCTACTGGGAGGGAGATCTGACTACCCAGTTCACCGATGGCCCGGATTACGTGGGAGAGCATAGCGCGGGATCGCAGACGGGTCGCGTCTGCGATCCTCGCCGGGGTGTGCTACTGAACCCGGAAGGAACCCTTACCAACAACGGAACTAAGGGAAATCCTTGCCTGGTGGCGGATATTTTCGGAGACTACCGGGAGGAACTGCTGCTGCGGTTGGCAGATAGCAGCGCAATTCGCGTCTATACCAACGTAGAGGATGCCCCGCACAAATTGTTTACGTTGATGCAGGATCCTCAGTACCGTTGCGGCGTGGCGTGGCAGAATAACTGCTACAATCAGCCGGTGTATCCATCCTTCTACTATGCCAGCGATATGCGATTTAATGAAGTTTTGCCTGGACAGGAATTCCGTCCGGTGCTATACTTAGCTGGGGATTCCCTGATGCAGAGCTATGACGAAGAAGGCTTCAATGGCTGGGGGCAGCAGCTTCCCAAACTGGCTGCCGGAGGATACCTGACACAGGTCGGCCATCGGGAGGATTGTCCCTATTCTCAAGAGCGGCGGTATATCCTGCCGGAGTTGATCATTGACAACTGTGCCATTGGTGGACGCAGCAGCCGCAGCTTTGCGGAAGAAAAAAGGCTTCAGGAAATTGCTGACCATCTGAAGATGGGGGATTATTTACTTGTACAGTTCGGACATAACGACGCACTGCCGGATTGTCCGGAGCGCTATACTCCGCCAGAGGAATATGCATCTGTTCTGCGCCGGTATGTATGCGCCGCCAGCGAGTGTGGAGCAAAGCTGATTTTCGTAACGCCATTGCCTACCTATTGTGGAGAGAACCAGCCGTCCAACCTGCCACGCTACCGGGAAATCATGCTTGAGTTGTCCCAAAAAGAAAACATTCCCTGTGTGGATCTCTGGGCGGCGTTTTCTGTTGCCTGTAGCAAAATGGGATCCCGGCGGGCTGCGGCGCTTTACCAGCCGGACGGAGTACACTTGACAGAGAAGGGCGCATACCGTGCGGCAGAGCTGTTTACCCAGCTGCTGTGCGCTGATGAACATGAAGGCCTGTCGCTGCTTCGCACGATATTTGACGGACGGCAGAGGTGATTATGATGAATGAAATGGATCAAAAAAACATCTATATCTGCTTCCCGGGCGGACGGCACAAGGCGCTGACCTTCAGCTATGACGATGGACGGGAGGAGGATCGCCGCCTTGTGGCGCTGCTGAACCGATACGGTCTTCGTGGCACATTCAACCTGAACAGCGGCATACGGGGGGACTCCCAGCGCATTCCCCTGTCTGAATATGCGGAACTATATAAAGGGCATGAAATCGCATGCCATACAAGCCTGCATCCCACGATTTCCAGGTGCCCCATAGAGCAGGTGGCGCGGCAGATTCTGGCAGATCGCATGGCGCTGGAAGACCTGACGGGAAGCCCAGTGCGGGGTCTTGCATACCCCAACGGCTCCTATAATCAAAAAATTATGGAGCTGCTGCCTATGCTGGGCATCCGGTATGCCCGGGTGGTTCCCACCACGGGAAGCTTCCAGCTCCCCGAAAACTGGTACGCCTGGGCGGGAACCTGCCATCACAATCAGGACTTGCTGAAGCGGGGAGAGGAATTTCTGGCTCGCCGCAAGACCCAATACCTGGATTTGATGTATGTTTGGGGACACAGCTATGAGTTTACCGCGTACGACAACTGGCAGGTGATGGAGGACTTCTGCGCCCTCGTTTCCGGGCAGGAGAATATTTGGTACGCCACCAATATTGAGATCGCGGACTATATGGACGCCGGTGAGCGGCTCCAGTTTACCGCGTCCGGAGATCGGGTTTTCAATCCCTCGGCACAGTCAGTGTGGGTGGAGGCGGACGGACGCAAGGTGGAGATTCCAGGCGGAACCCTTGTGAAGCTGTAAGCGGGGGCGGTTGTATGGTACATACGCCGATTGCTATAGATTTTACAAAAGAGCGTTTATCCCGCTACCGCCCCGGAGACCAGGGCTTCGTTACCGGGACGGAATGGAATCTCTATCCCGCCCTGTGGGTCCCGGAGGTCAACAGCGGCTTTGTATTGCCCCGGTGGTATGAAAGAACCGGGCTTGCAGAGCTTGCGGATACGGGGAGCGGTATCTCCATACACTTTTCCGCCGCGGCGCCGGATTTCCGGGAGCGGGCCCTGCCTCTGTGGTATAAAATGGATGTAGGCCCTGGGCGGTACCGGATCACCGCCACGCTTTCCGCCGGAGAAGAAGGAGGAGAGGCGCTGCTGTTTGTGGGCCGCCGCCGCCTCTGCTGGCGGGGGAATCTGAAAAAAAGTCAGAGCGTAACCGTTACGGCCCTGTGCGAGGTGTCACCCATTATTGCCTCCGGCGGCGGGGACGCGGCGGTCAGCGACCTGGGACGGATGGAGGGCGTGAGCATAGACGTCTCCGTAACGGGCGCCGCATTGACGTCACTAACGGCTGCGCCGTGGGAGGGACCGGCACTCTACCTGATGGGAGATTCCACCGTGACCGACCAGCCCGCCCAGATCCCTTACGCACCCGGGGCAGCATATTCGGGCTGGGGGCAGATGCTGCCGCTGTATCTCGGAGAGCAGTTCTGCGTCTCCAATCACGCCCATTCGGGGCTTTCCACAGAAACGTTCCGGGACAGAGGACACTTTTGCCTCCTGCGGGAGCTGTTGAAGTCCGGGGATACGGTGATGATCCAATTCGGGCACAATGACCAGAAGCGAAAGCACCTGTCCGCCGAGTCAGGCTTTACGGACAATCTGGTTCGGTATATCGGTGAATTGCGCGCGGCAGGAGCGAATCCTGTTCTGGTTACGCCTCTGGCCAGGAACACCTGGAAAAGCGAGACAGTATATAACGATATGCTCGCCCCCTTTGCGGACGCGATGCTTGCGGTGGGGGAAAAATGGAATGTTCCGGTGCTGGATCTGCATGGCGCGATGAAAGACGCTGTCTGCGGCGTGGGGCTGGAGAAAGCCCGTGTTTGGTTCCATGCCGGCGACTTTACCCACACCAACGACTTTGGTGCCTATATGGCGGCAGGGTTCGTGGCGGAGGAAATGGCTCGGGCAGGATTGGCACAACGGAAAATCTTCACGGATTGGAAAATTCATGGTCCAATGACGGAGCTTACGCCGCCTTCGGGGGAGGACGGCTGCGGTAAGCCCCTGGTGGACTACGGACTGATTCCCGAAGCACCCTGGGAAATTATTTAAATTGAAGCGCAATTACAAATAATCAATGGGGCGGAACTGCCCTGTCAGGAAGGTGGTCACATCAATGGAGCAAAATATGTCCGGAGGCTTCACCCTTCCAGGAGAAGCCGGCTATGAAACGCTGACCCTTCAATTGGCGCAAAAATGGGGAGCGGATATTATCCGGGACAGTGACGGTACTCAGCTATCCGATGACATTCTGAATTCCGGCTACGGGATCTACTCAACCATCTGCATAATACGGGATCACAATGACTTTGCCCGCAGCCACCCGGAATGCCGGCAACAGACATTCCTTTCCACAGAGCCGATGGTTGCTCTGGGGGGAGACCTGACGGTGGAACTGCTCAGCGGCTTCAGCGATCAGCAGTTTGAGGTCAATGAAAGTGCGGCTTCCCAGAGCTATTGGCAGGTGTGGGATCGGACAATGGGTACATTGCTAGATAGGGACAAGTGGTCTTACCGGGACGGCGCGGTTACGATCCGTGACCCGGCAGCGTTTCACCGATACAGCGTCAGCTTTCTGACTTACCGCATTTGGGAAGAGATTTCCATGTACAACCATGTCACCAATCACTGGGACAAGGAGCATCTCATCCCCATTGACCCCCGGCTGCCGGTTGCCCGGGAGTATCTGCTGAAGTGGTTGGATACCTGGTGCAAGGAGCATCCTGCCACCACAGTGGTGCGGTTTACCAGCATGTTCTATAACTTTGTCTGGATCTGGGGCAGCGATCCTCGGAACCGGAGCCTGTTTACCGACTGGGGCAGCTACGACTTTACCGTCAGTGAAAAGGCGCTGGCAGATTTTGAGGCGGCATATGGCTATCCGCTCACGGCAGAGGATTTTATCAATCAGGGAAATCTACAGGTTACCCATATGCCGCCGTCTGCCAGCAAGCGGGACTACATGGCGTTCACCCATCGCTTTGTGGCGGAGCTGGGCAGGGAAATGGTAAGTCTTGTCCACAGCTACGGGAAGAAAGCCCTTGTGTTTTATGACGACAGTTGGGTGGGGGTAGAGCCTTACGGACCTCACTTCCAGGATTTCCAGTTTGACGGGATCATAAAGTGCGTCTTTTCCGGCT
>CAZCLX010000115.1:0-5506 GCA_964499615.1 uncultured Oscillospiraceae bacterium
ACGGATGCGTCCATACCTTCCTTTTAGACTCGGTTTCCCGCCGGGTTTGGGTTTTGCGCCCTTATGCCCTTATTGACTGTTCGGATCTCTATCCCCACCACCTGATGTCTCCCTTCACGGAATGTTTTGTTCATTTCAAGATATGAAGTGAGACTTCTTGATTTTCACTCTCATTATTTCCGTCCGGCGTATCTGCACCGTAAAGAAAAGGCGGTATTTTGTTTACCTTGAGTTTACTTGGCAAAGGGGGCAAACGAATTTTAGGAGAATCCCAAAACTATGTCCCGGATCGCTCCTGTGGCGTCCGGGACAAAAATATTTTGGGCTGTGCAGCCATAGTTTAAGACATAAGCCTTCATTCTTTTTCCCTTCAGACCGTGCGCAAGAAATGAAGTAATGCACCCCTGTCTGCGGCTGTTCGCTTATAGACCCCGGCATCTTTCAGTACGTGGGCAAAAACCAGGTTGGTCTCTTTCCTGACATTGCATCTTTCCTGACATTCTTCCCTGTGTTTTCCGCCATGAACACATATTTGTCCTGAAAGCCCTCCGCCCAATCGGCGTGTTTCGCCGTCAATTCGTTGGTGCGCAGGTCTGCTCCTGTGACGAGGGCATCTGCCACGGCAGCAAACTCCTCCTTCAGCCAGGCGGGAAGGACTGCCAGCCCCATGACCTCGATGAGTCCAATGTTTTCCTTCTTGATATCCACAATGCACATCGTATAACCGGAGCCGGAAAAATCACACGTGATTCGCTCCACCACAGATTCCGTTGGGTCTGCAAAATCAATTGCTGCACAGCCGCCCACAGAGGAACCCATCTGATCCATCAAGCCGCAGGGTTTTCCAAAGTATACATTTTCCGCATGCTGGCCGATCTTTGCCAATGTCACAGCATCCAGCTTACCGCCGCAGAAGAAGTGGTTGATGATCGTTCCCAAAAGCATCTCATAGGCGGCCGAGGAAGAAAGCCCGGAGCCGGAAAGGACATCGGATGTGATATAGGCATCAAAACCGTGCACAGGATATCCAAGCTCCCGCACCTTGGCGGCCACTCCGCGGACTAAAGCAGCAGAGGTATTCCGTTCCCTTTTCTGCGGCAGCAGGCTTCTCAGTGATAGCTTCAGCTCCGGATAGTCTTCGGAGATGATATGAACCGTGTCAGTTCCATTGGGGGCGGCACAGGTCAGCACATCCAGATTTACACTGGCGCAGAGTACATGACCATGCTGGTGATCGGTATGATTTCCGCCAATCTCCGTGCGGCCTTGGGCGCTGAACAAGGCAGCCTCTTTACCAAAAACTGCGAAATGGGCATGGAACGCATAGCACCGCGAACCCGCGCTCGGGCAGCTGCTATCGTGTCCTTCTCAGCGCCATAGAGCACAGAAATGATTTTGTCATAGGCTCCTCTGTCCAATGCTTCCGGTAATCCACAGCTATCTTTCATCTCTCTCCTGTCTTTATCTCTGTTCATCCAAACAAAATCTGATTTACAACGCTTTCCAGTTGTTCCTGTTTCCCGCTGGCCGGCAGTTCCGGCTTACCCAGCTTTTCAGCATAGGCAGCCAGTTCTTGAAGCGTTGATGTCCCGTCTACGATTTTTTTGCCTATTCCACTTTGATAGCTGACATAGCGTTCTTTCACAAATGTGTCTAAACGCCCGTCTTCGATGAGGGCAGCCGCTTTCAGAAGGCCCAGTGCGAAGGTATCCATACCCAAAATGTAGCTTTCAAACATATCCACATGGGTATAGCTGGGGCGGCGAGATTTGGCGTCAAAATTAAATCCGCCGGTAAGGCCTCCTGCCTTCAGCACCTCGTACATACACATCGTTGCCTCGTAAACATTGAAGGGAAATTCATCCGTATCCCAGCCAAGCAGAGAATCGCCCTGATTGGCATCGATTGACCCCAGCATCCCGTTGATAGCAGAGACCCGCAGGTCATGCTGGAAGGTATGCCCGGCCAGCGTGGCGTGGTTTGCTTCAATGTTAAGTTTGAAATCCTTGTCCAGCCCATACTGGCGCAAAAAGCCGATGGCGGTTGCTGCATCGAAATCATACTGATGCTTCATGGGCTCTTTCGGCTTTGGCTCAATGTAAAAATCGCCGATAAAGCCAATGGATCGCCCGTAATCCACTGCCATGCGCATGAGGCGGGCGATATTTTCCTGCTCAAATTTCATGTCCGTATTCAGCAGCGTCTCATAGCCTTCCCGGCCACCCCAGAACACATAGCCCCGCCCACCCAGCTTGACCGTCAGCTCCAGCGCTTTTTTGATCTGAGCTGCGGCAAAGCAGAATACGTCGGCAGAATTGGAGGAGCCTGCGCCGTTCATGTAGCGCGGGTTCGAGAACATATTGGCAGTGCCCCACAGGCACCGGATGTCCGTTCCCTTCATCTTCTCCAGAATATAGTCGGAGATCTCATCCAAACGGCGGTTGGTTTCCCGGATATCCTCCGCTTCAGGAACCAGATCCGCATCGTGGAAGCAGAAATACCGGATGCCCAGCTTTTGCATAAATTCAAAGCCCGCGTCCACCTTGGCTTTTGCATGTTCCATCGTACCCGCCTTCGCACCAAAGGACTTGTCCGCGGTGTCACGACCAAACATGTCGGTGCCAGTGGCGCCTAAATTGTGCCACCATGCCATAGCAAAAGGAAGTTGCTCCTTCATGGGCTTCCCCAATACGATTTGTTCGGGGTTGAAGAACTTGAATGCAAGCGGGTTCCTGCTCTTGCTGCCTTCATAGGAAATAACAGGGATATTTGTAAAAATTTCTGCCATGACATTATTCCTCCTTTAACATTTGAAACAGCGGTTTCAGCGTGGGATAAATCTTCTTAAAATTTTGATATTTCGTTTCATACCGGGCGGCAATCTCCCGGTCCGGATAAACCGTTGCGGCAACGGAAATTAATTTATCCGTTGCTTGCCGTACAGACTCGTACTCGCCGCAGCCCACCATGGCAAGGATCGCGCCGCCATAACCTGGCCCTTGTTCTGTCAATAGACTGTCCAAAGGGATGTTCAGCACATTGGCAAGGATTTTCTTCCATAGTTCGGATTTCGCGCCGCCACCGCAGATGTTGCTTCTGGGAATCTCGATTCCCAGCCCCTTGGCAATCTCAAAGGAGTCCCTGATGGCAAAAGCAACGCCTTCCAAGACCGCCTGTACCAAATCGCTGCGGGAGGTGTCCATGGTCATGCCAATCCAAGTCCCCCTTGCATCGGTATCATTGATGGGGCTGCGCTCGCCCATAAGATAAGGCAGGAAATAGACAGAATTTCTGCCCAGCTTCTCATCGGTAATCGCTGCCTGCTCTGCCGCATAATCTTTGGTTTTCAGGATATCCTCACACAGCCATTTGTTGCAGGATGCGGCGCTGAGCATGCAACCCATAAGATGGTAGCCGCCGTCCGCATGAGCAAAGGCATGGAGGGCATTATGGGGGTCAACACCAAACTTATCCGAAGAAATGAAGATGGTGCCGGAGGTTCCGAGGCTGATGTTGCACCCGCCATTTCCAACGATCCCGGTGCCAACTGCAGCGGCGGCATTGTCACCGGCTCCGGCAACAACTTTCACCGTACCGGGGATGCCCAGCTTTTCAGCGGCCATAGAATCAACGGTGCCGATGCAGTCATAGCTTTCAAAGAGTTGGGGCATCTGGGATTCGGATATGCCGCAGAGATCCAGCATTTCCTTTGACCAGCATTTATGTTCCACATCCAGCAGGAGCATGCCAGAAGCATCGGAATAGTCGCAGGAATGCACACCAGTTAAAATGTAGTTGATATAGTCCTTGGGGAGCATGATCTTCGCAATCCGGGCAAAATTTTCCGGTTCATTCTCCCGCATCCAGAGAATCTTTGGGGCGGTAAAACCGGCGAAGGCGATGTTGGCCGTGAGTGCGGACAGCTTTTCCTTCCCAATCAAATTGTTAAGATAGTTCACCTGTTTGGCGGTTCTTCCATCGTTCCAGAGAATAGCAGGACGGATAACCTCGTCCCTTTTATCCAACACTACCAGACCGTGCATCTGCCCACCGCAGCCGATTCCAGCAACCTTGGATGCGTTAAATCCGTTCAGCAGTTCGGGAATACCCACCAAAACCGCCTGCTTCCAGTCCTCCGGGTCCTGCTGGCTCCAACCAGGCTTTGGAAATTCCAGAGGATATTCCTTCGTAATTTCGTTATGTATCTGACCTTGTTCATCCACCAGCAAAAGCTTCACCGCTGAGGTTCCAAGATCGATGCCGATATATGATCTATTCATAATCCTCGATCCTCCAATGATCTTTCCAGCGTATGATTGGCCTGCCGTTTTCAAAACGAGTGGAAGCCAAACATAGCGTGAAATTCGAGTATTTTCCCCATGTGCAAGCAGTTTCCCTGGCAAGGTTCCCGCCTTTTTAGGGCTCCTATCCGGTTTCATGATCCTTGCCATCCTGCATTAGACATCTGTTTTCGCATCCGTTTCAGATATCGTCTGCCACACCACATTTTATATCGTGTGGGCATCCAACGATCTGCCATGGCAATATACATTTTTTTGCCGGGAACCTTCAACACGGAGGTAAATTGGCTGTAGAAGCTCGTGCCGTCGGTATCTCCCTCGCAAGGATCTCCCAGATCCTTGTATTCTTCGTACCAGTCATGAAAGCAACATATTTGACTTGGATTGGGATAGTACCCGGTAGTACCGCTGGTAATCAAATAATGCAATTTCTCATGGTTGAAGTATACTGGAGCTTCACGGCAATCCGGCGGCAAAATGTCCATATATCGGGCAGTATATTCACCAGTCACAGACGTATAGCTGTCATCCAATGTCGCTGTGATCAGTTCAAAATGGGGGCGGTCGAAAATGAAATGGGCTTTTTTGTAGCATCATCTACTACCAGCGTAAAATCACCGGTATCCATATCCAGCGGCTTATATATTTTATGGACAAATTCATAAGGTCCCATAAAATAATCCGACTGCATAACAGACATGAACTTGCTTCATTATCCCGCACATGATCTTCAGCCAGGCCACATATTTTTTGTCTTTTCGCAGAAAATGATATGAGGCGATCCATGCAGTATGTGGGATGTAAAGGGCTCTGCAAATCATCCGGCTGCGGTGGTATAATCAGACCCCCTATCCTCCCAAATCTCAGCGCTGAATTCTGCCAGAGCCGTCGCCGCCGGCCAATTTTTCCACCTCGGCCACCGTTACCATGTTATAGTCGCCCTCGATGGAATGCTTCAGCGCAGAGGCCGCGACCGCGAACTCCACCGCCGCCTGGGTATCCTTGCCGGTGAGCAGGCTGTAGATCAGCCCACCGCCGAAGCTGTCGCCTCCGCCGACCCGGTCGATGATGTGCAGATCGTACTTCTTGGAGAAGCAAAACTCGTTCTTCGCCACATCATACAGCATGGCGCTCCAGCCGTTGTCAAAAGCGGAGTGGCTCTCCCGCAGGGTGATAGCAACCTTCTCGAAGCCAAACCTGTCAGC
>CAZCLX010000116.1:0-5427 GCA_964499615.1 uncultured Oscillospiraceae bacterium
GGGACAAAAGATCCGCCATCCAGCCGCAGACGATTTGTTCAGAGTTTCCCTAGGCTGTCACAACGCGCTGTATGGATCGTCTTTCTCCTCCACGTGCAGTTTCCCATTTTCCCATCGAATACGCACCAGCTTTTCCCCCATGGGGAAAGTGCAATCCAAGTGAGTAAAATAACGGTTTTGCAGATCCACCGCATAGGTTTTTCCGCCTGTGGAGGTGGGGCGAAGCCCGACAAAATACCGGGCCAGCAGGTAGATGGGGCTTGCCGCCCAGGCGTGGCACAAGGATTTTCCGTAAGGGTCTCCGTACATTTCATACTGATCATCCAAGCTTTTCTTCGGGTCAAACTCCTCCCAGAAGGTCACCGCGCCCATTTTCAGCATACCGCCCCAGTAGGATTTGACCGTCTCCAGCACCCGATCCAGGCACCCCATCCGGCACAGCGCCTCCAGTTCAAAGAATTGGAAATAAGGAGTGGTAATGGCTGGGACAGAATCGTTCAGCAGCACGGTTTGCAGGAGCCGCTGTTTTCGCGCTTCGTCCGCGATATCATACAGAATGGCAAAAATATTGGCATGGCGAGTGACATTTCCCTTGCCGGAAGTAAAGGAATCGATGTAAGCGCCCCGCGCCTCGTCCCAGAAATAAGTATCTATATTCCGAAGAAGATCCTGCCGGGTAGCGGTGTAGCTTTCCCGGCGGTCCGGGGGTGCGTATTTTTCCATAACGCGGCAGCACTCTGCCAGGAGCATCTGCTCAGCGCAAAGGGGGCCGTCCCGGTCAAAATCCGCCCAATCGATGAACACCCAGTCCCGTTTCCGCCCTACAATAAAACCGTGTTCCTCCCGCTGTCCAAAGCACAGTGCCATCAGACTTTCCATCTTTGGATAGATCCACCGAAGAAAATTGCCGTCACCATAAGCTTCGTAATATTCATCCACACTTAGAATCCACAGCAGAGAATAATCCAGAACGGTATTCACATGGGTCGTCACAGGGTCATTCCCCCGAAGGGCAATCAAGGTGCGCTTTTCGATCTCCCGATCTCCGGTGAGAAAGCGATTGACAAATAGGCTCTGGTAGGCATCTCCGCCCCAGATCCACTTGTCCCGCTTTGCCCCGTCCAGGAAAAACGCGCCGGAACAAAGCATAAAAGTATGCGCTGCCACTCGAAAAATTTCATTCAGTTCCGGATCGCCACAGTAAAAACTGGCCTTCACCGGGATATCAATGTACTGATGGATCGCCCGAACGTGGTAGGAATCCAATCCGCATTGTGGAAGGAAAGCATAGCGAAGCGCCTGTCTGGGGCAGCGGCGGGTCTGGGGATCTGGCACGCAGTGATAGTAGCAGGCTTCCGCATCCAGTGCCTCCGCCCGGGACTCCCCCAGATATACCGTAGGAATGCCCTCCCCCACCACCTCCAAAGCGGCAGTCAGTTCCGTCTCAAAGCCGTACAGTACGCCGCCATTCACCGCTTCCACGGTAACGGGTTCAAAGAACTTTTCGGAATAGGCCCACTGGGAAGGATCCCGCCGGGGATCCGTAAAGTAGCGATTATAGGCTGCCTCCACTGGGTCAGCGTCAAAATCCTCCACCAGCCAGCCGGGATCTGAACAAACCGTATCCCCCGCCACATAGATAGAAGGCACACATTCAATGCAGGCAATGTGAACGGAAAGCCGACAATGCCCTGGCTGGCAGACGATTCTCTGCCCCAGGGGGTACTTTTCGTCCCCCGCCTGGACATATCCCTTGGAGCCTATTACACCGTAAACCGTAAACGAGGCAGGCTTCTCCAGGGTATATTCCCTGCGGAAAGCCACTCGGTTGCGAAATCCGTCGCTTTTCCAGAACGCGGGCCACTGGCACCCTCGCTCCACCCGGGAGAAATTCTGTTTCATGCAGTGATAGTGTTCGAAATCTCCGGGATAGAACAGCCAATAGGCTTTTCTTTCCCTCATGGATTCCGTACCTCAATTTCTGCGGAAGCGGTGCGCGCTCCATCCGTCACCGTAACCAGAAGCGTACCAGGTGCTCCCGCCCGAACCACCGTTTGAGCCTCTCCGAAGAAGGTAGGCGTTTCCGTCCGGTTCAATCTCCCCTGGAAATAGCAGCTACCGTTGACGGCACCCATAATTTCGCCGTTTTGGGCAGCAACCGAAACCCGGTGTTTTTCCATGGGCTTAGTTTCCCCGCTGCCATCGGTATACCGCATCCGGAAATAGACCATCTCCCCAGGGCGGCAGACACTTGTTTCCGGCTCCAGGCGAAGCTCCGTCTCCAGGCCTGCCGAACGGAGGGTATCCCTCCCGATCTCCTTTCCGGAAGCGTCATAGGATACCGCCGTGATCTCCCCATCGCGGTACACGGTCTGGAAGCAGACCCGGCAGTCATTTTTCAGCTTCTTTCTGCCGACGCACTGACCGTTCACCATCAGCGCAACTTCCGCCGCTCGGGCATAGACCTCCACATCCGCTTTTCTCCCGTCGCAGCCGGGATAGCTCCAGCTTCTCCGGGCTTTGGTCAGCTGCCAGCCTGTGATGCCGGGCTTTTCATCCAGGTACACCGGAAACACCGCCAGGAACGGCCCCGGATCCTGTTCAAAAGCCACCCGTGTGTAATCCACTTCCGCGGTCTTTTGCCCGGTCATGTCGATCCGACAATTTCCACCCCGGATTCGATCCTCGGGAGCCTCCGTTACGTAGTCCGCGTATTCCGGCGCACCGCCGCCGCATTCTCCAATATAGTCCCAGCCTGCCCAGACAAAATCACCTACCACCTGGGGGATACGCTTGGCAGTCTCCCAGAAGGAATATGCGTCACCCACCAAGGTTTCCGACCCCAGGATCAGACGGTTGGGGTACTTCCTGCTGTCATGCTTATAGCGCCAGGCGCCGTAATTATACCCCGCGATGTCCATGGCGGCAAAAGCGTCCCTTGTTTTCCAGTCGCAGGGAGGTAACGTTGCCCCAAACTTCATGAAATTGCATCCGATCTTCGCTGCCAGCACATTGTAGAATTCCGATCCTACCGGCTTTTTCTTTTTGGGTTCCAGCTGGGTGGCTTCCTTGGCGGCTTTGGCCTGCTTTTGGGCTTTTTCGTCACTGTACACGCCGAATCCGGCAGAACTAAGGAAGTTAAAGAAAATATTGATGCCGCAGGTCACAGGCCGGGTATCATCCAGGCGGTGGAGGTATTCCGTAAACTCACTTTGGAGCTGAATGCCTCTGGGCTGTGCGGTCTCCGCCACTTCGTTGCCTGTAGAATACAGGATGACGCAAGGGTGATTATAGTCCTTTTCCACCATGTCCTTCAGATCTTCCCGCCACCACTGCTCCACAAAGGAGGCATAGTCGTTTTCCGTTTTGTGCATATACCAGCAGTCCACGTACTCATCCATCATCAGCATACCCAGCCGGTCACAGGCATCCAGCAAATAGCGGGATGCGGGATTGTGGGCAGAGCGAACCGCGTTATATCCGGCTTCCTTCAGAATTCGAATCCGCCGAGTCTCCGCTTCAGGATAGGTACAGGCGCCCAGCACACCGTTGTCGTGGTGGATACAGGCGCCCCGAAGCACCGTTCGTTCCCCGTTGATGGAGATTCCCTTCTTTGTGTCCCATGTCAAGGTACGGATGCCAAAGCGCTCCTCCACCTGGTCGTTTTCAAAGGTCACCCGGGCGGTATACAGATTGGGGGTATCCACATTCCAGAGTCGGGCATTTGGAATCTCCGTTTCAAAAACGGCGGTGTTGTCCCCGTCCGTTTTGGCAGTCAGACGCAGCCCGCACTCCGGAATCTCCAGTTTCACTTCACCGGGTCCGGAGACGCGAACCATCACCTGGATTTTTGCCGGAGAAATATGCAGGGTGCGGATCTTTACCCCGTTTAATCGAATATGGTTCTCTTCACCGGCATAAAGCCACACCGGACGGTAGATCCCGGTACCGGAATACCAGCGGGAATTGGGCTGGTCGGCATTTCTGGCAATGACCCGGATCTCGTTGACCCCATCCAGAAGGTAGGGGTTCAGCTCTACATAGAAATTGGTATAGCCGTAGGGCCGGAAAGCAGCCTTTGTGCCGTTTACCCAAACCTCAGCATTATGATAAACACTTTCAAATTCCAGAACCAGCTTCTTCTCTGCCAGCTCCCAAGGAAGGGTAAATTCCTTCCGGTACTCGTAGTCCCCGCCGGCAAAATAGCCAATGTTCGCCTCCCCCACGCTGGTTCTCACCCGCTCCTCGGTACGCATGGCGTCATGGGGAAGGGTCACCGGAATCGTTTCCCCGCCTTCCGCAAGGGGCGTACAGATCCACCCATGGTTAAAATCGTACTTTTTCATAACGGCACCTCATCCTGAAAGAGTTATTATGTATTTATTATAGCAGAAGAGACAAGGAATAGGGAGAAGTAACCACCAAATGTAGTTAAATTGACGCAAACTGTAAATTGCTCTGGATACATATCCATGCGCACGGGCGGCGCACTTTCATAAACAAGCGGCAAAACGCCACGGCATTTTTTTGCATATAAGCCGTTACACCGCATAGATTGTCCCTGGGAGGGATGCGCAATGGGGAAACGGGAAATCGGCATCTTGATTCTGGCAGTTGTACTGGCGGCAGCGGCGGTGGTGTGGATCTTCCGGGGAAACGCGCTGCCCACCGGCTCCTGGGGCTTAAGCTTCCGGCAGGAAGGGGCTGCACCAGTTGGAAACGCGGGAATGGATCAGCTGAGAAGGTACGACGCCGCTTACCTGGGGGATACCACCCAAAAGGTACTGTACCTGACCTTTGACGCAGGCTACGAAAACGGCTGCACGGAAAAAATCCTGGACATACTGAAAGCCCACGATATCAAAGCAGCCTTTTTTCTGGTGGGAAATTACATCGAGAAAAACGCGGATCTGGTGCGCCGGATGGCGGAGGAAGGCCACACCGTGGGCAACCACACCATGCACCACTACGATATGAGCAAAATATCCGATAAGGACACTTTCGCCAAGGAACTGGGGGATCTGGAAACTCTGTACCGGGAGACCACCGGTCAGGATCTGCCAAAATTTTACCGTCCGCCTCAGGGGATCTACAGCAAGGAAAATTTGCGGATGGCACAGGAGCTGGGATACAAAACCGTCTTCTGGAGCCTTGCCTACGTGGACTGGGAAAACGACGCCCAGCCGGATCCGGCGGCGTCCATTGAGAAGCTTTGTAAACGCATCCACAACGGAGCGGTGATCCTCCTGCACTCCACCTCAAAGACAAACGAGCAAATTTTGGACACTCTCCTCACCCGCTGGGAAGCGGAAGGCTACACCTTCGGTCAGGTGGAAGAGCTGTTTTCGTAAGATAGGGAGCTTTGATTTTGGTAATCGAGTAGGAGGCGGCCGGTCAGGCCGCCGACCTCTCACACCACCGTGCGTA
>CAZCLX010000117.1:0-5419 GCA_964499615.1 uncultured Oscillospiraceae bacterium
ATTCTCAAAATGGTCAACGGCGTTATCCTCCTGGTGGACGCCGCGGAAGGCCCCATGCCCCAGACCCGGTTCGTCCTCCAGAAGGCCTTGGAGCTGGGCCATAAGGTCATCGTTGCGGTAAACAAAACCGATAAGCCAGATGCCCGGGTTCACGAAGTCATGGACGAAATTCTGGAACTGCTGCTGGATCTGAATGCCACCGATGAGCAGTTCAACTCCCCCACGGTCTTCTGCTCCGGGCGGCAGGGCACCGCGTCCTACAGCCCCGATGAGCCGGGCACCGATCTGACGCCTCTGTTTGAAACCATTGTTCAGTATATCGACGCCCCTCAGGGAGACCCAGACGCTCCTTTGCAGCTGCTGGTTTCCTCCCTGGACTACAATGACTATGTGGGGCGGATCGCCGTAGGCCGGGTGGAGCGTGGCACCATCCGGACAACCCAGGAGGTGGTGATCTGCGATTACCACGATCCCGCTATTCGGCAGCGGGGTAAGGTGGTCGCCATGTACGAGTTTACCGGTCTTGGCAAGTCCCCTGTGACAGAAGCATCTGCCGGTGAGATCGTGGCGCTGTCCGGTATGTCCGATATTACCATTGGCAGAACCCTTTGCGCCCCGGAGGCAATCGAGCCTCTGCCCTTTGTGAAAATTTCCGACCCCACCATTGAAATGACCTTTGCCGTTAACGACTCCCCCTTTGCCGGGCGGGAGGGGAAGTTTGTCACCTCCCGAAACCTTCGGGATCGGCTGGAGCGGGAGCTACTTAAGGATGTTTCCCTCCATGTCACCGAGCAGGGAACTGATGCCTTCAACGTGGCGGGTCGGGGTGAAATGCACCTGTCCATTCTTATGGAAACCATGCGCCGGGAGGGCTACGAGTTCTCCGTATCCACCCCTCGGGTGCTGACCAAGAAAATTGACGGCGTTGTCTGTGAACCTATCGAGCGAATGGTTGCCGATGTGCCCGAAGAATGCATGGGTTCGATAATCGAGAAAATTGGCAAACGGAAAGGCGACCTGGTAAGCATGAACCCCGTAGGCAGCCGCTACCGGCTGGAGTTCCTGGTTCCCTCCCGGGGACTGTTCGGGTACCGGAATGAATTTCTCACCGATACCCGGGGTGAGGGCATCATGTCCTCGGTGCTGGATTCCTACGCCCCTATGAAGGGCGAAATTGAGCGCCGTCAGGTGGGTTCCCTGGTGGCCTTCGAGTCCGGCGAAAGCTGCGCCTACGGTCTGTTTAACGCCCAGGAGCGGGGCAGCCTGTTCATTGGCGCCGGTGTTCCCGTGTACGCCGGTATGGTGGTGGGCATTTGCAGCCGGAATGAGGATATGACCGTCAATGTCTGCAAAAAGAAGCAGCTGACCAATATGCGCGCCGCCGGTTCCGATGAGGCCCTGCGGCTGACCAGTCCCAAAATTTTCTCTCTGGAGCAGTGCCTGGAATTCCTGGCGGACGACGAGCTGCTGGAATGCACGCCAAAGAATCTGCGGATCCGGAAGCGGGAACTGGATCACGCCGCCCGAATGCGCGCCCTGATGAAAAAGCGGGGCAATTAATTCGAGAACCGCCTGCAGGGAACTTATCTTGCCTGTTCCCTTCACCGATCACTCCAACGGCAGCGACAAATAGTAGTACGGTGGATGAAGCGAGGGCTCTCCCTATGGGAGAGCTGGCACGGCGTAAGCCGTGACTGAGAGGGTAACCGCGTGCGGGGAAATGGGGTATACCCTCTCCGCCCAGCATGTGCGCTGGGCACCTCTCCCTATGGGAGAGGCAAGGAACGGGCGAGATAAGTTCCCTACGGAGCAATTTCTTCTGCTCCCCACAGACAGAGAACGGAGGACCCACTATGAAAAACCGCACCGTAAAGATCCTCTTGAGCATTGTCGCCTTGATTCTGGCAGTGGACCTGGGGCTTGTGGCACTCATGTATTTTAGAGGCAAAGGGGATACTCTCCAGGCGCCTCCCACGGTGCCCACAATGCCTTCCGTCCAGACGGAACCGGTGGCGGAACCGGAAACCGCCCCGCCTACAACCGAAGCAACGGAAGAACCCACCACGGAGCCAACCACCGCCCCCACCACAGAGCCGCCGGAGCCGGAACGGTTTCTGCTCACCTTCGCCGGGGACTGCACTCTAGGGAGCGACCCGGAGCACTACGGCGTCATGTACAGCCTGATCTACACTGTGGGGGAAGATTATGACTACCCCTTCCGGAACGTGGCGGAGTACTTCCGAAATGACGATTTCACCATTGTGAATCTGGAAGGGGTGCTGACGGAAAGCACCGGTGAGCGGAACACCTCCTCCCTCTTTACCTTCCGAGGCCCCACAGCTTATACTCAGATTCTCACCGGCAGCAGTGTGGAGGCGGTGACCCTCGCCAATAACCACACCATGGATTACGGAAAACAGGGCTACGAATCCACCACAAACGTCCTCTCAGAGGCGGATATTGCCTATGTGGAGAAAGACGGCACCGCCCTGTACACCACGGAAAGCGGTCTCACCATTGGACTGTACGCCGCCGCGTTCAGTATTGACATTGCCGGAATGAAAAAGGCAGTGGCTGATCTTCGGTCCCAGGGAGCGGAGATCGTGATTGCGGCCATCCACTGGGGAAATGAGGGCCAGTACCGCCCCACAAGTCAGCAAACGCAGCAGGCCCACGCCATGATTGACGCCGGGGTAGACATTGTATACGGCAGTCATCCCCATGTGCTCCAGCCTATTGAAGAATACGGCGACGGGATCATCTACTACAGCATGGGCAATTTCTGCTTCGGCGGCAACAACTATCCCCAGGATCTGGATTCTGTAGTGCTCCAGCAGGAGGTCATTCGTGAGCCGGACGGCACCGTCCGCCTGGGTGAGCTGACAAAAATCCCCTGCTCTGTCAGCAGTCTTCCGGTACAGAACAACTTCCAGCCCACCCCCTATGAGGAAGGCTCGGAGCTATACCAGCGAGTTCTGGACAAGCTTTCCGGAGAATGGAAGGGTTCCGATCTGGTCGTTGATTACAGCAGCCTGTAGGTAGATGAGCTGTTAGCGGTTAACATTTAGCCGTTAGGAGTGCGTAGGGCGGGGGACAAAATGCGATTTGCAGGACATGGTACCTGACTGCGTCTGTATCCAGAGTTCCATCGGAAAAATGGGAAAAAAGAGTTGACCTGACTTGATATTTCGGTTATAATGGCTTAGTACCGCTGTAAAAGCCTGAATTTGCGTTGCTGCGGTCAGAATTTCTGACTGTTGAGCATATGAGATGAAAGAAACAGGAGGTGTATCCGAAGTGAAGCGTACCTATCAGCCCAGCCAGCGTCACCGTTCCAAGGTTCACGGTTTCCGTGAGAGAATGGCTACTTCCAACGGCCGCAAGGTTCTTGCCCGCCGCCGTGCCAAAGGCCGCAAGGTTCTGTCCGCGTAAGTTATCCGCGCGGAGCATCGCCCAAAAGCGAAACGGGAGTTGCAGCGGGGTGAATGTCCGATTCGCCCCGCTCCCTTTTTAGGGGGAGAAACCATGAGATTTTCCACCAGTTTGAAGCGAAATCATATATTCCAGCGCCTTTACCGCACCCAGGGCACGGTGGACGGATACCTTGTCCTCTATGCCCGGCGGAACCGTACTGGCGCCAACCGGGTGGGCTTCACCGTCAGTAAAAAGCTGGGCCACGCAGTGGTGCGCAACCGCACCCGCCGCCGCCTTCGGGAAATCTACCGGCTGAACGAAAGCAGACTTTCCCCGGGGTACGACATCGTGATCGTCGCCCGAACCCGGGCTGTGGACGCCCCCTTTCCGAAGCTCACCGCGAGCTTCCTAAAGCTTGCCGGAAAAGCAGGTCTGCTGCGGGAAAGCGGGGAAGCAATATGAAAAAACTGCTTCTTTTTCTCATCCGTTTCTATCAGAAGGCAATCTCCCCGGCGTTTCCGGCAAGGTGCCGGTTCCGCCCTACCTGTTCCGCGTACGCCATGGAGGCGATCTCCAAGTACGGAGCCCGCAAAGGAGGATGGCTTGCCATCAAGCGGATCTGCCGCTGCCACCCGTTCTATCATGGGGACATTTATGACCCCGTACCCTAACTTCCAAATTTAAGGAGGAAGATCGTTCATGATCCTTGCATTCCACATAGCTGATATCATCGAGGTGCCTTTCGGTTATCTGATGGATTTCCTTTACCGGATCACCGGCAGCTATGGTCTTGCCCTGATCCTGTTTGCCGTGCTGGTACAGCTTGTCCTGCTGCCAGTCACTGCCAAATCTAAAAAAAGTATGATGGCCATGTCCCGGCTCACACCGGATGTCCAGGCCATCCAGAAAAGGTACGCCGATGACCAGGCTCGGCAAAGCCAGGCTCTCCAGGAGCTTTATAAGGAGGAAGGCGTCTCCATGGGAGGCGGCTGCCTATGGAGCCTGGTGCCCATGCTGATCCTGCTGCCCCTGTATACCGTTGTCCGCCAGCCCCTGGTGTACATGCTTCACGAAAGTGCGGAAACCGCCACGCAAATCGTTTCCATCATTAAAGCCGGCGCTCCCGACGTTTTTACCAGCAATTCCTACTACGATCAGATGATCGCTGCCCAGTACATCCCTCAGTTCGCCGACGCCATCAAGGCCGCCGTACCGGAGATCAGCGAGCGTGCTCTCAGAGGCGTCAATTTCTCATTCCTGGGCATCGACATGGGCGGCATTCCTCAGTTTAACATCTTTGGCTCCGCCTGGAGCTGGGACTGGGCGCACATCGGCGCTTTCCTGATTGCCATACTCTCCACCGCCAACCAGTTTGTCACCATGCTGGTATCCCAGAAGCTGAACAACTCCGTTATCACCGACAAGGATGGCATTCAGGATAAGGAAACGGCAAATAATTCCCAGGCAAACCAGACCAATAAAATCATGATGTGGACCATGCCCCTGATGATGCTGTGGGTCGGCTTCACCGTTCCCTGCGCTCTGTCCCTGTACTGGTTCGTGGGTGGCGTCGTCCGTACCGTTGAGGATGCCATTCTCACCGTCCGCTACCGGAAAATCTACGACGCTGAGGATGCCGAGCGGCTGAAACGACGGCTGGAGCGAGAGCGGATCGCCGAGGAAAAAGAGCGGATCCGTGCTGAGCGCCGGGCCGCCAATCCTGACGGCATCACCGAGAACACCAGCAAAAAGAAGCTGCAAAAACAGCAGCGGGAGCAGAGCCAAGCTGCCCGTGCCGCTGCCGGGAAGGAATACGCCGCCCGGAAGGGCTTTGTTGGGGACGGCGAGGAAATGGACAACGACTGCCTGTCCGGCATACCTGACCGCCCCTACTGCAAGGGCCGTGCCTACGATCGCAACCGCTACGCATCCCAGAATTCGGAGGATTAGGTTTGAAACAAGGTAGCGGCAAGCACAAGTTGAAAAAAGGCGCAACAACAGCGCC
>CAZCLX010000118.1:0-5239 GCA_964499615.1 uncultured Oscillospiraceae bacterium
T
Organism: uncultured Oscillospiraceae bacterium; assembly: GCA_964499615.1. Lineage (GTDB taxonomy): Bacteria > Bacillota > Clostridia > Oscillospirales > Oscillospiraceae > Faecousia. The sequence continues at coordinate 2 of CAZCLX010000118.1, forward strand.
CATCGTCACCAGCCCCCAGGATCTGGTGAGCATGATCGTCACCAAGGCGGTACGGATGGCTAACATGATGCACATTCCTGTGCTGGGTTTTGTGGAAAATTATTCCTACCTCCTATGCCCGGACTGCGGAAAGAAAATCAGCGTCTTCGGAGAAAGCCACCTGGATCAAACCGCCAAGGAAATGGGTCTGCCGGTTCTTGCCAAGCTGCCCATTAACCCCGATGTGGCAAAAAGCTATGACGGAGGCCTGATGGAGACGGTAAATACGGATGCAGTAGCTCCGGTAATCACCGCTATTGAGGAAAGCTGATGAAGAAAAGGAAGAAAGAGAGCGCCGCTGAGGAGTCTTCCGCAGCCAAACCTTTTGGCAGGAAGCTTCTCGGCGTGATTGGGGGATTATTCCTCATTCTGCTGGAAACGGTTCTTCTTTTGGCGGTTGCCCTTTACGGCGTTATGTATGTTCTGGCCAAGGGTCCCTCCCCCACGGCACGAAATCTGTTTGTCATGTCCGTGCGGGAGACCAGCGCCATCGGCTTCTTGGCGGATCTGTACCTATCCCCGGAGGAAATCGCGGAAATTGCCGCGACCCGGGAGACAGATATACCCATTCAGTTGGATACCTCCCTGGTGCAGATCTCAGAAAAGCCTGATCCGTCCCAGGAGGGAGATCCTGTTGCCGACGAATGGGGCCTTATTGATGAGGACGGGGATGGCATCATCGTTGAAAAAGTCAAGGGTGAGGGCTATTCCGGCTTCATGATGGTGGTATTAGACCCTTCCCGGGTAATTGTTGGGTGCGTACCAAAATCCTTCAATGTGCGGGGCTATACCGTCGCCCAAATGGTAGAGGAATTTGACGCTGTGGCGGGAACCAACGCCGGCGGATTTCAGGATGACGGCGGCACCGGAAACGGCAGCACTCCGGACTCCATGGTAGTATTTGAGGGCGAAATTTATGGCGCTGGCAGTCGCAATGGCTTTGCCGGATTTGACAGCAATCACATTCTCCATGTAGGTAAGCTGACGCCGCAGGATGTTCGGGATCAGGATATTCAGTACGGCGTCAGCTTTGGCCCTGTGCTGATTGCTAACGGCGAAATTGTTCTGCCTGACAGTTACGCCACCGGCTTAAATCCCAGAACCGCCATCGGCCAGAGATCCGACGGTGCGGTGCTGCTACTGGTGATCGACGGACGGCAGGCCATCAGCCTGGGCGCAACCGTATGGGATCTGACGGAGATCTTCATGGAATATGGGGCGGTAAATGCCTGCAATCTGGACGGCGGCTCCTCCAGCCTCATGTGGTACCAGGGAGACTATATCAACAACTGTGCCTCAGTAATCGGCATCCGTCCGGTGCCCAGCACCATTTTGGTGCTGAAGGAAGGAGTGGACGCTGATGAAGGGTAAAAAACGCCTGTTCCTGGCGATGGGAATTTACGCCATCCTGTTTTTGATCCTCACCGGGCTGGGTCTTTCATTTCTCTGGAAATACATGGAAGCCTATGAAGCGTCCCGTCCCAAGTATGCGGTAGACGCATATTTGGAGCAACTTTCCCCGGAACGAATCCTACAAAACGCCCCAGGGCTTCCCGACACGCTGGACGAGAAGCTTCAGGATCAGGAAGCGGTACTTTCGTTTTTGAAAGACCTTCTGGAAACCGCTCCCACCGCCGGAAAAACCGGCAGCGGCGATACCTATTCCGTTCGCTGCCAGGGCGGCGCCATCGGTTCCTTCACCCTTGCGGGAGTGAATACCGGCCCCTACGGCTTGCCGGTGTGGACGGTGGAGGAGGAAAGCTATGATCTTTCCCGGTATTTCCATGAGCCAGTCACGATCACCGTCCCATCCGGATACCATGTTCTTGCCGGAGGTATGACACTGGACGACGGTTACATCACCCAGCGGAACATTCCCTACGATGTGTTGGAGCCATTTTACAGCAAACTGGAGCTGCCTGTTATGACCGCCTATACCGTTCCCGCCGTACTTGGAGAAATCGAAATTCAAGTCACAGACGAAAGCGGCGAGGCCGTTCCCGACGACTCCGGCAGCCAGTGGGTTTCCGCGCTGGATAACTGCACCGAGGCTGAGGAAGAACAGCTAAACGATGTCCTCCAAGCGTTTCTGACCCGGTATGTGGCCTTCGCCGGCTCCAGAGCCGGATCGGAAAAAGTTAACTTTTATAATCTGGCAAACTATCTTGTGCCAGGAGGGGATCTGGTAAACCGCCTCCGCTCCGCGCTGGATGGTCTGTCCTACGGTCAAAGCCGGGGGAATGATCTTTCCGGATGGGAAAAGAACCTGTTCACCCGGATCGACGACACCCATTATTTCTGTGACATTACCTACCACTTTGCCGTCGTAGGCACGAAAGGCACCGTGGATACGGAGGAAAATCTCAAGGTCATTCTTACGGAAACCAACGGAAAGCTTCTTGTTGAAGCGCTGGATAATTATTAAAAAAGGAGCCCTCGCGAATCACGGCGAGGGCTCCTTTTTATAGAATGTGTCCCACAAAGTACCATAGAACCAGCACAGCCGCCAGCAGCGGCAGATACGCCGGCAGCGCCGTAGCGGATATGGCGATCACAGTATACCCCCAGCGCTCCAGGAGGTATCCCAGAGCCCCTAAAATGATGGTGGTCAATACCGCCTTACTCAGCTGTTTACCGATCACGTTGGAGAAAAAAAAGGCATAAATCGCTCCCAGAACAGGGTTAACAGCAATCACCAGGGCACTGAGGACGGCGTTTATGAGACCCAGAAGCATCATCCCCACCAGAATGCAGAGAAGAATGGTGGGTGCGTACATAACAAGCACTCCGGGGATGTATTTGAGAATCACCTGATTCAGTAGGAAATATAGAATAAAACACAGGCCCACTGACAAAAGCCGGAAAAAATACCAGCCAAAAACGCTTTTTCCCCGGGGAACAATGGTATCCAGGAGGTTCACTAGAAACGCAAGAATCACCAGATCCAAAACCCGGCTACACAAGGTTCGGAACTCCGCTCCCTGGTGGAAAAGCAAATACATCCGATCTCCCCGAAACGCCACAAAGGGCAGTGGAGACAGAAAGGAATCCAGGTTCCATGGTCGGAAGGTGTATATTATCACCGTCAGAACATAGAGAAGCAGAATGGCAATGGCTGAGGAAACGGCGCAGTTCAGCTCAGAGTGTCTTCCAAATGCCACCCGCCCCACCAGGCCAAATACTGTGGATGCGGCGGCAATCACCAGAATCAGCTTCAATACCGAGAGAATATCCACGTTTACAGGGATCATTTCCACTGCCGAACCGATGAACGCCCCCACATCCTCCGGGAGACGCTCCAGTGCGGAAAGAATATCGTCCATAGACACCTCCATGATAAAAAGGGAAACGCCTCCACCTATGCAGGCGGAGGCGAAAAGAACAGGAGACGAAATTACTTAATCTCAGCCTCAGCGCCGGCTTCCTTCAGCTCGGCAACCAGCTTCTCAGCGTCTTCCTTGGAGATGGCTTCCTTCAGGGTCTTGGGCACGTTATCCACCAGCTCCTTAGCGTCCTTCAGGCCCAGGCCGGTAGCGGCGCGGACAACCTTGATGACACCCAGCTTGGAAGCGCCAGCGGACTTCAGGATGACATCAAACTCAGTCTTCTCCTCAACCTCAACAGCGGCAGCAACAGGAGCGGCAACAGCGGCAGCGGCGGCAGAAACACCGAAAACCTCCTCCAGGGTGTGAACCAGTTCGGACAGCTCCAGAACGGTCAGGCCCTTGACTTCCTCAACGAGAGCAGTGACTTTTTCACTAGCCATGGTAATGATCCTCCTAATAATTATGTTTTAGTGTAAATTTGTGGGTAACGTGAATCAGGCTTCGGCAGGCTGCTCCGCGGGAGCGCCGCCCTCCTTCTGCTCCCGGATCTGATCCAGGACACAGGCCAGGCTGGAGATGGGGGCAAGGAAGGTGCCAAGAACCTGGGCAACCAAAGCGGCCTTGCTGGGCAGCTCGCCAAATCCGTTAAGCTGCTCCGCAGTCAGCACAGAGCCTTCCACGATGCCGCCCTTGATGGACAGGACGTTCTTGTTCTTCTTTGCGAATTCGCAGACAATACGGGCAGGAGCGATGGGATCACCGGTGGTAGTAGCCATAGCGGTGGTGCCGTTGAGAACCTTGCTGAAATCGTAGCCTGCATCCTTGGCAGCGAAGTTGGTCAGAGTGTTCTTCACAACGGAATATTCCACGCCGGCTTCCCGGAACTGCTTACGAAGCGTGGTGTCCTGGGCCACAGAAATTCCCTTGTAGTCCACGAAAACCACGGAGGAAGCCTCCTTGATCTTTCCGGACAGAGATTCCACAACGGCCTTCTTGCTTTCAAGAACCTTTGCATTGGGCATGATTTTCACCTCCGAAAGGAAAAATGTCTTCCTGCCGGAAGACAGGAAGACACGCATAAAATCACTTCTAGCGCACCTCGGCGGGACTTACTGCATAACGCAAGCCTGCTGTCTTCGGCAACTGCTATATTTTAGCAGACAAGCTGTAATTTGTCAAGCTATTTTTTCGATTATATTTGTTTTCCGGTGCTCGTGATGGTAAAAACGCCTTCAAAAGAAGCGCCACAGGCTTTGGCGATTTCCTGCAACTCTGCTTCGGAAAAGTTATCTCTTTTCAATTTCCCTGAAATATTAGAGGGCGTTGTTCCTAACCGTTTTGCGAGTTCTTGCTTTGTAATGCCTGTCTCTATCAAAAGAATGTTTATTTTTTTTGCCATCGTCCCCATATGCTCACCTCCTGCCGAAAGAAATTATACATGATTTCGTTAAAAAAATCAAAATCAAATGAAGAATTTTATTTTTTAGCGAAATAAAAGTATTGACACATTTCGCTTGGTGATGTATAATTTTATTTCTAAATAAAATACTTCATTTATTGATTAATAAGAAGGAGATATAAATTTTTTATGAAATACGTGGACGATATATTCGCAAGGGCGGATATTCAGCAAATCCGGGAATTCCTATTACATGGAGTAGAGGAAAATAAAATAGACCCACGCCCACATAAAGAGCGGATAGAAAGTGCCCGCAAGTCTCTTACCGTTCGGCTGCATAGGGATTACCCAAACGAACAGGACTTTGAAGAAATCACCGCACCCATTTATGACTACGTAACTGCAACTGAAAAGATTTACATAGGGAAGCTCTGAATAAATCGGCAAGAGCTGGTGGCGAAAGATTTTGTCCCA
>CAZCLX010000119.1:0-5232 GCA_964499615.1 uncultured Oscillospiraceae bacterium
GATTTTCAGGCGGCAAGGCTATCGCTGAATTGTATCAAACTCTGCACTTTGATTCCGATATAGCTTATATCGGTGTGCGCCCCAATTTTTGATCGGATCCGGCGGATGTGCTCCGTCACAACGGCGCTGTCGCCCTCACTGTCGTAGCCCCAGACCCGCTCATAGATCCGTTCCCGGTCAAACACCTGCCCGGGATTTTGGGATAGCAGTTCCACAATGTCAAATTCCTTTTTGACAAGTCCCAGATTTTCCCCGGCGTAGAACAGGCAGCGCTCCGAGTAGTCAATGACAAGCTCACCGGAGAATTTTACCTTGGCGCCGCAGCCGTGCCGCGCCTCCCGGCGGAGATGGGCGCTCACCCTGGCTTCCAGATCCACAAGGGAAAAGGGCTTAACAATGTAATCGTCTCCGCAAGCAGCAAAGCCCGCCACCTTGTCCCGATCCTCAATGCAGGCCGTTAGAAACAGAATGGGGCAGGAAACATGATTCCGGATTCGCTTACAGACCTCAAGCCCGTTTAGCTCGGGAATGTTGACATCCAGAAGGATAATATCCGGCTGCCGCTCCGCCTGCTTCATAGCTTCCGCTCCGTTTCCAGCGGTCAGGACAAAATAGCCCTTGCTTTCAAAAAAGCCGGAAAGCATGGCAACAATGTCTTTTTCGTCGTCAGCAATCAGATTTTTCATGCTCCCGCCTCCCGAAACCAGCATACCGCAAAATCTCTACTTTTTCTCAATTTTTTCTCGTTCCGGAAGCTGGGACAGCATAACGGCGGAAAAAACCAGAGCGCAGCCCAGCCACTCCCGGGGGAGCATCCGATCATGAAGCACCAGCCAGCCCCCAAAAGCGGCAAACACCGATTCCACGCTCATAATGAGGGAGGCCCGGGAGGATTCTAGATCCCGCTGCCCAACAATTTGCAGGGTGTAGGCCACGCCCATAGACAGAATTCCCGCAAACCCCAGAGGAAGCCAGCATGCGGCGATAGCGGACAGCTGGATGGTTTCTGTCCCGACGGCGAAGGGAAGGGAAATCACGCTGACCACCAGGGCCTGAACACAGTTGAGCAGGATGCCGTCCAGCTTTCCGGCGTACCGCTCAATGAGCAGAATTTGAATAGAGAAAGCGAAGGCGCAGCCAAGGAGCAGCAGATCTCCGGTGCTGACCCGGGAGACACCAGCGCAGCTCAGGAGATACAGCCCCAGCCCGGCGGGGAGGACGCTGATCATGGCAGCCTTAGGAGGCTTCCGCCCCAGGAAAATTCCCATTAGAGGCACGATTACAATGTACATGGCGGTGAGAAATCCCGCCTTCCCCGGTTCCGTCTCCACAAGTCCGATTTGCTGCAAGCTGGAGGCGGCAAACAGGGCAAGCCCACAGACGGTTCCCGCCTTCCACAGCCTGGGCTCTGCCCACCGGCGGAGAGACTGGGACAGGGGCAACCGCTTTCTCCCTGCCAGCAGGGAGACCGGGAAGAGGAACAGCGCCGCCAGAGCACACCGGACGGTCTGAAAGGTAAAGGGGCCGATGTAGTCCATGCCCACGCTCTGAGCGATAAAGGCAAACCCCCAGATCAGTGTTCCTGCCAGGAGGCAGAGACTGCCACGAAGCTGTTTTTTCATAACATCACCGGGGAGTAATATAGCATATCCGAAGAAAAAATGCAAGATTCCTGAATGCTCCGTATAGTTTTCAACAAATCCGGAAAAATAACGGTAAGGCATGAAAAGGAGTGAGCAGCTTGGCGGCAGCAATGGCGAAATGAAATCGGCGATGCAGTATATGTCCCAGAGTTTTCGCATCAAGGATCCCAAAATCAAGGATCTGTTTTTGGACATCGCGGCGGAGGAATTGGGTCACATGGAGATGGTTGCCCAGACCATTAACCTGCTCAACGGTCACGATGTGGAAGCGGACAAGGTGAAGGCCGGGGAGATCGAGACTCATGTTCTGCTGGGGCTGAATCCCGGCCTGATCAATGCCTCAGGATACTCCTGGACGGCGGACTATGTCACCGTGACCGGAGACCTGTGTGCCGATCTTCTCAGCAATATTGCCTCGGAGCAGCGGGCAAAAGTGGTGTATGAATACCTGTACCGCCAAATTGAGGACAAGAAGGTGCGGGAGACCATCGATTTCCTCCTGAATCGGGAGGAAGCGCACAATCAGATGTTCCGAGACGCCTTCAATCAGGTGCAGGATATCGGTTCCAACCGGGACTACGGCACCACCAAGGCGGAAAAGATGTATTTTTCACTTTCCAATCCCGGCCCCAACGCGTTTGCGGGTAATCAGGTTGTCCCGCCCAAGTTCTCAAAATAACGGTTCTGATTCAAGTCATAGGGTTATTGCCAGTGCAGTTACTCTATGGTTTTTTATTGATGTCAGAGAAAGCATTTTGTAATTTGCTTTTTCATGATATACTTTCCCGGGAAATCTTCGTAGACCAGATACCTTTTTGAGAAAGCCGAGGGTTAGGAAAATGAGAATGGAACTGGGAGATCGCAGTGAGGAAACCGTTGTCACCTATCTTGACAGAATATGGGATCCTCAGGTGCGGAAATTCCTTCCGCAGATGGCAGCCTCGGCAGAGGAAGCGCTGAAAGACTTCCACCGTACCCGGCTGCCAGGAACGCCAGCTATGGCCGGACGATTTACGTGGACAGAGCGTATGTTGGTGATGTTTGGTGCTACTGCATTGGGCAGGGCGAACTGAATGCCATGCTCAGCTATTGCGTTTTTGACCGGGCGTTTTGGGGCAGGGGAATGGCTGCGGCTGCGTTGAAGCGATTCCTTAAGGAAATGGTAAAGAAGTACAATGTTAAAACAGTTGGAGCGTTTACTTACGCGGTAAACGGTAGTTCCATACGGGTGCTGGAAAAGTGCGGATTTGACGAGATGGAAACCTTTTCAGAGGATGGGACAGAATCCAAATATTTTCAGTGGAACGCAGAAGCGGCCATGTAAAGTCACCCGTTGCTTTTTTGAAAGGAATGCGATATAATGTAAAAAAACAACCAGGAGGAAAAACATGGATAAAATCATTCGCTACCAGAATAGAAGCGACATCCCGGTGGAGGACACCTGGGCGGTGGAGGACCTGTTCTCCTCCGACGAGAGCTGGGAAAAGGAGCTGGAGGCGGTGAGCACCCTGGCAGACCAGATGGCGGCCTTTTCCGGCAGATTGGGACAGAGCGGGCAGACGCTGTGCGCCTACCTGGAAATGATGGAGCAGTGCGACGCCAGGTTGGAGCTTTTGGGGAATTATGCCTCCCGCCAGGCGGATGTGGACACCCGGGACGCCAAATATCAGGCTATGTCCGGCCGGTTCATGAGCACGGTGGTGGCTATCAGCGCAAAATGCAGCTTTGAGACCCCGGAAGTGATGGCAATTTCTGAGGAAACCCTGGATCGATTTTACAGGGAATGCCCGGCCCTGGAGCGTTACCGCCGGTATCTGACGGATAAGCGCCGCCGGAAGGCGCACACCCTGTCCGCCGCAGAGGAGCGGCTGCTGGCTGCCGCTTCGGAAATTTGCCAGATGCCGGACAATGCTTTTGGCGCCCTCAACGATGCGGATATGAAGTATCCGGACGCGGTAGACGCGGAGGGAAAAAAACATCCCCTCAGCAGCGGTACCTTTGTCAGCCTGGAAGAGAGCGGCGACCGTGCTTTGCGGAAAAGCGCATACGAAAACCTGTACCATACCCTGTCGTCCTTCCGGAACACCTCTGCGACCCTCCTGGATGCCCAGAACAAGCAGCTGAAATTCATGGCGGAGAGCCGGAAATATCCCACCGCCTTTGAAGCGGCGCTGGATAGGACCAACGTTCCCACCTCGGTGTACCTGAACCTGATTGAGGCGGTTCATCAGAATATAGACAAAATGCACCGCTATGTCCGTCTGCGGAAGAAGCTGCTGGAGGTGGACGAGCTTCACTTCTACGATGTGTATGCCCAGCTCCTGCCGGATCAGCAGACGCGGATCCCCCTGGAGCAGGCCAAGCAGACGGTTTATGACGCGCTGCATCCCCTGGGTGACGAGTACCGGGGGATCTTAAAGGAAGGGCTGTATAGCCGCTGGATCGACGCTTACCAGAACGTGGGCAAGCGAAGCGGCGCTTACTCCGCCGGCGCCGCCGTCCATCCATACGTGCTGCTGAATTATTCCGGTAGCCTGGACAGCCAGTTCACCCTGGCCCACGAGATGGGACATGCCCTCCACTCCTACCTTTCCAACAAGCATCAGAATCCGGTGGACGCAGACTATGTGATTTTCGTGGCGGAGGTGGCTTCCACCTGCAACGAGGCGCTGCTGATGGACTACCTCCTGAATAAGACCACCGATAAAAAAGAGCGTATCGCCCTCATTAACCACTATTTGGAGCAGTTCAAGGGCACCCTGTACCGCCAGACCATGTTTGCGGAATTTGAGCTGAACATCGGTAAGCTTACCGCCCAAGGCCAGACCCTGACGGCGGATACCCTTTGCGCCGAGTACCGGCGGCTGAACGAAATGTACTTTGGGCCGGACATGGTAGTGGATGACGAGATTGCCATGGAATGGGCACGGATTCCTCACTTCTATTATAACTACTATGTGTTCCAGTATGCCACCGGTTATTCCGCCGCCATTGCCCTGTCCCGCCGGATCCTCCGGGAAGGGGAGAGCGCCGTGAAGGATTACCTTGGCTTCCTGTCCGGCGGCTGCTCCAAGAGCCCCATCGACCTATTAAAGGGCGCCGGCGTGGATATGACCAGCCCCGCGCCGGTAAACGACGCACTGGCGCTGTTCGGTCAGCTCCTGGACGAGATGGAAGCTTTGACCCGGGAGTAAGCCATGGCGGAGCTGTTTCTTCCCACCCTGCATACTTTTGCCATGAACAACATTTTCACCGGCTCCATGGGCGCTTTTCGGTTCCGTGCGGCACCTAACGTGGTGATGGCGACGCCCAAAGAGGTGGACTACGAGTTAAGCTCCATCCATGCGGAATTCTGGCACGGCCCCTTCTGCTATGAGAAAAGCACCATGGAAGGGGAGAAAACCTTTCCCATGACCCAGGAAGGCCGCACGGAAATGTTGAAATGGCTGACGGAAAACATTTGATCGATCCCGGGAGCACGGAAATTTTCGTGGCTCCCGGGATATTTTATACTGATATTCAATAAAAATGTTCAATCCAAAGGATTGAACATTTTTATATGAAGATCATATAAGACGAATTTTTGGTA
>CAZCLX010000120.1:0-5158 GCA_964499615.1 uncultured Oscillospiraceae bacterium
GGAATGCCTTATTCTTTTTTTCGTTATTTTTCAGATTTGCTCATTTATAGTATATAGAATAATAATAGCATAGAAACATGGATTTTTTACAGGAGGGATCTACCATGAGAGAAAGAATCATCACTGCGAAATGGATTGACATCTACCGCCAAACCCTAATCCAGAACGATCTTCGCTCCGATCTTCTTTGCCACGTTACGGCCCCCATTCACAATAATTTCACAATAAAGTTGTTGCAGCGTGTTGGAAATAGTGTTATACTATTTTTGTAGAAAAGATATTACCGAAATTGATAAAGGGAGTGAGTACGATGACGTTTGAGTGGAAGCTCGGCATTTTTCTGTTGATCATCTACGTTGGTGTGCCTTTGCTGAAGTTTTTCCTATCCTGCCTCATCACAGCCATTCAAATTTTTAGTCACCCATTCAAGCACTACAAAGGAAAGGTTTGGAATAAATGGGAGTAGATTTGTAATACTCTTCGCCTTTGCAATTTATTAAATGGCAGCGCCCTATCATCGGGGCGCTGTTTTTATTTCTTGTTCAGCCCGTTTCTCCGTGCGTACAGAACCATGAGGTCATTGACCCGCCCCGGCGACGCAAGCCCCGCCTCACGAACGGACAAGCCCAGCAGCATCGCCGCGTGCAGATACCCGGAGCGGGTCATGCTTTTTTTCGATTTTTCGGTGACGACTTGTTAACCTGGTGTTTCAAACTTACCATCCGTGATGTCCCGTTCTTTGCTAACAACCAATACGGGGGATTGAAGTGAGCGATTCAAGAGAGAATGCTTAAGGAAACTCTGAACAAATCGTCTGCGGCTGGATGGGACAAAATCTTTCGCCACCAGCTCTTGCCGATTTATTCAGAGCTTCCTTAACATTGGATGCCTGAATTTTTTCGGCATATTCGGGAAAAACCGTACATGCCATGGCGAGAATTTGATCGTGTTCAGACGTCTCTTTTGCAGTTGTGCCCACAGCAACGCTTTTTGTCAAGAAAATAGTACAGTCCAAAACTGAACCAAAAAAACGGAGAGCCTCTTGACTCTCCGCTTTTCTTTAAGCTGTTTCTACAGCCCTTTCGGATATTTCAAAGCGGTTTACCGACTGCCCTTGTCGTAGGGGATGCCTTCGGCTTTGGGTGCCCGGGATTTGCTGGAGGTGAACGCCAGAACCACCAGTGTCACCAGGTAAGGGAGCATCCGGTACAGATGAGAGCTGATGCCCAACTGAGCCAGGAGGTACACCCCATCGCCGTTCAGGTCGATGCTGGCATAGGCGGCTGCCACGCACTTGAACAGGCCAAACAGCAGGGAAGCCAGGGCAATGTTCAGAGGCTTCCAGTTACCGAAGATCATAACCGCCAGAGCCAGGAAGCCGAAGCCGGCTACATCGCCGTTGGCGGTGCAGTTGGCGGTGGTCAGGGAGTAGACAAATCCGCCCATGCCTGCCAGGGCGCCGGAGATGGTGGTACCGGCGTAGCGCATCTTGTACACGTTGATGCCCAGGCTGTCTGCCGCCTGGGGATTCTCACCGCAGGATCTCAGCCGCAGACCGAAACGGGTCTTGTAGAGAATAATGGACAGGACAATGAAAATCAGGATGCAAAGGTAGGTTGCCAGATAGACCTTATTCAGGAAAGTCTCTCCCAGGAAGCCAATGTCAGCAGACTTATCAATGCCGAAGGTGGATTTTTTCAGCATGAACCAGCTGGCGGCATCGCCGGAGGACATCTGCAGGGTGTTCTGGTTGGCAAGAATCCGGATCAGGAACAGCACCAGCGCGGGAGCCATCATGTTCAGGGCAGTGCCGCCAATGGTCTGATCCGCCTTCAGATTGACGGAGGCGAAGGACAGCAGCAGGGAGAAAATGGCGCCAAAAATGGCGGAGACCAGCATTGCCAGCAGCTCCAGGCACTGGAGAAGTGCCCAGTTGCCTTGCGCAGCGGCCTGGGCGAAGGCGGGAACATCCTGCATAGCCCGGACGAAGAACACACCTACGAAGGCGCCAAAGATCATAATGCCTTCCAGAGCCAGGTTGATGATACCGCTTCGCTCAGCGAACACACCGGCGAGGGCGACGATCATCAGCGGGACGGCATAGAGAAGGGTTTGCTGAATTAGAAATGTCATTTGGAATTCCCTCCTTTTTCAGGCTTCTCCTGGGGCGGGGCGGTTACAGGCTCCCCCTGAGGAACAACGGCTGCGGGCTTCTCTGCCTTTTTGCGGTGGGAGAGAGCCAGACGGATCACCAGGGAGAAGGCGCTGAGGTAAACGATCACGGCGATGATTACGTCGGTGATGTACTCGTTGTAGGCAGTGTAGCCGGTGAGCTGCACGCCGATGATGTCCAGCATTGCCATAAAGATGCCGGAGAAGATGACACCGATGGGGTTATTCACCGCCAGAAGCGCCACAGGGATGCCGTTGAAGCCGGCGTCGGGAAGCGTCTGATAGGTGGACCAGTAGAACTCGGTGTTGCCGGACAGCCAGTACAGCGCCGCGCCGCCGCCGGCAAGACCGCCGGCAATGGCCATGGACAAAATGATATTGCGCTTGTCGTTGATACCGGCGTACCTGGCGGCATGACGGTTGGAGCCGCAGGCCTTCAATTCGTAGCCCAGGGTGGTCCGGTTCATCAGAATGTACATGGCAATGGCGATAAGGATTGCCACCAGAATACCGGCGTTGGCCTGAGAGTTGGGGAACAGCTTATCCAGTCCCAGCTTTGCCGTTTCTACGCCGTTATAGGAGGTTTTGTAGATGTAGCCGGATTTGGTGTTCTCCACCATGTTTTTAAAGTTGCTGACATCGAACGCCCAGGTGACCACATTGGCGGCAAGCCAGTTGGTCATAATGCAGGCAAGAACCTCGTTGATGTTGAGAAGCGCTTTCATCAGGCCGGGGATGCAGCCCCACAGGGCACCGGCGAGGACGCCGCCCAGCAAAGCCAGAAGCCAAATGAGCCAGGCAGGAACCACGCTGCTGGGGATGCCCAGAGCGATCATCAGGGAAGCCATGGTGCCCATCAGATACTGACCGGGAGCGCCGATGTTGAAGAGGCCAGCCTTGTTGGCGACAGCAACGGAAAGGCCGGTCATAATGAGGGGCGTTGCCCGGAAGAGCATATTACCCAGGGACTGAGGGTTATAGCCCCAGGTGAGCTGACCGGCGGCATTCCGCCCGGTGGATAGGATTCCGGCGAAAATCAGCCGGACGCCGTCCCAAATGCCGGAGGGGGTGATAGTGTCCTTGCACAGGCCAACGATCACCACGATCACTGCGCCGACGAACAGACCCACCAAGATGGAAATGAGGGAAGCCAGAACTTTTTTGGTGCCCTCCTTCTCATAGAGATTAATCAGGGATTTTTTCATGCGGACGCGCCCCCTTTCTGATCCCGCCGGGCGCCTGCCATATACAGACCCAGCTCTTGGACATTGGTTTTCTTCGGGTCAAGCTCGCCGACGATTTCGCCTTCGTACATGACAAGGATCCGGTCGGAGAGATTCATCACTTCGTCCAGCTCCAGAGAAACCAACAGAACGGCTTTTCCCGCGTCCCGCTGGGCTACCAGCTGGCTGTGGATGTATTCGATGGCGCCTACGTCCAGACCGCGAGTAGGCTGCACGGCGATGAGCAGGGGATTCTCCCGATCCAGCTCCCGGCCGATGATGGCCTTCTGCTGGTTGCCGCCGGACATACTTCTGGCGATGGTAATGGGACCTTGACCGCTACGGATGTCATACTGTTCAATGATCTTTTCCGCGTAAGAGCGAACCGCGTCCCGCTTGATAAAGCCCAAGCTCTGGAACCGGGGTTGACGGAAGGTTTGCAGCACCAGGTTGTTTTCCAGTGTATCGTCCAGCACCAGGCCGTGCTTGTGCCGGTCTTCGGGAATGTGGCTCATGCCGGCGGCGCTGCGGCTGTGAACGGTGGCTTTGGAAATATCTTTGCCGCAGAGGGTGACGGTGCCGGCAGAGGGCTTCTCCAGGCCGGTGAGGCCATAGACCAGTTCCGTCTGACCGTTGCCGTCGATACCCGCGATGCAGACGATCTCACCGCCGCGAACCTGGAAGGAGACGTCCTTCACCGCGTTGTTTTTGTGAAGCTTGGAGGGAACCGTAAGTCCCTGGACATCCAGAATCACGTCGCCCAGCTTCTCTTCGCCCTTCTGAACCTGAAGCTGCACCGGGCGGCCTACCATCATGTTGGAAAGTTCCTGGACGTTGGTGTCCTTGGTGTTCACGGTGCCGATATACTTGCCTTTGCGCAGGACGGTGACCCGGTCAGATACCGCCATGATCTCTCCCAGCTTGTGCGTGATGAACAGAATGGACTTTCCTTCAGCGGCAAAGCCTCGCATAATGTCCATCAGCTCATCGATTTCCTGAGGCGTCAGCACGGCGGTGGGCTCATCGAAAATCAGAACCTCATTGTCCCGGTACAGCATTTTCAGAATTTCTGTCCGCTGCTGCATACCTACGGTGATGTCTTCCACCTTTGCGTCCAGATCCACGTGAAGCTTGTATTTCTCCGACAGCGCCTGAACCTTTTCCCGGGCGGCTTTCTTTTGCAGGAAGCCCAGCTTGGTGTCCTCCGCTCCCAGAATGATGTTGTCCAGCACGGTGAACACGTCCACCAGTTTAAAATGCTGGTGAACCATGCCAATATGCAGCGCGGTGGCATCGTTGGGACTGTTGATTTGAACGATTTCGCCGTTCTTTTTAATGACGCCTTCCTCTGGCTGATAAAGCCCAAACAGAACGCTCATCAGCGTGGATTTTCCGGCGCCGTTTTCTCCCAGCAGCGCGTGGATCTCTCCCCGTTTGAGCTGAAGCGTAATGTCGTCGTTGGCGACGATGCCTGGGAATTCCTTGCGGATGTGGAGCATTTCAATGATGTAGTCCTGATCCATGGTCCCCCTCCTTTATGGTTGTTTGCGAGTCTTCTACCCTATTGTATCACTGCTTTTTGCAAAAATCAACAAAATATTGTAATCCCAATTATCGAAAATTGGACGACTCCCCACAGGAAATGTCCATGCCGTGGCCGGCGCCACCAGAAATGAAACCGTAGTGGAATTTGCACACAAAAGGATGTATACTAGGGAAACTCTGAACAAATCGTCTGCGGCTGGATGGCGGATCTTTTGTCC
>CAZCLX010000121.1:0-5118 GCA_964499615.1 uncultured Oscillospiraceae bacterium
CGAATTTTTGGTATTTTCTATTCCGAAAATACCAAAAATGACAGCGCCGCAAGGCAATGTCTTTTTGATAAATGTCCATGCGTCAAGTGCTTTCATTTTTGGTGGCGCCGGGCGCGGCATGGACATTTATCAAAAAAATGGTATTACTGCTTTGCAGTGGATTTCTCTTCCCGCCGGGGAAAGCGGCTGTATTCCTTTCCCGGGATGATTTTGATGCCCCGCATGGCTGCCAGCTGGGACACGGTGGCAAACTGGAACCCCTGCTCCTTCAGCCGGTCTATAATGTCCAGAGCGGCGGTCACCGAGCTGGCGGACATATCATGGAGCAGGACCACGTCTCCGTCCTGGATCTTGTCCAAAACTGCCTTTTCAATGGAGGCCGTGTCACTGGTGGCCCAATCCCTGGGATCCACCGACCAGGAGAGGATCGCCAGCTGTTTTGCCTCCGCCACCTGACGAACCGCGTCGCTGCAGCAGCCTCCCGGGGGCCGGAGAAACTGCACTGGGCAGTTCAGCAGTGCGGTGGTGTCGCTGATCTCCCCACCGATCTCCCGCCGGGACATACCCCGCATGTTTTTATGGCTGTAGCCATGACAGCCGATTTCGTGGCCCTCCGCCTGGATCCGTGCGGTTTCTTCGGGATACTGCTCAATCCGGTAGCCGCATAATAGGAAAGTGGCCTTTACCTCCCGTGCTTGCAAGCCGTCCAGCAGTTCACGGGTGAATCTGCCCGAAGGGCCGTCATCAAAGGTAAGGGCAACATATTTGGTTTTTTCCGATTCCCGGATCGGAACTGCTGCCAATGCCAGGCACAGAACGAGAGAAAATATTCGCCGCACGAGAATCCTTCCTTTCCGTAAGAATGTATTTGACGCAAGGAGAAAAATAAGGTAGAATAGGAACAATCAAAAATTGTTCCGTCAATCTGAGGTTACTTTCTCCGAAATTGGGACGGACATACTGGAAAAATGTCGAAGAACTGGACGCCGTGTCGCAGCGGCGGAAAAAGGAGCATCCATGTTAGACAAGCTGGAAGAACTTTCCAATCGATACGAAGAGCTTTGCGCTAAATCCGAGCAGCCGGACTTTTACGCCGACCCAAAAAAGGCGGCTTCCCTTCTCCGGGAGAAAAATGATCTGGAGCCGGTGGTGGAAACCTACCGGGCGCTGAAGCAGGCGGAAACGGAAATGAAAGAGGCCCAGGATCTGATGGCGGATCCGGAGATGAAAGCCCTGTGCCAGGAGACCTTCGCTCAGGCAAAAGCGGACCGGGATCGGCTGACGGAGGAACTTCGGCTGCTGCTGCTTCCCAAGGATCCTAACGACGAAAAAAGCGTGATCGTGGAGATCCGGGGCGGCGTCGGTGGCGAGGAAAGCGCCCTGTTTGCCCACAGCCTGTTCCGGATGTACTCCATGTACGCCGCCCGGAAGGGCTGGACCATCGAGCTGATGAACTACAATGATACGGAGCTTGGCGGCGTGAAGGAAGCGGACTTTGTCATTAACGGCAAAGGCGCCTACTCCCGGATGAAATATGAGTCCGGCGTCCACCGGGTCCAGCGGGTGCCGGAGACCGAGTCCGGAGGACGAGTCCACACCTCCACCGCTACTGTGGCGGTGCTGCCGGAGATGGAGGAAGTGGACGTGGAGATCAATCCCACCGACATTGAAATGCAGGTTTTCCGTTCCTCCGGAGCAGGCGGTCAGCACATCAACAAAACCAGCTCCGCCGTCCGGCTGATCCACAAGCCCAGCGGCATCGTGGTTTCCTGCCAGGAGGAACGGAGCCAGGTTCAGAACCGGGAGAAATGCATGCGGATGCTGGCCTCCAAGCTCTACGAGCAGGAGCGGGAAAAGCGGGACAGCCAGGTCACCGGAATGCGCCGGAGTCAGGTGGGCACCGGGATGCGCAACGAGCGGATTCGCACCTACAATTTCCCCCAGGGGCGGGTCACCGACCATCGGGTGAATTTGACGCTCTACCGAATTCTGGACGTGATGGACGGGGACCTGGATGAGATCATTGACGCTCTTGCCGCCTCGGATCAAGCAGAAAAGCTGAAAAATCAAGGGGATGTGCTATGAAATCCTTCGTGACCCATTCTCCGGAAGAGACGGAAGCGGTGGGGGAAGCACTGGGTAAGGCCCTTTCTCCCGGCACGGTGATCGCCTACCGGGGTGGACTGGGAGCAGGGAAAACCGCCTTCACCCGGGGTTTGGCTCGGGGCCTTAATTGCCGGGAGACGGTGACCAGCCCCACCTATACCATTGTCAATGAATATTTAGGGGGAAGGATCCCCCTGTTCCACTTCGATATGTACCGCCTGAAATCCTCCGACGACCTGTGGGACATTGGCTGGGAGGATTACCTGGATCGGGGCGGTGTCTGTGCCGTGGAGTGGAGTGAAAATGTGGAGGATGCCATGGAGGGCGCCATCACCGTTTCTATTGCCCGGGTGGACGACAACACCAGAGAAATTCAAATTGAGGGAGCGCTATGACCATTCTTGCTTTTGAAACCTCCGCCAAGGCGGCATCCACGGCTCTCGTCCGGGACGGTATCCTGCTGGGGGAGAGCTATCAGAATACCGGCCTGACCCACAGCCAGACACTGCTCAGCATGGCCCAGTCGCTGATTGCTTCCTGCGGTCTGACACCGGAAGACGTGGAAGCGGTGGCGGTTGCCAGTGGACCCGGTTCCTTTACCGGCATCCGGATCGGCGTAGCGGCTGCCAAGGGCTTCGCCTGGGGGCGGGAGATTCCCTGCGTGGGGGTGAGCACCCTGGCAGCGATGGCGGCCTGCATGAACGTATACGACGGGGTCGTCTGCCCGGTGATGGATGCCCGGAGGAGACAGGTCTACAATGCTCTGTTTGAATGCAACTGTGGAAACTGCACAAGAATCCGGGAAGATCGGGCGATTTCCCTCCAGGAATTGGGGGAAGATGTAAAAAATTTAGAGAAACAGATTTTTCTTGTTGGAGACGGCAGCGTTTTGTGCTATAATACTCTGTTAGAGACAGTCCCCAATCTGGTGCTTCCAGCCGAGCACCGCCGTCACCAGCGGGCATCCGGCGTGGCCCTGGTTGCGGAGCATATGCTCCAAACCGGCGGCAGTTTCTCCGGTGCGTCCCTGGTTCCCAATTACCTCCGCCTGAGCCAGGCGGAACGGGAGCGGCTAGAGCGGTTAGCCGTTAGCGGTTAGCAGTTAGGTGTGAGACACACCAAGGCCGTGGAAGGGTCACCTTACTACGAAAAATCTGAATCATTCGGCATTGGCTGGCCAGCGGATCTTTTGCCCACCGGTGCAATAAAAAAGCGGGAAATATACACGGTATTCTCTTGTTTTCCATACTTTCCAGTGAGTCAAAACACTGTCTGCCAGCTCTCGCCTCATTATTCAGAGCTTTCCTAACCGCTACCCGCTCAAAATAAGATTCCCCGCTTTGCGGTTATCCATTGATATAATTCAATTACAGAAGGAGAAATCATCTATGGCAGAAGTACATGTATTGGACCACCCCCTGATCCAGCATAAGCTGGCGATCCTGCGGAGCAAGGATACCAGTGTCAAGGAGTTTCGGGAACTGATCAGCGAAATTTCCGGACTGATGTGCTACGAGGCAACCCGCTGTCTTCCCACCGAGGAAGTGGTGGTGGAGACCCCCATCGCCCCGGCAAAGTGCCGGATGCTCTCCGGCAAGAAGCTTGCCATCGTCCCCGTTCTGCGGGCGGGTCTGGGCATGGTGGACGCTATGGTGGATCTGATTCCCTCCGCGAAAATCGGCCACATCGGTCTGTACCGGGATCCTGACACCCATAAACCGGTGGAATACTACTGCAAACTGCCGGAGGATATTGCCAACCGCCAGGTGTATGTGGTAGACCCCATGCTGGCCACCGGCGGAAGCGCAGTGGCTGCCATTGATTTCCTTAAGCAGCACGGCTGCCGGAACATCATCATGATGAATATCATTGGTGCCCCTGAGGGCATCCGCGCCGTTCAGAAAGCTCACCCTGATGTGGAAATCTACCTGGCCGCGGTAGATGATAAGCTTAACGATCACGCCTATATTGTTCCCGGCTTGGGGGACGCCGGTGACCGGATCTTCGGTACAAAATAATTTTATAAAGCATGGGTGCGCCGCGAAAAGCGGCGCACCCATGCTTTATACTGATATGAAGATCATAATGAGACGAATTTTTGGTATTTTCTATTCCGAAAATACCAAAAATGACAGCGCCGCAAGGCGATGTCTTTTTGATAAAATGAAACCATTTTATCAAAAAATAGTATTATTTTGCTTCCTTTTGCCGGGCGAGCCATTCCAAATACTCGTCGTAGGTGCCGTAGCGGTCTACGATGGTGCCGTCGGGCTGGAAGGCAATCACCCGGTTACATACGGAGGACAGCATCTCGTGGTCGTGGCTGGCCAGGAGCACCACCCCGGGGAAGGCCTCCAGGCCCTTGTTCACGGCCTGGATGGACTCCATGTCCAGGTGGTTGGTGGGCTGATCCAGCAGCAGGACGTTGGCTCCGGAGAGCATCATTTTGCTGAGCATGCACCGAACCTTCTCGCCGCCGGAGAGCACCTTTACGCTTTTGAACACGTCCTCGCCGGAGAACAGCATCCGCCCCAGGAAGCCCCGGAGGTACACGTCGTCCTTCTTGACACTGTACTGCCTCAGCCAGTCCACCAGCTGCTCGTCGTTGCCTTCAAAATAGGGGGTGTTGTCCTTTGGCAGGTAGCTCCGGGAGGTGGACACGCCCCACTTGATGGAGCCTTCCTCCGGCTCCATTTCCCCCATCAGGATCTGGAACAGGGCGGTCTGAGCCAGCTCGTTTTCGCCCACAAAGGCGATTTTGTCGGTGCGGTTGACGGAGAAGTAGACCTTGTCCAGTAGCTTTACCCCGTCCACAGTGGCGGAAACGTCCTTCACTGTCAGAATATCCTTCCCCAGCTCCCGCTCCGGCTGGAAGCCTACGAAGGGATACCGCCGGGAGGAGGCGGGCATTTCCTCCACCGTCAGCTTGTCCAGCAGCTTCCGGCGGGCGGTTGCCTGCTTGGCCTTGGCCTTGTTGGCGGAGAACCGCTGAATGAACAGCTGCAATTCCTC
>CAZCLX010000122.1:0-5064 GCA_964499615.1 uncultured Oscillospiraceae bacterium
GAACCTCTATTCGTGCCGCACTGGTATCCACCAACTCTGTGACGCAGGGTGAAGCAGTGGCAAACCTGTGGAAGCCGTTATTCGAATCCGGCATACATATAGATTTTGCCCACCGCACCTTCCGTTGGGATTCGGAGGCCAGTATCAAGGCTCATGTCCATTGTGTGATTGTCGGATTCAGTACAGCAATAAACAACAAGCCAAGGCAAATATATACTGATAATCGACCTGTGATTGCTGAAAATATCAACGGGTATCTGCTGGATGCGCCGGATGTTTTTATTGAAAACAGGAATACCCCTATTTGTGATGTTCCTGGCATTGGAATGGGAAATCAGCCAATAGATGACGGAAACTATCTTTTTAAGAAAGAAGAAATGGAGGAATTTATCAGGAAAGAACCGGCGTCAAAACAATATTTCAAACTTTGGTATGGCTCCTATGAGTTTATCAATCGCTGTCCACGGTACTGCTTGTGGCTGGGCGATTGTTCCCCAGCGGAGCTTAGAAAAATGCCGGAGTGCATGAAGCGGGTTGAGGCGGTTAAGAACTTTAGACTTAAAAGCAAAAGAGCATCAACATCAAAATTAGCCGATAGACCAACACATTTTCAAACAGAGAATATGCCAAAGGGAAGTTATATTCTTCTCCCAAAAGTCTCATCAGAACGACGTCGCTATGTTCCAATGGGATTTATGACATCGGACATTTTGAGCAGTGATTTGGTATTCATTATCCCGAATGCCACTCTCTACCATTTCGGCGTGCTAACCTCCAACGTCCACATGGCATGGATGCGTGCGGTATGCGGTCGTTTGAAAAGCGATTATCGCTATTCTAAAGATGTGGTCTACAACAACTTCCCCTGGCCCACACCCACGGACGAGCAGAAGGCCAAAATCGAGCAGACCGCACAGGCCATTCTGGACGCCCGCTCCCTCTACCCGGGCAGCAGCCTGGCCGATCTCTATGACGAGCTGACCATGCCGCCGGAACTGCGGAAAGCCCACCAGAACAACGACCGCGCCGTCATGCAGGCATATGGAATGTCCATCAAGGAGACCACGGAGAGCAGCTGCGTGGCCGAGCTGATGCGCCGGTATCAGGCTCTAACGGAAGGAAAATGACAGCGCCGTAAGGCGACGTCTTCCAGAAAAAATGAAACCATTTATTCAGAAAAATGCATATCGGCTTTCGTCAGCGAACCAGTGGAGTTTTGCGTAGGGCGCGGCGACCTCAACGCGCCCTACGCAAAGACGGCTTGCTGAGTTAAGCCGATAAGCACATTCAGAAATAGCATGAGCGGCTGGAAAATCCCCGGCTTAGGCGACGCCGATCTCCATAGATAACCCCTTTCCGGTTCGTACAATTTTTCAAATTAATCCGGAAATTACGCGGCTTTTTTCTCCAAAACAGATTCTTGACATTTCGGATTTTCCTTTATATAATATTTAGGACGAGTGGCAGTAATTGCGTAAAACCGGTTGCTTCCGCTCGTTTTCCGTGTTTGCGGAGAAAGGTTTATAATCCCATTTTTAAGTGCGCAGCCGTAAGTCCAACTTGCCGGCTGTATTTTTTTGGAGGTAAGAATCATGGAACAAAAATCAAATTCTTTTTTGGAGACAACGCCGGTGGCGGCGCTGATGCGAAAATTCTCGATACCCTGCATCATTTCTCTGCTGGTGGCGGCGCTGTATAATATCGTTGACCAGGTATTTATCGCCAACGCCAGCTATCTGGGTTCTAACGGCAACTCCGCTAACACAGCGGTTTTCCCCCTGACGGTGATCGCTCTGGCCATTGCCGTCATGATCGGAGACGGATGCTGCGCCTTCGTCAGTATCTGCCTGGGTGCGGGGAAGTCGGAGGACGCCCATAAAAGCGTAGGCAACGCGGTGGTTCTCTCCGTTGTCAGCAGCCTTGTGCTGACAGCAGTCTATTTCCTGTTCATGGACACAATATTGAATGCTTTCGGCGGTAATGTAAATCCGGAAACCTTTGCCAACGCCAAGGAATACTTTACGTGGATCAGTGTAGGCATTCCCTTCTATATGTTCGGACAGGCGATGAACCCCATTATCCGCAGCGACGGAAGTCCCAAGTTTGCCATGGCCGCCACTGTTTCCGGCGCTGTCCTGAATATTATCCTGGATCCTATTTTTATCTACCCGATGCATATGGGCATGGCCGGCGCTGCCATTGCGACCGTGCTGGGTCAGGTACTTACCGCCGTTCTGTCTGTGTGGTATCTGGCTCATATGAAAGCCATTCGCCTGACCCGGAAGAGCTTCGGCATGTACGGCAGCCTGATGCGGCAATATCTGCCTCTGGGGATCACCAGTTTTCTTTCTCAGATCAGTCTGGTCATCTGCATGGCCGCCATCAATAACACGCTGAAAAAGTACGGCGCCCTTGACCCGGTCTTCAGTCAGACCGAATATGCCCAGATTCCTATGGCAGTCGTGGGCATTGTTATGAAATTCTTCCAGATCGTGATCTCCGTGGCCATTGGCCTGGCTGCCGGGTGTATTCCGATCGTGGGCTATAATGTGGGCGCGAAACGGAATGACCGGGTAGGACAGCTGTTTCGTTTTCTCCTGATCAGCGAAGCCGTCCTGGGTTTTGTGGCGCTGCTGATCGTAGAACTTCTGCCCACCCAGCTGATCGGCATTTTCGGCGCCCGGAATGAGAGCGTATACTATACGCAGTTCGCGGTGAAATGCTTCCGGATCTACCTGTGCATGATGGTGCTGGCGACAATAAACAAAGGCACGTTTATCTTTTTGCAGTCGCTGGGCAAGGCGCTTTCTTCTACCGTGATCTCCATGGTTCGGGAGATCCTGTTTGGCGCCGGGTTCGCGGTTTTGCTGCCTGTGTTTTTTGGCCTGGACGGCGTCCTGTATTCTATGCCTGTGTCCGATTTCCTCACCTTTTTCATCTCTGCGGTCATCATCCGAAAGACCTTTCATCAGCTGAAACAAGGAAGCTCTGAATAATGAGGCGAGAAAAAAGCAGCGAGAGATTTTGACTCACCGGAAAGTATGGAAAACGTGGGAATACTGGATGTATTTCACGTTTTTCATACTGTACCGGTGGGGCAAAAGATCCGCTGTCCAGCCAATGCCGAATTGTTCAGAGTTTCCTTATATTATGACCTGGGCATGGCGGCAGATGATGACGGCTGTGCCGAGGACTATACCGTTCTGCGGTTAAAAGACGGTTATAGGCTGTCCGGTTTCTCCGGATCTCCGGCGTCCAGAGCCTTGGTTTCCCCTGACATTTCCTGACGGGTCTTTCGGGCAGCTTCGATCAGCGCCTGGAATTCGGCGCCCAGGATCTTTCTGGTTTCCGGATCCGAGCCAAGCGTTTTCAGATAATTGCGTACATTTTTGGGATGGAGCACCTCGCTGACATGACTGACGTCTCCGGTGGTAAGCAGGCCGAACAGCGCTTCTACCATGCGGCTTCTGGCTTCCTGATCCATGGAACCAAGCCAATTTCGAATGGTGCGGCTGATAAACCGGGAGTCTGCTGTGATCTCCTCCACCGGCAGGAACTCCCTGCCCATCACCTCCCAGGTGAAGAGGTCGTGCTGCATGATGCCTCCCATCTGGCTGCTGTGGATGATGGTAAAAGGCTCCTCGTGCTCCATAATCATACCGATGATGGAGGACTGGGGGACAAAGGTGCGGATCCTGGGAACCATTGCCAGGTAACCCGGGTCGCCCACCATGTAGTCCGAGAAGCCGGGGCCGTCGTTGCTGAATACCCCCAGGATCCACTGCTGGATCATAGGCGAGCTTCGCGCGGCGGCAAACACCGCCAGATTGCCTCCCTTGGAGTGACCGCACAGCCGCATGGGAGCGGTGCGGCTCTCCCAGATGTGGTGGGTATACTGCACAGCCAGCTGCTGGGAAGGGATCACCTGCTGATAGCACATGCTTAAATCTTCCTTCCAGCCGACCAGAGTGTCGTCGGTGCCACGGAAGGACAGCACCATGCTGCCGTCGGGGAGCAGAAAGGTGACGGCGGCAAACTGGGTATTCTCCTCGGGGACGAATTGCTCCCGGAAGGAAAACAGCTTCACGTCTCCAAACCGGTGGGAAGCGGCGGCGGTGCGCAGCAGATCCAGATCGTTTTTTGCCCTGGCCCGGGAAGGGTGATCCGGAAGCGCGAAAAACCGCTCCGCCGCATCCCGGAGGGACGGCTCCCCGACGCTGACATCCGGGTCAAACCGCAGATATACGATGGCGGAAAAGATCAGCATGTCCACCTGGTTCGGGGGATCCTGGGTGAAGGACAGATCTCCCCTCCATGCGACATAATCCAAAACATTGGTCAAGAAAAGCACCTCGCTTGACAGAAAATGAGAAAGAAACTATAATGGAGAAAAAACCTTGGAGGGAAAGCTTATGAAGTCTAACGTTACCCGGCAGCAGGCGCTGGCGCTGCTGCAAAAATACAATCAGGAGCCTTTTCACATCCAGCATGCCCTGACGGTGGAAGGGGTTATGGAATACTTTGCCCGGAAGCTGGGATATGAGGACAGCGCCCGTTTCTGGGCGCTGTCCGGGCTGCTTCACGATGTGGACTTTGAGAAGTTCCCCCAGGAGCATTGCCGGAAAGCGCCGGAACTGTTGGCTCAGATCGGCGCAGAGCCAGAACTGGTTCACGCGGTGTGCTCCCACGGTTATGGGATCTGCTGCGATATTGTTCCGGAGCACGAAATGGAAAAGGTTCTGTTCACTGTGGACGAGCTGACCGGTATCGTGGGCGCGGCGGCAAAAATGCGGCCATCCAAAAGCGTGTCGGATATGGAGGTCAGCAGCCTGAAAAAGAAATACAAGGACAAGAAATTTGCCGCCGGATGCTCCCGGGAGGTCATTTCCCAGGGGGCGGAGAGGATGGGCTGGCCACTGGAAAAGGTGATGCAGTGGACCATCCTTGCCATGCGGGAATGTGAGAAAAGAGTTGCGGAAGAGACGGAAAGCCTTACTCACGGAATATAGGGAACTTCTGAATAAATCGTCTGCGGTCGAATGGCGGATCTTTTGCCCCATTCGT
>CAZCLX010000123.1:0-5064 GCA_964499615.1 uncultured Oscillospiraceae bacterium
ATGGGTTTAACGGACGGTCTTACC
Source organism: uncultured Oscillospiraceae bacterium (assembly GCA_964499615.1). GTDB lineage: Bacteria > Bacillota > Clostridia > Oscillospirales > Oscillospiraceae > Faecousia. The sequence goes on from CAZCLX010000123.1 coordinate 25, forward strand.
TTCATACTGTTTTAACCTCCATGAGAAAATAATTCCCTAATTTTACTTGCTTCTCCAGGTGATCCGGCCCTGTGTCAGATCATACGGAGACATTTGAATGGTTACCTTGTCACCGGGCAAGATCTTAATGAAGTTCATTCGGAGCCTGCCGGAAATGTGTGCCAGAATGGTGTGTCCATTGCCGATGTCAACCTTGAACATTGCATTCGGCAGTGCATCGGTTACGATGCCCTCAAGTTCGATTACGTCGTCCTTTGCCAAGTCTTTAACCTCCTAGGTTGTCCGCTTGCATTTCCCTGCTCAGGAAAGCCAGGTCTCTTCGTAATTCGCCGTTGAGCACTTTGTCGCCGGAGCGCAGCTTCTCGGCAACTCTGGTCTCAGATCGAAGTACTTTCTCTACGTGTTTGCGTTTCTTCCGCTTGGGGGACTCCAGAGTGCGGTTGCGGCCGTTGGCCAGAAAGAGGAACTCTCCTTCCAGTCCGACCACGTAAAACCACTGACCCTGATCGCGCCCCTGGGCGGAAACCACCACATCCGAAATCTGTATATCCGGTTTCTCTGGATCCATAGATTAAAGTCCTTCGGTGACGGTGAGTATTTCCGGCTCGCCGTCGGTGATGAGTACAGTATTTTCATAGTGGGCAGCGAGCTTGCCATCGGCTGTGACCGTGGTCCAGCCGTCCTTGAGCACCCGTACCTCATAGGTACCGGCAGTCACCATAGGCTCCACCGCAATGGTCATGCCCGGCAGCAGTCTCGGCCCTCTCCCAGGGGTGCCGAAATTCGGTACCTCTGGATCTTCATGCATGTTCCGTCCTACGCCGTGACCTACGAAGGAACGGACAACCGCAAAACCGTTAGACTCCACATACGTCTGTACGGCGTGGGAGATGTCCTGCACCCGGTTCCCGCGGACGGCGTGGGCAATGCCTTCATAAAAGCTCTGCCTTGTCACGTCGATCAGCCGCCGGGCCTCGGTACTGATGGCACCGCAGGCATAGGTTGCGGCACAATCTCCATGAAATCCCTCGTAGAACGCCCCCACGTCCACCGACACAATGTCACCTTCCTTCAGGACGTAACCGCCCGGAATTCCGTGGATCACCGTGCTGTTGACGGAGATGCAGACGCTTGCGGGGTAGCCGTTATAATGCAGGAATGACGGTTTCGCGTCCTGGCTGAGAATAAACTCATGAACGGCCTTATCAATGGCTTTTGTCGAAACGCCAGGTCTTACCATATTCCCTGCCAAGGCGCGGGCTGCCGCGGTAATTTTACAGGCCTTGCGCATCGAAGTTAGCTCACGCTCATTTTTGATTGTGATCATGCCTCTGCCTCGATTGCTTTCAGAATGTCTTGGTTAGCGCTTTCAATGGATTGATTCCCGTTTACGACCCGCAGTCTGCCCAGCTTTGCGTAGTAATCCTTCAGGGCTTCCGTCGTCGCGTGGTAAACCTGGAGCCGGCGGCGCACCGTCTCCGGCGCATCATCCTTACGGATGGTAAGCTCGCCGCCGCACAGGTCGCATATTCCTTCCCGCTTGGGAGGATTCGCCGCCACATGGTAGCTTGCGCCGCACTTGCCGCAGACGCGGCGTCCGGTCATCCGCTTTTCAATCACATCGTCGTCAACCTCGACGGATACTACATAGTCGATCTTCACCCCCAGGGCTTCCAGAGCGTCCGCCTGGGCGAGGGTGCGGGGCACCCCGTCCAGGATGAAGCCATTTACGCAGTCGCTCTGGGACACCCGTTCCTTGACAATTCCCAGGATCAGGTCATCAGGAACCAGATTTCCGTCATCCATGTAGCTTTTTGCTTTCTTGCCCAGCTCGGTGCCATGATTAATGGCATCTCTGAGCATATTCCCGGTAGAAATGGCGGGGATGGAGAGCTTCTCAGTAAGCATCTCCGCTTGTGTCCCCTTTCCGGCGCCGGGTGCGCCCAGTAGGATCAGTTTCATCCTGCCATACCTCCTGTAATTAATCCAGGAAGCCTTTGTAATGCCGCATCAGCATCTGTGCCTCCAGCGCTTTCACTGTCTCCAGAGCAACGCCCACGACAATGATAACGGAGGTACCGCCGATGGCCAAATTCCGGACGCTGGGCATAAAGTGACCGGCCACAATGGGAAGCATGGAAACAATGCCCAGATATACAGCGCCGAACACCACAATCTTGTTGATTACCTTGTGGATGAAATCGGCAGTGGGCTTACCCGGACGGAAGCCGGGGATAAAGCCGCCGTTCTTCTTCAGGTTGTTGGCAACCTCCACGGGATCATACTGGATGGTGGAGTAGAACCAGCTGAAGAAGAAGATCATCAGGAAGTAGATAATTGCGTAGGTCCAGCTGTTGGAGCTGAACACGTGATCGTACCACCAGTGACCGTCGGTCTTACCGGTAAAGGCGCAGATAGTAGCAGGAAGGGAGCAAATGGACTGTGCGAAGATAATGGGCATAACGCCGGACATGCTCACCTTGATAGGCAGGTTGGTATTCTGACCGCCGTAAATCTTCCGACCCACAACCCGCTTCGCGTACTGGATGGGGATTCGACGCTCCGCATCATTGATAAACACAATGAAGAGAATCAGCGCAGCGATGCCAATGATGACAATGATGATCTGCCACCAGACCATGGTAAACAGGGTACTGATCATTCCGGGAATACCGGAAATGATATTCGCAAACAGGATCATCGAAATACCGTTGCCGATGCCAAACTCGGTGATCTGTTCGCCCAGCCACATCACCAGCGTGGAGCCGGCGGTAAAGGTGAGAACGATCACAAGGGCGGGCAGGAATCCGGTCTGCGTGATGATGGTATAGCCGGAGGAGCTGTAGTTCTTGAGCATCATGTAGTACGCCCAGCCCATCAGCAGACCCAAGCCAACCGTGGTGTAGCGAGAGATCTTGGCGATCTTCTTCTGTCCCTCTTCGCCGCCGTCCTTTGCCAGCCGCTCCAGAGCGGGAATGGCAATGGTCAGCAGCTGAATAATGATGGACGCGTTAATGTATGGCTGGATGCCCAGAGCGAAGACAGTAGCTCGGCTGAACGCTGAGCCGGACATGGCGTTATACAGGCCCAAAATGGTACTGGAGAGCACCGTGTCATAATAAGTGCCCAAGGTGGCGGCGTCGATGAACGGCACCGGGATGACATTTCCCACACGATAGATCAGAAGGATGAACATGGTGAAGATAAGCTTCTTCCGCAGTTCAGGAATCTTCCAAGCGTTACGCAGTGTCTCAATCACTTATACCACCTCGGTCTTTCCGCCTGCCTGCTCAATTTTATCCTTTGCAGACTCGGAGAAAGCCGCAGCCTTAATGGTAAGCTTCTTGTTGAGCTGACCGCCGGCGAGAACCTTCAAGCCATAGGGGCAGGAAGGAATGATACCCGCCTCTACCAGGACAGCGGCATCCACAACCGCGCCGTCCTCAAAACCGTTAAGCAGGCCAATGTTCACGGCAGTGAGGGGCTTGGCGAAGATGTTGTTAAATCCGCGCTTAGGGATCCGGCGCGCCAGAGGCATCTGGCCGCCTTCAAAGCCCACACGGACCTTGCCACCGGAACGGGCCTTCTGGCCCTTGTGACCCCGTCCACCGGTCTTGCCGTTGCCGGAGCCGATGCCGCGGCCCTTGCGCTTGCCCACCTGGGTGGAACCAGCAACAGGAGAGAGTTCAGAAAGTTTCATGTCGGTCTCCTCCTTACTCAACTTCGGTGACCTGGAGCAGATAACCGATCTTGGCGATCTTGCCCCGAGTCTGATCATTGTCCGGCTGAATGGTGACCTGGCCGATCTTGCGCAGGCCCAGGGAAGCAGCGGTAGCGATGTGCTTCTCCAGCCGTCCGTTCAGGCTCTTAACAAGGGTGATTTTCAGGTTAGCCATGTTAATTGCCCTCCTTAACCAACGATTTCTTCCACGCTCTTGCCCCGGATGGCAGCGACCTGCTCGGGGGAACGCAGAGTGGTGAGACCCACCATGGTGGCCTTGACCACGTTCTGGGGGTTATTGGAACGCAGGCACTTGGCGCAAATGTTCCGGATACCAACCGCTTCCATGACGGCGCGGACAGCGCCGCCGGCGATCACGCCGGTGCCTTCGGGAGCGGGCTTCAGCAGAACGGTGCCGGCTCCAAAGATGCCGATGATCTCATGAGGAATGGTGTCCCCAGCCAGAGAAACCTTGACCATGTTCTTCTTGGCATCGGCGATGCCCTTGAGGATCGCCTCGGAAACCTCAGCGGCCTTGCCCAGGCCATAACCGACTGTTCCCTTGCCATCGCCAACCACCACCAGGGCGGAGAACTTCATGACACGGCCACCTTTGACGGTCTTGCTGACCCGGTTCAGGTACACAACCTTTTCAATGAGATCGGATGCCTCATTGTTAGGAGTCTTATTGTAAGCCATTTCTTTTCCTCCTCAACCTTAGAACTCAAGTCCACCTTCGCGGGCACCCTCGGCAAGAGCAGCCACACGGCCATGATACACATAGCCTCCCCGGTCAAAAACAACCGTTGTGATGCCCTTTCCCTTAGCGCGCTCGGCCAGGACCATGCCCACCTTCTTGGCAGCTTCGCAGTTGCCGGCGGTACCCTCGAATCCTTTTTCCAACGTATTGGCGGAAACCAGCGTTACGCCGTTCACGTCGTCGATGATCTGGGCGTAGATGTTCGCATTGCTGCGGAACACGTTCAGACGGGGACGCTCAGGAGTGCCGGAGACCTTGCCGCGGACGCGGACATGCCGCTTCATGCGCATAGCGTTTTTATCAATCTTACTGACCATATCGGCACACCTCCATTACTTCTTACCACCGGTCTTACCAACCTTGCGGCGGATGACCTCAGTGGTATACTTGATGCCCTTGCCCTTGTAAGGCTCGGGGGGACGCTTGCCCCGGACTTCGGCGGCAAACTGGCCGACAGTCTGCTTGTCAATGCCGTGAATGATGATCTTGTTGGGGGCGGGAACCTCGATGGTGATGCCGGGGATCTCGTCCACGATCACTTCGTGAGAAAATCCCAGAC
>CAZCLX010000124.1:0-5033 GCA_964499615.1 uncultured Oscillospiraceae bacterium
TGGTTAAATATTAAGTTCCTGTTAAATGATGTAAAAGTTTTGTTATTTTGAAAAAATTTTCTTCGGAAATACAAATGTTCAGTATCCACAAAGAACCGTTCTTATTTTTTCTATCTTTTGTCATGGAAAACCTCAGGTTTGCCCGATAATTTCCTTGTGTTTTTCCTAAAAATGTGGTATAATTCATGGTGGATTATTGTGCCCAAAAAGGGATGTTTTTTGTTTCGGGCAGTAGATAAAGAGGAAAGGAGCACAATATGTATTCTTCGGCTTATGTCTGGGCGAAGATCCTCAGCCACATGGAGGAACGGCTGGGAGCGGTCACCGTATCCGCCTGGTTTGACGACGCGGAGGTTGTGGAGCTGAACGAAAAAAACCTCATACTTTATTCCCCTTCGGATTTTCGCCGGGAGATCATCCGCCGCCGATGCAGCGACTATATTCAGGACGCCCTGAAGGAGGTCTTTAATTCCGACGCCAAGGTTCTGGTTTTTGGAGACCAGGAGCGGGATCAGTATTTCAGCAAGGGGAAGCCATCCTCTATGGACTTTAACCCCCAGTTTACCTTTGACAATTTCGTAGTTGGTCCCTCCAACCGGTTTGCCCACGGCGCCTCTCTGGCGGTATCCAAAACTCCGGGCCAGGTCTATAACCCGCTGTTTATTTACGGGCCTTCCGGCGTTGGGAAAACCCACCTGCTGTATGCCATTGCCAACAGCATCCGCCGGCAAAATCCCGATGCCAATATTGTATACATCAAGGGAGACGAATTTACCAACGAACTGATTGCCGCCATTGCCAGCGGCAAAAACGTGGAATTCCGGAGCAAGTACCGGGAGTCGGATCTGTTCCTCATCGACGATATTCAGTTCATTGCCGGTAAGGAATCCACTCAGGAGGAATTTTTCCATACCTTCAACAAACTCTACGAAGAGCATAAGCAGATCGTCATGACCTCGGACCGAAAGCCGGGAGATATGCTGACGCTGGAAGACCGGCTGCGTACCCGATTTGAATGGGGCCTGCTGGCGGACATTCAGCCGCCGGACTATGAAACCAGAATGGCAATTCTGAAAAACAAAGCAAAATCCTTGGGGTTGGACTTAAGCGACGACGTGTGCAACTACATTGCCGTAAATATCACCAACAACGTCCGGCAGATTGAAGGGGTGGTTAAGAAGCTGATGGCATACCGGGATCTGGACAATATGCCTCTGGATTTGCCCAACGTGTCCAAGGTAATCGAGGACTTCTTCAAGATTGAAGGCAACGCACTTCCCACCCCGTCTCTGGTGATCAGCCAGGTTTGCAAATTCTACGACATCGACGAAACCGTCCTCCGGGGCACTCTCAAGAAGAAAAACGTGGCGGAAGCACGGCAGATGGCCATGTATCTGGTTCGAAACCTGACAAACCTAAGCCTGCCGGATATTGGCAAGGAATTTGGACGGGATCACTCCACGGTGCTCTACGCCATCCGCCGGGTGGAAACTGCCTTGAAAGCCAAGGATCAGACCACCATGAACAGTGTCCGGGATATTACCGCCAATATCAATTCTTCTCTTTAGCCGTTAACCGTAACCCCCGTCTCCTAACTGCTACCTGCTAAAAAATCCACAAACCCTGTGGATTTTGAAAAACTTCCCTGTGGATAACTTTCCCTTTTTTTTCATCAAAAAATGGTCTGTGAAAAACAACGAATTTTTCCACAATGGGATGTGGAGAAAAAAAACTTGTCGCGGAAGGGCATTTCCTACTTTTCCACATAAATTTCTTCTACGACTTCTGTTACTACCTAACTTATAAAAAAATATATATATTATTCTATTTTACAACAAAGGAGAATGGCTATGCGATTTACCTGTGAAAAAAATGCCTTGATCCAGGGCCTCAATATTGTTTCCCGGACAGTATCTCCCAAAAGCAGTCTTTCCGTTCTGGAAGGGATCCTGTGCAAAGCAGGCGTGGGGATCACCCTCACCGGGTACAACATGGAAACCGCTATCACCTACATGGTTGAGGCGGATGTGACGGATCCGGGAGCGTGCGTGTTCCCAGCCAGGCTTTTTGGAGATATCATTCGTCGCCTGCCGGAGGGCTGCGTTACGATCGTGGTGGACGAAAATTACCGGGTATCCATCCGGGCCGGATTCGCGTCCTTTACCATCAGCGCCGAAAGCGCGGAGGAGTATCCAGATCTTCCCGACGTCAACTCCGGTCATGCCGTCGTCATTCCTCAAAACCGTCTAAAGGAGCTGATCAGCGGCACGATCTTTGCCGTAGCGGACAACCAGGCAAGGCCCATCCACAACGGTGTGAAATTTGAAGTTACAGACGATACCATTACCGCCGTGGCGGTAGACGGTTTCCGGCTGGCAAGGCGGAGCTATCATCCGGAGGAACCCATCGGACGGGAAATGAACTTTGTCGTTCCTTCCGGTTCCTTAAAAGAAGTGGAAAAAATTCTGATGGACAACGACGATAAGGTTCTCTTTACCATGGGTCCCAAGCATATTTTGTATCAAATTGGCAACGCGGCCCTGGTTTGCAGGCTTTTGGAGGGAGAATTCCTGGACTGGCGCCGGGTGGTGCCCAGCAGCAGTCCTATCCGGCTGATCGCCAATGTGGCGGAGCTAAGTTCCAGCGTGGAACGGGTTGGCCTCATCGTTTCCGAGAAATACAAAAGCCCGGTGCGGTGCGTCTTCGGTCACCAGGAGCTGCAAATGCGTACCAATACCACCATCGGAGCGGCGGAGGACAAGTGCTCCTTTGCCGGGGATGGCAGGGAACTGGAAATCGGCTTCAACGTCCGTTACCTTGCAGACGCCCTCCGGGCGGTGCCCAGCGAGGAAGTAACCTTGGAGCTGACCAATGGCCTGAGTCCTATCGTCCTCACCCCGGTGGACGATAAGGACGATTTCGCGTACATGGTGCTCCCGGTTCGGATCCGGAGCTGAGCGGAGTAGCGGTTAGAGGATAGCCGTAACTCCCGTCTCCTGCCTGCTAACTGCTAAAGAAGCTCGTCATGTAATTAGAAAGGATCATTTATGAAGGTTACCGTTAAGAAGAAACCGGACGAAATCCGGATCACTACGGAATATATCAAGCTGGAAGCGGCTCTGAAGCTGGCCGGAATCGTGGAAACCGGTGGGGAGGCGAAAGAGGAGATCCAGCAGGGAAACGCCTTGGTTAACGGAGAAGTGTGCACCATGCGGGGCAAGAAGCTTCGCCCAGGGGATGCCTTCACCCTGTTGGGGCACACCTTCCGTGTGGAAGCCGATGAAGCTCAATAGCCTGGAGCTGCGGGATTTCCGGAACTACCGGGAAACGCAAATGGAATTTGACGAAGGTGTCAACCTGATCGTGGGAAACAACGCCCAGGGAAAAACCAATCTTTTGGAGGCTATTTCTTACCTTGGCAGCGGAAAAAGCTTTCGCACCCAGCGAAATGGGGAACTGATACGGTTTGGAGCAGAGTATGGGGAGCTGATGGCTGAGGTCTTTTCTCAGGAGCGGGAACAGACCATTCGGTGGGTGCTTTTTTCCGGCTCCCGTCCCCGGCAGATCTGGAGATGCGGCGGCAAGAAAAAAGGCGCCGGAGACGTTGCCGGTGTCCTTCCAACGGTTGTATTTCTCCCGGAGGATCTGATGATCCTGAAAGCCGGATCCGCCCAGCGGCGACGGCTGGGGGACAACGTTCTGTGTCAGCTTCGGCCCAATTACGATGCCGCTCTGGCGGAGTACGGAAGGCTCCTGGAGCAGAAAAGCCGGATTCTAAAGGATCGGTTCAATACCCCGTCCCTATTGGAAATTCTCCCGGACTACAACGCCCGTCTGTGCCAGGTGGGGGCGCTGCTGATCTCTTACCGGGCGAGGTTTTATGACGCTTTGGGAAAGGCAGCGGGAGAATACCATCGGGAATTTTCCGCCGGACGGGAGGATTTCCAACTGGAATACAAAACCGTGTCTACGGTGACGGATCCCATGGCAGATACCGGGATTCTCACCCAGCAGCTGATGGATCACATGGAGAGTCACGCGCAAGGGGAGCTGGAAAGCTGCCAGTGTCTTACAGGACCTCACCGGGACGATTTTGAGATTACTCTGTCGGGGGTTGCGCTGAAGGCTTTTGGATCTCAGGGCCAAACACGAACCGCTGCCATCAGCCTGAAGCTTGCCCAGCGGGAGCTGATGTGCCGGGAGCTGGAGGAGGAGCCGCTGCTGTTACTGGACGACGTGCTGTCGGAACTGGATCCCAGGCGGCAGGATTTTGTACTGAATCAAATATCCGGCGGCCAGGTGTTTATCACCTGCTGCGAACCCGGCAGAATCACCCATGCCGGGAAAACAATCACCATCGAAGGCGGAAAGATAAGTTGAGAGTTGACAGTTGAGAGCTGGCAGTTGTGGTGTCCCCTGCGGGGACGAATTGAAAAAATAGAAATTATGCATATCGGCTTTCGTCAGCAAACCAATGGAGTTTTGCGTAGGGCGCGGCGACCTCGACGCGCCCTACGCAAAGACGGCTTGCTGCGTTATGCCGATCAGCACAATAGAAATCTTAAATCATCCCCGCAAGGGGATACCATCACTGTCCATTGTCAACTGTCCACTCTACATTCAATTTTGATTTGTATTGCTAATTGAAAAAAACGGAGGAAACTATGTCAGAAGAAACGAAAGTGACCCAGGAATATGGAGCGGAACAGATCCAGGTGCTGGAAGGTCTGGAAGCGGTTCGAAAGCGCCCGGGTATGTATATTGGCTCCACCTCTTCCTCGGGTCTTCATCATCTGGTTTATGAGATCGTAGACAACGCCATCGATGAGGCGCTGGCAGGCTACTGTAAGCATATTACCGTTACCATTAACCCCGGTGACTCTATCACCGTTACCGATGACGGGCGGGGTATCCCGGTGGACATCCAGCCTCAAACCGGGCGGCCTGCTCTGGAGGTGGTTTATACTGTTCTTCATGCAGGCGGCAAGTTTGGCGGCGGCGGATATAAGGTGTCCGGCGGTCTTCACGGCGTG
>CAZCLX010000125.1:0-5001 GCA_964499615.1 uncultured Oscillospiraceae bacterium
GCCAGGAATCCGGCCCACGGAGTACAGGCGCTCTTCAAACTCAATGGTCAGAGGGAAGTAGTCGATGCCGGCCTTGGGGATGGGGTTGCAGGTGATGGTGGTGAGAACCACAGTGTCGCCATAGCGGCAGATGCACTCGGCGTCCGCCAGTTCGGCAACCTTGCCGGTCTCCACGGTGAAGGGGCGTCCGCCGATCTCCATCTCATAGATTTTGTGGTTCGGGAATTGTTTGCGGGTGATCATTCATTTACCTCCATAATAAAAATTTCGCTGTCGGGAGGTTTAGCACTTGAAACTGACGCGCGCGATGCGCGGCACTTTCAACTGCTAAAGCATCTCCCGGCGGGGTTTGCTACAAAAGGGCGACGGATCCCGTCGCCCTTTTTGAGAGTTACTTACGGATACCCAGCTTGGCAATCAGAGCACGGTAACGACCAATATCCTTCTTTGCCAGATAGTCCAGCATGCTGCGGCGCTTGCCGACCATCTTCAGCAGGCCACGGCGGGAGTGGTTGTCGTGGGGATGCGCCCGGAGGTGGTCGGTCAGCTCATTGATGCGGGCAGTGAGAATAGCGACCTGAACCTCGGGGGATCCGGTGTCGCCCTCGTGGGTAGCGTTATCCAGGATGACCTGGGTTTTCTTTTCCTTCTGAATCATGATTTTTCCACCTTTTTATAAATTACCCGGAAGCCAAGCAGGGGTCGGTGAAATGCCCGATAGGGCTTTGTCCCGCAGCTGAGCATCGGGCGAGATTTCTGGCAGACGCCAGCTGGATTATCATAACATAAGTGTACCCAAAAGTAAAGGAGTTTTTTCCATAAAATGCGTTTTTATCTGCTCGGTGACGGTAATTACCCCCAATGTTGTTCCGCGGCCATACCAACGCGAGTCAAAGATTGAAACAAAATATAAGGTAGTGGAGCAAACCGGGCATCCAACACTGTCCGCTTATTCATATCGCCTGGTCAGCTCTTGATTGGCATACAAAATATATGGAATGTGGATGCATTTCGTCATGCCCCAGTGGGCTGACCCTACAAAATTTAAGGATTATCCGGGAAATACATCCCCTGTTTTTTTCGCCTTTGCACATGAAACCGCGGGAAAAATTGCGAAAATTTATGTATTTCCATGAATTTTAAAAAAGTATTAAAAAACATTTGACTTCCAGCGGCGGACAAAGTAAAATATGAAGAAGCGGTGAAGAAACGGTGAATAAAAGGCGCAAAAAAGGGGTACCCCTTTTTTGTATGTGGGAATTTCATTCCCACATACAATATCTCTGTTGTGTTAGCTGCTGTCGTTTTACGCCGTTGGCTCTTGGGTATCACCCAGAGCTTCCACAGGATATTTATTTCGAGGCGTATGACCATACTTCAGTTTGCGCCTGGAATAAATAAAATCATAAGGAGGAAATAAAATGAAGAAGTTAATCGCTCTGCTCCTGGCTGCGGTTATGGTCCTGTCTCTGTTTGCAGGCTGTAAGAAGGAAGAAACCGCTCCCAGCACCAATGCTTCCACGGAATCTTCCGCGGTTTCCGCTGAAACCGCTCCGGTGGAAGAGATCTCTGGCCTTGACTGGGATGCCATCGCGGCTATGGACTATGACGAGGCCTGCGATGTCATTTACGACTACAACCTGGGTGAGTTCTATGAATACTACCAGATTGCTAAGGCAGAACAGGATGACCTGGACATGCGTGCCGCTCTGATGGCTCTGGCGGAAGCCAAGCTGATGGAGTCCGGTGTGTTCGGCCCCTGCTACGGCGACGGCGGCACTTACGCCATCAGCCGCGTTGTTCCCCGCTCTGGCAGCACCGTTCTGTGGGGCCTGGACGAGGACAAGTGGTACACCTACCTGGTGTGCAACGAACTGATCAAATCCGCGGATCGTGACGCGCTGATCGCTCTGTGGGCTGACTCTGCTGACGCTGCGGAGTGGGATACCGCCGCTAAGGCTTTCCTGGCGGAGAACGGCTACACCCTGACCGATACCTTCAACTATGAGACCAGCTACCTGATGAACAGTTGGGACGTTATCGCGACTTCCGAGGAATCCAACTCATACTTTATCGCCTGCACCTATTCCGGCCTGCTGGAGTACGACGCAAAGAACATTCTCCAGCCCGCTCTGGCAGAGAGCCTGCCTGAAGTGTCCGACGATGGCCTGACCTACACCTTCCATATCCGTCAGGGTGTGAACTGGGTGGATCAGCAGGGCCGTGTCATCGGTGAAGTCACCGCTGATGACTGGGTCGCTTCCATGCAGCACCTGGCTGACAACAACGACGAACTGGGTTATCTGATGGGCACCGACAACGGCTGCGGCATCAAGAACTATGACGCTTACATTAACGGCGAGGTCGATTGGGACGACGTGGGCGTGAAGGCAGTGGATGACTATACCCTGGTCTACACTTTGGAAGCTAGCTTCCCCGCTTTCGTTACCATGATGGGCTACGGCTGCTTCGCTCCTCTGAACCGCGACTTCTACAAGGCTCAGGGCGGCACCTTCAGCGCGGAAGGCGACGAGTACACCGCTGGCAACTACGGCACTGGCCCCAGCACCATCGCTTACTGCGGCCCGTATCTGGTTTCCAACTACACCGAAGAGAATGTCACCAGCTACATTCCCAACCCCGAGTACTGGAACGCCGATGCCATCAATACCCACTATCTCAACTTCTACTACAATGATGGCTCCGAGACTACCCGTCTTTACACCGACACCAAGGACAACAAGAGCGCGGCTTGCAGCCTGAACGCTTCCTCCCTGGTGCTGGCGAAAGAGGAAATCCCCGAGGGCGAGACCGAGAGCTACTTCGATCTGTACCACTACACCACGACTAACAGCGCTACCCACTACACCAGCTGGCTGAACGTCAACCGGAACACCTGGACACTGGCCAGCGATACCTCTGCCGGCGTCTCCATCCAGACTTCTGAGGACGCTGCTAGAACCCGTTCCGCAATGAACAACAAAAACTTCCGTCTTGCGCTGAACTTTGCCTTTGACCGGGGCGCTTTCAACGCGGTTCGTGTTGGCGAAGAACTGAAGTACGCCAGCCTGAAGAACTCCTACACTCCCGGCACTTTCCTGGTAATGGAGAACGATGTGACTGTTGATATCAACGGCACTCCCACCACCTTCCCGGCGGGCACCTTCTATGGTGAGATCGAACAGGCTCAGCTGGATGCCGACGGCTTCAAAGTCACCGTTTGGGACACCACCGCTGACGGCGGCGTCGGTTCCGGCGACGGCTTCGACGGCTGGTACGATCCCGATCAGGCTGTCTCCTATCTGGAAGCTGCCATCGCGGAACTGGCTGATGCCGGTGTTGAGGTTTCCGCTGAGAACCCGATCATGATCGATGTTCCTGTGTACACCGCTTCCGAGAGCATTACCAACCGGCACAACGTTTACAAGCAGTCTATCGAGGCCAATCTGAATGGCTGTGTCGTCGTAAATCTGGTTGAGTACGCGGATGCCAAGAGCTATCAGAGCGCTTACTACTACACCGCGAACGGCAGCGAGACCAACTACGATGTGGCTCCCGGCATGGTCGGCTGGGGTCCTGACTACGGCGACGCCCAGAGCTTCCTGGATACCATTCAGCCTTATGGCTACATGACCAAGTGCATCGGACTGTATTGATCTACCTTCAAGCCACCAGAAAATGACAAAGGTGCGGGGGAGTATTCCCCCGCACTTCTCCTAATTAGGAAATGGGTGTGAGTATGACAAAATATATAACCATACGGATCCTGAAGGGGATCTTGTCAGCGGTCTGCGTTGTGGTTGTCATCATGGTACTGGTCTACTCCCTGATGGACAGAAACAACATTTTTGCCGCAGACCCCAATTACAGTAAAATGCAAAGCAACGCCCGAATTACCTACGCGCAGAGCAGGTATCAGGCTTTTGGCTATGTAGACTACGTAAACTATTCAGATTATATCAAAGCATTGGTGAAAAGCGGAGAACTTAGCGCGGAGGAACAGTCCGACGCCGGTCGGCTTGGCGCAACCGCGGAGATGGACTCCGAGATCACCGCTGCATGTGTTCAGAAATTTACGGACGAATATACGTCCCGAGGTTATTCTGTTTTCCGCCTGGATGCGGACAAAAAGAGCAACGGCCAGGTAAAAAGCGGTGGCCAGGCGGCTCTGTACGCCACCAAAGAGCGGTCACTTCTCTCCCGTGTCGTTGGTTACTTCTCGAATATGTTTTTTGTGGATAACATACACTATGTTTCCGAGGATGTGGACATTGGCGAGCGGGCGCTTACCTTTACGCTCCACGATCCGGCGTACGGCGGAGAAAAGTTCTCTCCCGCCATCATCGGCAACGGAACCTACCATAAATACCTCCTGTATTTTGACAACAATTTCCCCTATATGCACCAGAATCTGCTGACGCTGAAGCTGGGCGAGTCCTTTACCGTCAACCGAGGGAAGGACGTTTTTGAAACCATGACGGAAAGCCAAGGCTCCTATGTGCTGCGGGAAGTCCTCTATCCTACAGGCTTGGTGGAGCAGAGCGCCGACGATATCCACACGGCCGTTTATTCCGAAGGATCTCGGGAACTGAACACGGTGTATGAGGCGCGGTTTACCGACGACTATACCAATACCATTACCCATAAGTCCGGTATGTCCAAGCTGGGCTTCTCCTTCGTCATCGGTATCATTGCCACGATCCTTGCCTATGTTCTTGGCGTGCCTCTGGGCATCCTCATGGCACGGTATAAGAACGGGCTGCTGGACAAAATTGGTACGGTCTATATCATGTTCATTATCGCCGTGCCTTCTCTGGCATATATCTTCCTGTTTAAGGCCGTCGGCGGCAGCGTCTTCAATTTGCCGAAGCTGTTCGATGTGGACTCCACAAATAAGCTGATGTATATTCTCCCCATTATTTCTTTGGCGCTGCCCAGCATTGCCAACCTGATGAAGTGGATGCGGCGCTATATGATCGACCAGATGAACAGCGACTATGT
>CAZCLX010000126.1:0-4937 GCA_964499615.1 uncultured Oscillospiraceae bacterium
CCGTGGGTTTCGTCAATCAACAAGCGGTTGAATCCGTAAATTCAACCGTCCCTTGAAGGAAAGACTTGCATTCCCGCAGAATATGCGGTAAAATTAGAAATTAAAAAGGAGGAAACAACATGAAACCCAATGAAATTATGGATATTTTCCGGGATACTGCCTACATTCGCATGGGAGGCAGCCCGGGAGAATTGAAAACCGCCCAGTACATCCAGTCTCGAGTGGAAAAGTTCGGGGCGGCAGCGACCCTGGAGCCGTTCCCGGTGGACATGGCAGAAATGGAGGAAGCGATATTTTCGGCAGACGGTGAAAGCGTAACCTGCAAAGGATACTTAAATTGCGGCAGTGGGGAAGTGGAAGCGCCGCTATATTACCTCCGCAATCGGGATCCCTGGTCTCTCAGCCAGTGCCGGGGGAAGATCGTCCTGGTGGACGGCTATATGGGCTACTGGCTGTATCAGGATCTGCTGGAAAACG
Organism: uncultured Oscillospiraceae bacterium; assembly: GCA_964499615.1. Taxonomy (GTDB): domain Bacteria; phylum Bacillota; class Clostridia; order Oscillospirales; family Oscillospiraceae; genus Faecousia. The sequence goes on from CAZCLX010000126.1 coordinate 478, forward strand.
GCGCGGTGGGCTTTGTAACCTATGACGGAAACGCCAACTACGTGGATTTTGACATTGACCAGCGGGAGCTGAGGAGCTTTGTCCTCAAGGGGAACAAGCTGCTTGGTGTCAACATCAACGCCAAGACCGCCATCGATTTGGTGTCCCGGGGGGTCACCCAGGGAAAAATCACCATCCGTCAACGGGAGTATGAAGGTCAGTCCCATAATGTGGTGCTGGATCTTCCCGGGGAAATTTCGGAGTACATCACCTTCACCGCCCACTATGATTCCACCAGCTTATCCCAGGGCGCATATGACAATATGTCCGGCTCTGTGGGCCTGCTGGGCATTGCGGAGCACTTTGCAAAGAATCCCCACCGGTATGGCCTCCGGTTTGTCTGGTGCGGCAGTGAGGAACGTGGCCTCCTTGGCTCCAAGGCCCACACTGCGGACAACGAAGAGGAGCTTAAGAATACTGTCCTCAATATCAACCTGGATATGATCGGCTGCATCATGGGGAAGTTTATCTACTGCGCCACGGCGGAGGAAAAACTGTGCCATTATGTTGAGTATTTTGCCGCTGAGCAGGGCTTTGGCATCAGCGGGGAGCAGGGGGTCTATTCCAGTGACAGCACGCCCTTTGCCGACCAAGGTGTACCTGCCCTGTCCTTCGCCCGGATCGCCCCTAGGAATACCGCTACCATTCATAACAGCTATGATACCATGGCGGTCATGAGCGGGGAGCAGATGGCAAAGGATATCGATTTCCTGATTGCCTTCTCCGACCGGATGGCAAATGCCAAGCGTTGCCCCGTCGCCAAGGAGATCCCGGAAAATATGAAGGAAAAGCTGGACGAGTACCTTTTCCGCAAGCGCCCGAAGAAGTAAACAGAACAGAAATCCGTATAGCGCCGCCGCAAAAAAGAATTAGGGACGGAAGCACATACGCTTCCGTCCGTTTTTTTACCGTTTGCTCATGTTGTATACTGGCAATGTCTTTCCCCCAATTGTCATATCCTGGTGAGAAATCAGCACAATTCCGCCTTGCCGATTGTTTAGCTCTCGGAGAAGGGCTTCCTTGCCCTGGGCGTCCAGATGGTTCAGCGGCTCGTCCAGGATGAGGAACGGTGCGTTCCGAAGCAGTGCCCGAGCCAATATCACTTTTTTCCGCTCACCGGGGGAGAGATTTGCTCCCTCCGAAGCGGTGGGATAGTCCAGCGGTTTTTCCAGCCCCATGTCTTCCAACAGTTTTTTTGCCCGTTCCTGGAGGGACTCCGGTACAAAGAGATTGTCCCAAACGGTTCCGGAGAAGATTGTTCCGGTTTGCTCCTGCACCGCCGCGCCGCTTCGCTTGCTTCCCAGGGACGCGCCGCCGCATACCTGTCCCGAAGACGGTTCATACAGGCCGGTGAGCAGGGAAATCAGCGTGGATTTGCCGCAGCCGTTTTCCCCGGTAAGACGACAGTTTTCCTGGCCGTTCAGGCAAAAGTTCACGTTTTCCAAGATTGGAGCGGCGGCGCCTGGGTAGGTAAAGTACAGGTTTTCCGCTTCCAGCGCGGTCATCGGCGTGTCAGGCTCGCTGGGTTCCTCCTGAGCCGCGTAAAATAGGCCCAGTCGATCCAGGTACTTTTTTTCGTCATGTTTTTCCCGCACCCATTCCTGAACATACTGAAAGCACTGGGTGACGGTTGGAATGATCAGGTATCCAGACAGCAGCGCTCCTAGTGTCAGCTTGTCAAGGGAAATCAACATAGCGCCAATGAGGATCGCCGCCAGCTTTGCGCCGTAGTCGCAGAGAAAACCCAGGATCTCCGTTTTTCCGTTCATTCGGGGCTGAGCCTTTCCGGTCTTTTGGAGGAACCCTTCAAACAGCCGATCCAACCGTCCCGTGAAAAATTTCTCCAGGGAGAAGCCAACCGCAAGATTCCTTCCATCAAATAGCTCCTGCTCCATCTGCTTCCGGCGTTCATTGTATTCGGAGGTTTCTTTTTTCAATTCCGTTTGACGTTTCCCTGTTCTGACGGCTCGGAGAACCGGAAGGGCTGCCATTACCAGAACCGTGACGGCGAACAGGACATGGCAGTGGCTTGACACCATGACGTAAGTAAATATCACCCCATACAAAACAATCGCGGCAGGGTAGGCAAGCAGCGTGATTTGGTTCCAGCAGAATCCGGCGGAATCCTCCTCCAGCCGTTCCATCACAGCATCGGCATCGGTGGTATCCGCTACCGTCAAAGGGAGGCGGATGAATCGCTCCATTAAAAAGCTATCGTAGGAAAAGCCTTGCTTGGTGAGCAGGAGATTATGTTCCAACCGGAAAAGAGAAACGACCACCACCTGGAAAAACACGGCGCAGAAAAAGCCAGGAAGTCCCGCCAGGATTCCTTGCCGGTTCCCCGTAAGCAGGTGGTTTGCCATATCGCCGATCATCCAGGCGGCAAAGGTGGGCGCGGCGATATCCGTCAGCCGGAGAAAGAAATTTGTCACGATGCTGCCAGCCATAAATTTCCGGCAGTCCTGTTTCATTTGCCGCTTTGTATTACGCTCCACAGATCGCGCCTCCTTCCAGCGAAAGAGTTTTATCAAATGTCCAGGGAAGCCCCTGGGCATGGGTGCAGACGATCAGCGCTCCGGTATAGTTATACAGTACATTCGTCAGGTATCCGATACTTTCCTGATCCAGATGGTTGGTTGGCTCGTCCAGGATCATCAGCTTTGACGGATGGGCCAAGGCTGCCGCCAGGTAAAATTTTCTGCGCTGCCCCGGGGATAGCTTCTCCAGAGGCATGTCAATGACATCCTGGATATGAAAGCCCAGCATGTGCCGGCAGAGGGCATCCCAGTTGACGCTTCCGGCTTTTGCCATACCTTCCGCCAACACCCGGGCGGATATGCTCAGCGTCGGTTCCTCCTGGAGGGATACGGCAATTTCCGTCTGGGGGATACCCAGGATCACTTCCCCGCTGTCAGCGGTTTCCAGACCGGTAAGAATCTTTAGAAGGGTGGATTTACCGCTGCCGTTTTCTCCCAACAGGAGAACGCGTTCTGCTTTGGATACGGTCAGGGCAACACTGCTCAGAACCTGCTTCTCACCGTAGGCTTTTGAAATTTTTTCCGCTTTCAGGACAAAGTCGGTTCCTCTCAATAGGGGAGCGTTTACCCGGAAGCCAAGGCGCTTTACCGCCTCTTCGTAATCAAACTGCTGAAGTCTCAGGTCGTATACGGAGCTGATGGAGGAGAACAGATATCCTGCCAGGACGATAAGCAGGGGCGTTTTTTCCATGGGAAGGCCGCCGAACAAAACAAACAGACCGATGATCAAATAACTGCCATAGTTTAGAAGACTGTCGATGGCCAGAAAAATGACCAATTCAACCGTTCCGGCTTTCTCTGCTTTTTTACCGGAGCGAATAATGGTCTGGTTGAGGGCACGGTACCGATTCATGTACCACCCCTCCATGCCGTAAAGCTTGAGGGTGCGAATACCACTATACCCTTCCTGCATCCAGGCGGAGTAGGTCTCCTCGTCGCTGTGGGTTTGATTATAGATTTGCCGTGACCACTTCTCATATACGAAAATGGGAAGGAGCTGTATGAGATTCAGGGCAAAGAATACAATGCCAACCCGCCAATCGGTAAAACAAATCAATAATGCGGAGCAGACCATTACGGCTCCGCCGCCGATGGCCTTTGGAAGGGTCTCCTGGAAGTAGGCCGAAACGGTTTTTCCGTCCTGGTTTACCCGGACGTTCATTTCTCCCCGATCCTCCGCCTGTACGGTTTTTTGGATCACTCTCGTGTATAGAAATTGCCGGAATTGCTGGGTGTCGGTGAGCTGTGCGCGGCTTCTCCAAATCACGGCAGCGTATCTCGATATCGCGGCACAGAAAAGTGCGCACGCGGTCAGTCCGCCCATTCGATACATTCGATCCCATCTGGCCGCCATGGCGTCTTCCAGCACCGCCGACATAAGATACCCGCACAGCAGCATTCCCCCAAAGCAGACAAATTCATACAGAATTCCCGCCGCTTCCGACAGACGGAAATATTCCGCCAGTCTTACTTTTTTCATGTTGCGAAATTTACCTCTCTTTTTTCCAAGAACTGAAACAAGCCCAGTATAGCACAGGGAATGGTGTATACAAGCGGTTTCACGGGAATTCTAAAAGCACATCGACTAACCCCTTTTTTTGGGGGCTAGCCGATATGTTTCGTTTGAAAGAATTTTTACAGCTCACAGTTGCCCACGGTTCTGGGGAAGGGAAGGACGTCACGGATGTTGCCGATGCCGGTGAGGTACATTACGCACCGCTCGAAGCCCAGGCCGAAGCCCGCGTGCCGCGCGGAGCCGTACTTCCGCAGATCCAGGTAGAAGCCGTAGTCCTCGGCCCGCATGCCAAGCTCCTCAATCCGGCTTTTCAGTACCTCATAGTTGTCCTCACGCTGGCTGCCGCCGATGATCTCTCCGATGCCGGG
>CAZCLX010000127.1:0-4679 GCA_964499615.1 uncultured Oscillospiraceae bacterium
TCCGAAGGTATTGTCGGTGCCCCACAGGTCGTTGTCAATGGTTTTGGGAAGGCCGATGACGTTCAGCCCCTCTTGGCTCAGAAGGTTCGCGGTCTTCTGGCTGCCGTTGCCGCCCAGCACTACCAGGCAGTCCAGCCGGAGGCGGCGATAGGTGTACTTCATGGCCTCCACCTTGTCCAGCCCGTTTTCATCCGGCACCCGCATCAGCTTGAAGGGCTGACGGCTGGAGCCGAGAATGGTGCCGCCCCGGGTGAGTAAGCCGGTAAAGTCCACGGGGGTCATTTTCCGGTACTCCTCATAGATAAGGCCCTTGTATCCGTCGATGAAGCCAATCAGCTCCACCTCATTTCCGTAGAGGTTGTACAGTCCCTTGGCAACGCCCCGCAGGGTGGCGTTCAGAGCCTGGCAGTCTCCGCCACTGGTGAGTAATCCTACACGTTTCATGCTTTTTTCTCCCTTCCGAATTCTGTTTTATTGTTTCCGCAGTATGCGGGCAAACCACTTGGGAAGCTTTCTGGGTTCCTGCCGGGGCGTTTGTGCCGGAACTTCGGCATCGCCCTCCTGGGGCGCACCGCTGTAGGCAAGGTCAGAGAAGGACTCCTGGGAATTGAAGGAGGACAGCCCCTCCTGAATATGACGGTAGGAGCCATCCGGCTGCTGCTGGCGAAGCTTCGCGGTGTCGCTCAGCTGGTCAAAGAACATGGTTTCCACTCGGCGGCGGATGGTTTCATCCAGAAGGGGAACCGCCACCTCCACCCGGCGGGTGGTGTTCCGGGTCATAAAATCCGCCGAGGAGATGTACGCCCTCCGGCGATTTTCCGTTCCGAACAGGTAGATCCGGGAGTGCTCCAGATACCGCCCAACGATGCTGCAAACCCGGATGTTGTCGGTATAGCCTGGAATGCCGGAGACGATGCAGCAGATCCCCCGAACCAGCAAATCCACATGGACGCCGCTTCGGGACGCTTCAATCAGCTTGTCGATGATGGCCTTATCTGTCAGACCGTTCAGCTTGAAGCCCAGATACGCTTCCCCGCCGCTTTTGGCATGAATGATTTCCTCGTCAATCATGGCGAGAATCCGGCTGCGGAGGCACCTGGGAGCCACCAAAAGACTCTGGGTGTGCTCCACCACCTCTCCCATGGACAGGGAGTTGAGCACCTCGGCGGTTTCCGCGCCGATTTCCTGCCGGGCAGTCATCAGCGCAAGATCTGTATATTGCCGAACCGTGTCTTCGTTATAGTTGCCGGTGCCGATGTGGGTAATGTATTCCACCTGCCCATTTCGTACCCGGGTGATCAGAAGCAGCTTCGCGTGAACCTTCATGCCGTCCAGACCGTAGATTACCCGGCAGCCCGCCTGCTCCAGAACTCTGGACCAGCCAATGTTGTTTTCTTCGTCAAACCGGGCCCGCAGCTCCACAACGGCCACCACTTCCTTGCCGTTTTCCGCCGCGTCCACCAGAGCTTCTACGATTTTGCTGTTGTGGGCCACCCGATAGAGGCTGATTTTGATGGATACTACCTCCGGATCCTGCCCCGCCTCCTGAATCAGCCGCAGCAGGGGGCGGATGCTCTCATAGGGGTAAGCAAGGAGAATGTCCTTCCGCCGGATCTGTGCGGCCATGGACTCCCGGGAAGAAACCGCCGGGGAATTCTGGGGCACCCGACGGGGGTAGAATAGGGCACTGCTATCCCGGGTCTTGTCCCGCAGGAGGGACACCAGGGAAAGATCCAGAGGAATGGTGCTCTGGAAGAAATGCTTTTTGGATAGGGCAAGGTAATTGCTAAGACTGTTTCGCAGCTCGTCGCCCATTTTCCCACTGTATTCCAGCTTCACCGGGCTGAGACGCTTTCGGCGGCGGATCAGCTTTTCCATCCGCTTGCGGTACTCGTCAGGAAAGCTTTCGTCGGAGTCGGCGGCCTCGTCCACCTCAATATCGGCGCTGCGGATCAGGCGGAGGAGAACCGCGTCTTCCACCTTGAAGTGGGAGAAGATTTTGGGAAGAAAAGAGGCAATCAGCTCCTCCATCAGGACGAACCGCTTTCCTTCCCCGGGCACGCTTACCAGCCGGGGAAGCACCCCGTCCTCACAGGGGACGATGCCTATACAGCTGCCGTTTTTGCTTTTCAGCATGGTAGCGGCATAGATAGATTTGTTTTTCAGGAAGGGGAAAGGCTGCTTCCGTCCCACGATCTGGGGGGAGAGAAGGGGAAGCACGTTGGAAGTGAAGTACTTTTCCAGAACCGACAGCACCTTATCGCTGAGACCGGAAAAACGGCACAGCTCTACCCCCTGCTTTTCCAGCTCCCGGATCAGGGACTTAAAGGTTTTGTCCCGGAGAGAAAGCAGATCCTTTGTCCGATCCAGCACGGCGGCAAGCTGCTCGGCACTGGTAAGGCCGGTTTTGTCGTCGGTAACGCCCATGTCCAATGTGTCCATCAGCATTCCAACCCGGACCATATAAAACTCGTCCAGGTTGCTCTGGAAAATGGAGACGAAGTTCAGCCGCTCCATCAGGGGGTTATTCGGGTCGGAGGCTTCCTCCAATACCCGCTCGTTGAACCGGAGCCAGGAAAGCTCCCGGTTATCGTAGCACAGGGAAAGGTCAGAGCGGATTTCTTCCATTACAATCACTTCCTTGGGTTGCCCGGCTTCCGCCGGGGATACCTATTGACTCTTATTTTACCACGACGATTTTGGAATAGCAATAAAAAATTCCAAAAAAGGGGGAAAATAACCAATTCCGTTTGTTACTTTTTCAGTATCACTTCGCCGTTTCTGCCGCCGATATAGCGGCTATTCTGAATGACGGCGGATCCATTCACATATACGTGCACAATGCCTTCCGGTTTGGCATCCGGCTTCTTTTCGTTCACGCTCAGGGTACGGGGATCCAGTACGGTAATATCCGCCTTATATCCGGGGCGCAGATAACCCCGCTCCTTTATGCCAAATCGGTCTGCGGTGGCGCCGGTCATTTTCCGGACGATTTTTTCATAGGGAATGCCATACCGCTTTGCCAGAAGGAAGAACTGAGGGAAGGTCTGGAAAGCGGCAATGTTTTGAAGCCCCTTTTCCTCCACCCAGGCATCGGTCATGAATACAGACAGCTCATCCTCCATAAGGGTATGAACGATGTCATCGTTATAGTATTTGCCAAGGTAGATGCTGCCGCTGCGATTGGACAGGCTCACCAGCTTCAGATACATGTCCAGATTGGATACGCCCTCGCTGGCGGCGATTTCCGGAATGGTTTTGCCTTCGTATTCCGGGTGATCGTCGGAAATATAGGCGATCACCATATCCTCCCAGTCAATGCCCAGCACCTTCCGGTACATGAGGATGGTCAGCTCCAGTTTCAGGCGGTTGATGGGCTTTTTGGCTTCCTCCTCGGAAAGCGAGGCGTACCACTCCGGGTAGACCACGGTAATGACGGAAGCGCCGTAGTGAAAGGCATAGTTATCGAAGGCAATGGGGTAGCCGCTATCCCGTTCCCGGTGGAAAACGTTCAGCATTTTGTCCTTCAGTCCCCAGCTCCGCTTGCCGGTAAAGATCAGGTGGGAGTATTCCAGACGGCAGCCGGACTTCTTCATAATGTCCACCGCCTCGTCCAGTCCCAGCTCCAGGTGGGATTTCTTCGTCAGAAGGGGATAGTCTGCGCTGACAGCGGAGCATGCCCGGGGATGGACCGTCAGAATGCCGTCATATTTTGCAATTTCTGTCGCGAAGGCCAGAATTTCATCTTCCTTGGCATAGCGATCCGGCTCGTACATAAAGCCCAGAGAACCACCGAAAGCGCCGCCATCCATGGCCTCCCGCACATAAGAAAGCTCCTGGGAAATTTGCGCTTCTGTAAAGGGCGTGGGGTCAAAGCCGGCGATTCCCGCGCGAACGGAGCCTTGACCGATCAGCGGAATCAGATTCACAAAGAGCTTACCTTCGGCGTTTTTCTTGAAGTCGGCAAAGCTGCCGGGGTGAAGGGTTTCGAAGAGCCCACCGCCCAGCTTGTCCTTGTGGGGCGTGTCCGGATCCATGCCAAAGGGAGAAAAGCTGCAATTGCCGGTGATCTGTGTGGTGATGCCCTGCTGGAGGAAGGGCCGGAAGAATTTTTCAGCATCGTCCCGGTCATAGAAAAAGTCGTTGTGGGAGTGGGCGTCAATGAGACCGGGGCAGACCATCAGCCCTTCGGCATCCACAATTTTGTCTGCTATATCGGAAATCGTCCCGCCTACCGCAAGAATGCGGGCATCCTCTATCAGCACGTCGCCCTTGGCAGGAGATGCGCCAGTTCCGTCATAAAGCAACCCGTTTTTAATGATCGTTTTCATAGGAAACCCTCCTTATTTGGCATTCGTCCCGGATCCTTTGCTGCCATTATACGCCTTTTTTCACAGGACGGCAAGCAAAATAAAATTGTGGATTGATTTTTTGAGCGTTTCCTGGTATAATACGTCAATAAGCTTTCCAAATGAAATAATGGAGATGTACCCAAGCGGTTGAAGGGTCCGGATTCGAAATCCGGTAGGCGCCCTCTGGGCGTGCTGGGGTTCGAATCCCCACATCTCCGCCATCAAGAGGCTATAAAAAAGATATAGTCCGAAAAACCCCGATTCTGTCGGGGTTTTGCTGTCCAAAGGGCAGTTTTTCAAAGTGCAAAATCGTAGATGAAAAATAGA
>CAZCLX010000128.1:0-4535 GCA_964499615.1 uncultured Oscillospiraceae bacterium
CCTCCTCCCACAACCGGATCTTCATTGTGGAAATTATGGGCCACAAGGCGGGCTGGCTGACCCTGAACGCCGGTATTGCCGGCGGCGCGGACATCATCCTGATCCCCGAGATTCCCTACAACATCGACTCCATCATCGCAAAGATCAAGCAGCGGGCTTCCCAGGGTCACGGCTTCACCATCATCGCCGTGGCGGAGGGCGCCATGAGCCAGGAAGTGGCCGCCATGAGCAAGAAGGAGCAGAAAAAGTATTTGGAAGGCCGGAAAGATCCCTCCGTCTCCTACGAGATTGCCCGGATCATCACCGAGAAGACCGGCAAGGAAGTTCGGGTCACCGTTCCCGGGCACATGCAGCGGGGCGGCACTCCCTGCGCCTATGACCGGGTTCTGTCCTCCCGTCTGGGCACCACCGCTGCCCAGATGATCTACCGGGGCGAGTACGGCGTCATGGTTGCCATCCGCAACCGAGTGATTACCTCCGTCCCTCTGGAGGAGGTTGCCGGAAAGCTGAAACAGGTGGACCCCGCCTCCGACGTGATCGGCGAGGCAAGGCTCCTGGGCATCAGCTTCGGCGACGACTGATCCTCAAGTGACCCCCTCACGCCACTTCGTTATGCAATCAGCTCCCCTTTTGGAAAGGGGAGCTGATTGCATTATCAGCCAACCCATGGGCTGGCTATTTTTCACTTTTTTGTGTCTCCGAGGGGACATACTTTTTTCCATAGGTAAAGCCCCTGCCCCAGACCTCCGTGACCTGGCTGACAATCATAAAGCAGCTGGGGTCTACTGAACGGGCAAGCTGCTCAATCTTCGGCAGCTCGTGGTTGGACACCACGCTGAGAAGAACCTCCGTATCAGCCCGGAGATAGCCCCCTTCTCCGTGCAGAACCGTTACACCCCGGTCTACCTGGGACAGAATCCCCTGGCGAATCCGCTCCGCCTCCTGAGAAACAATCTTGATCTCCGTTCGGCTGGTGCCCATCAGCATCACCCGGTTCATGGTGATAGATACCATCAGTGTCTGCAATATTCCGTACAAAAGATCTTCTCCGGTGTGGAAGGACATTTGCAGCAGCAAAATACAGAAATCAAAGCTCCACAGCGTGACAGATACCGGGATCCGGAAAAGCCGGTTCAGGATCAGCGGCGGAATGTCCATGCCGCCGGTGGAGGCCCCGGAGCGAATTACAATTCCCAGGGAGACTCCCAAGCACATGCCGCCAAACAGGGCGTTGAGCAGGAGACTGTCCGTCATCCCACTGCTTCCCAGGAGCCGTCGCATGATTTCCAGCAGGACAGGGTAACAAAGGGAGCTGAATACGGTGGTTGCGACAAATTCCCGCCCCAGAACCAGCCAGCCCAGTGCCAGCATGACCACGTTAAAAACCAGGGCGAAACAGGAAACAGAAATTCCCAGGTAGTGATTGAGAAACAGCGCGATACCCGTTGTACCGCAGCTCATCAGGTTTGTAGGCAGAATGAACATTGCCACCCCAAATGCATTAATCAGATTGCCTGCGAATACCATCAAAAGATTCACTAGCCTTTTTTGAAGTGAAATCGGCTCTTGCATGTTCTATTCCTCCGTTATATTGCGGCAAAGAGGTTCCGCCAGGGATCATCCGGGGCGGAACCTCACTGCTTTCAGCTGTTTCTTGCCTCCATAAACAGGCTCTCCATCAGCCGGGAGGTTTCCTCCGGGAGGAAATCAAAGCTGGTGGCATTTTTCAGTGTCTCTTCGCTGGGATAGGCCACCGGGCTGCCCGCCATCTCTGGATCCATATACTGCTTGGATTCGGAAGCAGGGACACTGTAGCCCAGGTAGTCCATGTTGACGGCGGAAATTTCCGGATCGCACAGGAAGTTGATAAACTTCTCCGCCGCTTCCTTCTCCTGACAGCAGGTGGGAACGCACATGGCATCTACAAACACGTTGAAGCCCTGCTCCGCCGGCTGGTAGAAAGCTAAGTCCGGGTTCTCCTCCACCATGGTCAGGTAGTCACCGGCATAGTAGGGGGCGATCCATGCCTCCTCATTTTCCATGGAGTCGAATATCTGATCCATCACGTACTGCTGCACCAGGGGCTTCTGTTCTTTCAGCTTTTCCTGGCAGGCCCGCAGCTCCGCTTCATCGGTGGTATTGACGCTGTAGCCAAGCAGATACTGGGCAATGCCGAAGGCGTCCCGGGAGTTATCGAACATCAGGATCTTGTCGGCATATTTTTCATTCCACAACAGCTCCCAGCCGGTGACGTCCGCCGGATCCACATATTTGGTATTGTAGATAATGCCTACAGTGCCCCAGGTATAGGGCACGGAGTACTTGTTCTCCGGATCGTAGGCCATGTTCCGGAAGCTTTCGTCGATGTACTGGAAGTTGGGAATATTGTCGAAGTTCAGTTCCATCAGCATGCCTTCCTGACGCATCCTGCCCACCATGTAGTCAGAGGGAATGATCACATCCACGGTAATACCGCCGTTAGACAGCTTGGAGTACATGATCTCGTTGGAATCGTAGGTGGAATATTCCACGTGGATATCCGGGTATTTGTCCTCAAACGCCGCGATCACGTCCAGGGACCCGTCGTCCCCTTCCGCGATGTATTGCCCCCAGTTGTAGACATACAGGGTGGTTTTCCCACTGCCACCGCAACCGCTGAGCACCGTCAGGCAGCCCAGCGCCAGCACAACACAGAGGACAAAGGAAATGATTTTTTTCATTTTTGCTCTCCTTTCATTTCAGCGCAGGCCTCTGTCCGATGCCTGCACCATGGGTGGACGCCTTCTTCCGGTCACTCAAAAGCTGTACCAGATTCATAGCCGCCATCAGGACAAAAATCAGCAGGAACAACAGTGTGAACAGCGCGTAAATTTTCGGCTGAATGGGCTTCTTGGTATAAGAATAGATCTCCACCGGGAGGGTGATAAAGCTGGAGCCGGTAACAAAGTAGCTGATCACGAAGTCATCCAGGCTCATGGTAAAGGCCATGATCGCCCCGGACACCACCCCAGGCATGATTTCATGTATGGTCACCTTAAAAAAGGCCTGTACCCGGGTGCAGCCTAAATCCATCGCCGCGTTCACCAGGGAATCGTCCATCTGCTTCAGCTTGGGCATCACATTGAGGATCACATAGGGGAGGTTAAAGGTGATGTGGGCAATCAGCAGTGTCCAGAAATTCAAACTGTCCCGCTTGCCCAGCATTTTGGTGCCCACAAATACGAACAGCAGACTCAGGGAAACGCCGGTGACGATGTCCGGATTGGTCATGGGGATGTCCGTCAGGGTCATAGCCAGCTTCCGCATCCGGGGATTCAGGTTGTTGACGCCGAGCGCCGCCACCGTACCGAATACCGTAGCCAAAAGGCTTGCCAGAATGGAAATCAGCAGGGAGTTTCCCAGCAGCTTAAGAAGGCTCCGATCCTGGAATAGCCGGACATACTGCTCTAGGGTAAAGCCGTCAAACTGGGTGATGTCCTTGCCGGTATTGAAGGAGGAGACCACCAGCACCGCCATAGGAATGTAGAGGAAAATGAAAATGATCACCGTAATGATCCGGTTGACCCGCTTCATACCACCACACTCCCTTCCTCACTGCTGCCGCCGAACCGGTTCATGATGCCGGTGCAGACAAACACCAGGATCATCAGCAGCAGGCTCAGCGCCGCACCCAGGTTGGGGTTGCTGCCCTGCTTGAACTGACGCTCGATCACGTCACCAATGAGCACTGTGTCAGTACCGCCCAGCTTCTGGGAGATGTAGAAGGTGGAGACCGCCGGGACAAACACCATGGTAACACCGGAAAGAATGCCGGGCACTGACAGAGGCAGTACCACCCGGGCAAATACCTGGACGCCGTTGCAGCCCAGATCCTCCGCCGCTTCAATGAGCCGTCCGTCGATTTTTACGATAGTGGAGTACAGGGGCAGGATCATGTAGGGAAGGTAGTTATACACCATGCCCAGCACCACCGCTGCCGGAGTGCGAATCAGCCGCACCCGGGGCAGCCCGATAGCCGCCAGGAGGTTATTGATAATGCCGGTATCCTGTAACAGTCCAACCCACGCCAGAGTGCGGAGCAGAAAGCTCATGCACATGGGGAGCATCACCAGCATATACAGGAATTTCTGGGCCGTTTTTCCCCGGTGGGCAATGAAGTACGCCACGGGATAGCCCAAGATCAAGCAGATCAATGCGGACACCAGGGAGTATCCGATGGACCGCCACAGCACCGGTAGGTACATCCCCAGCCCCTTTACGTTGGTCAGGGAGAAGACGCCGGTAGACGGATCGGTAAAGGCGTAGTACGCCACTACCCCCAGGGGGATCAGGGTAAACGCCGCCATCCAGATAAAATAGGGAATGCTGAGATAACTTGTTCTATTCTTCTTCATTCCCGGCATCCTCCGTCAGCTCGTCGTACTCGGCGGAGTAGGAGCTGTAGTCGCCAAACATGCCAGAGTATTCACTCTTGTGCATAATGTGAATATCCTCCGGGTTGAGTCGAATGCCGATAACGGAGCCAACGCCATGAT
>CAZCLX010000129.1:0-4529 GCA_964499615.1 uncultured Oscillospiraceae bacterium
ACGGGATCGCTGGACTCCAAGTCCTCCGACGAGCTGCTACGGCTGTTTGGCAGAATCCACCGGGACGGCCAGACCGTTTTGATGGTGACCCACTCGGTGAAGGCGGCAAGCTGTGCCAACCGGGTGCTGTTTATCAAGGACGGGCAGGTGTTCCACCAGCTCTACCGGGGCGAGGGTACCAACGAGCAGTTCTATGAGCGGATCACTGATACCCTGACCATGCTCCAGACAGGGGGCGAAATGCAATGATTGCCATGTATCCCCGCCTGGCCATTACCGGCATCCGGAAAAATGGAAAGCTGTACTTTCCTTATATTCTCACCTGCGTCGGCATGGTGATGATGTTTTACATTATCCACGCGCTGAGTTTTTCCCCCACTCTTAAGGAGATGCGGGGCGGCGAGCTGCTGGAATCCATTCTGGGGCTGGGGAAATTCGTCATTGCCGTGTTTTCTGTTCTGTTTCTGCTGTACACCAATTCCTTTTTGATTCGGAGAAGAAACCGGGAATTCGGGCTGTACCATGTCCTGGGCATGGGAAAGGGAGGGCTTGCCCGGATCATGGTCTGGGAGTCAATGATGGTGGCGGTGCTGAGCATTGCCTTCGGCATTTCCCTTGGGATCGCCTTTTCCAAACTGGCGGAACTGCTGCTTCTGAACATTGTTCATGAAAGCGTAAATTATCAGATGACCGTATCTGCGGAGTGTCTGGTGGATGCGGTGGAAATGTACGGCTGCATTTTTCTGCTGCTGCTGGTAAAGTCCCTCATTACGGTGTACCGATCCGACCCTTTGGCGCTGCTGCACAGCGAGAGTGTTGGGGAGAAGCCCCCGAAAAGCAACCGGCTGCTGGCACTGGCGGGAATCCTGCTGCTGGGCACCGCCTACTATTTCGCCCTGACCATTGAAAACCCCAGCACCGCGTTTGAAATGTTCTTCGTGCTGGTGATCATGGTGATCGTCGCCACCTATCTGTTGTTTATTGCCGGCTCGGTGACACTGTGCCGGACGCTGCAAAAAAATCGGCGGTTTTACTACCGGAAAAATCACTTTGTTTCCGTCTCCACCATGGCCTACCGGATGAAGCGGAACGGCGCGGGTCTTGCGTCCATATGCATTCTTGGCACCATGGTTCTTGTGATGATATCTTCCACAACCAGCCTGTATTTCGGTCAGGAGAATTCCGTAGCGGAGATGTATCCCCGGGATAATGAAATCGATCTGAACTTGGGAAGCTTTCAGGACTATAACGAAGACCATATTTCCCTGGTGCGGGAGGCTTACGACGAGATGTTTTCCCGGGAGGGAGTGACTCCCAGGGACGTGCTGGAGTTTCGATATGCCTATTTGTCCGGACTGCTCAAAGAGGATACAGTGGATCCCAATCCCAATGTGGACGAGCTGTACAATGCCGCTGGAACACCTACGGAAGCTTATGATCTGATGCGGCTTTTGGTATTTGTTACGGCGGAGGAATACAACGCCGTAACAGGAGAATCGCTTTCCCTGAAACCTGGGGAGGCGTATTTAACGACTCTTCGATGTACCTACGAGGGAAGCTCCATTTCTGTAAACGACGTGCACTTTCGGATCGTTGGGCAGGTGACGGACTATCCCGCTATCAGTGAAGTGAATGCTATGATCAATCCAGCCATATTGCTGGTAATCTCCGACATGGAGGAGCTGTCCCCGTTGGCGGAGGCGTTGAAGGACACTGGACGTCCTTTCCTGAATCTGAAATGGTGCCATGCCTATGACCTGGACGAGAGCGCCAACCGGCAGATCGATATCCTGTATGCCCAGAAAGATGCTCTGAGCGAAGTGGATTTCCTCACGGAAAACGGCTTTGGCTACCGCAGCAACAGCAAGGCAGAGGTGAAGAAGGAGTTTTATATCACCTACGGCTGTCTGTTCTTTGTGGGCATCCTCCTGAGCATTGTGTTCTTAGCTGCGGCGGCACTGATTATCTACTATAAGCAGATCTCCGAGGGCTACGAGGATCAGGCCAGGTTTGCCATCCTCCAAAAAGTTGGCATGACGGAAAAGGACATCCGCAAAAGCGTCAATTCCCAAGTCCTGATTGTATTTTTCGCGCCCCTGCTCATTGCGGGGCTTCACATGGCCTTCGCCTTCCCCATGGTATGGCGGATGCTCCAACTGTTTAATATGAAGAATATGACACTGATCGTGCTGGTGAATGTGGGCGTGTTCTTTGCCTTTGGCGTTTTTTACGCTGCCGTCTACCGAATGACCGCCGGGGTCTACTACGGCATTGTCAGCGGCGGTAAGCGGTAAAGGGAATCCGTGCTTGACTTTTCCCGGAGTTCCTGCGATAAGGACCAAAAAGAAAGCCGGGATGAATATGTACAAAGCCGCGAAGATTGCCTTGCGTGAGACAGGCTACCTGGAAAAGGCGTACCGCGCGAACTGCGGTACGCCCTCATTTTTTAATTATTTACCCGGCCCGTCGCTTTCCTCCCGAATAATTGCCTTCATTTCCTCCCATTTTTCTTCCATGTCGGAAACCAGCTTGAACTGGGTGCGGCAGCGGTCAAGGTTGTGGTCGGGATAATGAATGCCAAAGTAGTGATCCCCATCCAAATAGTCCGTCAGGAAGCGAAGACCGCACTCCAATGTCATAGTCAGCGCGCCCAGGGGCAGAACCTCCCGCTCCGCCTGAGTGAGGCTGGGGCAGGCTTTCAGAAATCCCCTGGTGAAAGTGCGGTACAGATCCATGGATACGGTGACCTTGGAAAGATCCTTTTCATCCTCCGCAGCGGTGGCGGCGCCAAACCGAATGGAATCCCCAAAATCATAGGCACTCAGCCCAGGCATGGTGGTGTCCAGATCAATGACGCACAGGGGGGTACGGGTGATTTCGTCCAGCAGAACGTTGTTCAGCTTGGTATCATTGTGGGTCACCCGCAGCGGAAGCCCTCCCGCTTTCAGCATAGATGTCAGTTTGCTGCCGATTTTCTCATGAGAAAAAGCAAAGCTGATTTCAGGCTGCACATCCTTGGCCCGTCCGGCGGAATCCCTTGACAGTGCCTCCCGGAACAGGCGGTAACGGTCAGGAGTGTTGTGGAAATTCCGAATGGTTTCGTGGAGGGTGGCGGCGGGAAAGCCGTCCAGCTGCTGCTGGAATCTGCCGAAAGCGATGGCGCTCTGGTAAAAGTCCTCCGGACACTGGGGGGCTTGCAGACAGATGCTGTGCTCGATGAAATCATAGACCCGCCAGTCGCTGTTTTCCCCGTGATGGTACCAGGTCTTGCCGTCCAGGGTTGGGATCAGCGTCAGCGCGCCGTTGGGATCGTCGGTTTGGGTGTGAAGATATGCCGTAACGGAAGCAATGTTCTCCTGAAGCTCAGGAATATTGTGAAATGCCTGGTTGCTGATCTTTTGCAGGATATAGCGGCGGCCGGATGCCGTCACTACCAGGTAGGTAACGTTAATGTGACCGCAGCCGTAACGCTCACAGGAAACGGCGGCAGCATCCAGCTGAAATTGATTTAAAACATGGCTTAGAATTTTCTCCATAACCATCTCTCCTGTTCCGTCAGATTTCGTACCAGCGGATTTCGTTGGCTTGCAAATGCAGGGGGAAGGAATCGGAGTCGGTATAGACCACCGTGTCCTGAGGCACATATGTGTTGTTGACGACACAGTATTTCCCACCTGCTATGTAGGCATGAACCTCAACATGGGGATTCTCCGAGAACCATTTATGCAGGGATTCCTCACCGTGGGCGCTCCACAAAATGCAGCGGTAGAGCACCCGGTTGTTTTCAAAGGAATAGGGAAGACCTGAAATGTACACACTGCGACCCGCGCCGTAGGTGTTTACCGCCATTTGCACTTCCTTGTCCCGCTGAACCAGAATCTGGGTGTTTTCCAGGGCATAGATATTCTTTTTGCCCTCGCCGAAATCAATATCGTCCCCGGTGTCTGCCAGAATGAAGTGATCCGGATGGCTTTCCCAGTTGTACTTGTCGTAGTTCATGGTAAAGCCTGTTTCCTTCTCCACTCCCAGGACCGATGCCAGCTGGAGGTAACGTCCCTGGTACTGGTGCCCGGATGGCTCTCCTACGCCGATGAAGCCGCCGCCATTGTAAACGAATTGCCGAACTGCTGTGGAAATGGCCGGATCTTCCCACTCCGCACCACCGGTATGGGCGGTATCTCCGTCGCCCACGTTGATGATCACGTCGATACCGTCCAGAACGTGGGGATCCTGGCGAATGTCGTCAAAGGAAATAAATTTTACGTCAAAGGGCGCCCCGGACAGGGCTTCAATGAGCCCGGCGTAGGAGTAATTCTGCTTCTGATAGAGGGCGTGGTGAACCATGTGGCAGCCCCAGGAGCGCATTTTGCCCCAGCAGTTCAGCACCGCCACGGTTTTAAAGCAGTAGGGTGTTGTGCCTTTGATATTGTCGTACAGCTCCCGGAACTCCTTGCATACCGACTCCACATAGTCGATAAACTCCGGGAACCGGCAGGCGAGTTTCAGATAGCCGCCGTAACCGATCCGGT
>CAZCLX010000130.1:0-4412 GCA_964499615.1 uncultured Oscillospiraceae bacterium
CCCGACCTACTGATTCGTAGTCAGTCACTCTATCCAACTGAGCTACTGGCGCGTGTGCACTCTCACAGTGCCACAGTATAATAGCACAAGCGGGCAAAAAATGCAAGCCTTTTTTTGGAAAAACCTATTTTTTCTTTTTTCTCCACCTCTTACCGGAGCCTTATATCCTTGACATAGGGACCGGCACTATTGTAAAATAGGGAAAACAGGAAAGGCGGGGATATTTTGACGGAAACGGAAATTTTACAGCAGCTTCCGGAACTGCTGCTTCCCTGGTACCGGGCAAACCGCCGGGAGCTTCCCTGGCGGGGCTCACGGGAACCGTATTCTGTTTGGATTTCAGAGATCATGCTGCAACAGACTCGGGTAGAGGCTGTAAAAGGCTACTATGCCCGGTTTCTGGAGACGCTTCCCACTATAGAGGCGCTGGCAAATTGTGACGATGACCGGCTGCGAAAGCTCTGGGAAGGGCTTGGATACTACAGCCGTGTAAAAAACCTAAAAAAGGCGGCCCAGGTAATTGTATCGGAGTATGGCGGCGTATTTCCCAGGGAATATGACGACGTTCTGGCACTGCCGGGAATCGGTCCGTATACCGCCGGAGCGATCTGCTCCATTGCCTATGATATGCCCTGCCCTGCTGTGGACGGAAACGTCCTACGGGTTCTCTCCCGGCTGCTGGATGACTCCTCCCCCATCGATCTGCCGGAAAATAAGAAGCGGTATCATGATGCTCTGAAGGCTCACTATCCCCCCTGCGCCGGGGCGTTCACTCAGGCGCTGATGGAGCTGGGAGCAACCGTCTGCGGGCCAAACCGGAAGCCGGACTGCCTTAGCTGCCCCTGCCGGGGGCTGTGCCTCGGCTTCCAGCGGGGTACAGCGGAGGCCCTTCCGGTGAAAAGCCCTAAACGTCACCGGAAGACAGAGCACCTCACGGTGTTCCTTTTTTCCTGTGACGGAAAAATTGCCATCCAAAAGCGTCCGGAAGAAGGGCTGCTGGCTGGATTGTGGCAATTTCCCAATCTGCCCGGAACCCTTGAATTGGAGGATGCTCTTCACGCCACTTCCGGTTGGGGACTGAAACCAAAAGAAATCTATCGCCAAACGGAAAAAAGCCATATTTTTACCCATATTCGCTGGGAAATGCGGGGGTATTATCTGGAGGTATGCCGCCAAGCCGGGGACTTCACCTGGCTCACCCCGGAGGAAATCCACAGAAACGCCGCTCTCCCCACCGCTTTCCGCCAGTTTTTTGAGGTAGCAAACCATGTATGATTTTCCGATTCAACGTCTGTATGTCCCATGCCTTCTGCCAGCTGTTAGGGGGTATTGTCCCCGGCAGACGGGCAATCGTATCTTTCCGGAAAACATTTTTTCCTTTTTTTCGGTTGACAATCCGGATATTGTCTATTATACTAGGGTGAATAAATCAGAAGAAGGAAGTCGAAACCGTGGTCATCAAATGGAAAATCACCATTCCACCTCTGTCCGGGGACACGCCCCGGCAAGCATACATCTATCTTCCCGCATCCTATGAGACGGATCCGGAACGCCGCTATCCCGTTATGTATATGTTTGACGGGCACAATGTCTTCTTTGACGAAGACGCTACCTTCGGTAAGTCGTGGGGCATGAACAAGTACATGGAGGAAAGCGGAAAGCAGCTGATCATCGTCGCCGTGGAGTGCAGCCATGAGGGTAACCGCCGTCTGGTAGAATACTCCCCCCTCACCTTCCAGAATTCGGAACTTGGCAGCATCCGCGGCAAAGGCAGAGTGTACATGAACTGGATGATCGGCACTCTGAAACCTTACATTGATGAAAATTACCGCACTCTCCCGGACCGGTGCAACACCATTATTGCCGGATCCTCCATGGGTGGTCTGATGGCTCTGTACGGTGTCACCGTATTTAACCATGTTTTCCAGCGGGCGGCATGCCTCAGCCCCAGCCTGTGGGTGGCTCCCGGAAAGGTGCTGGAGCTGGTCGCCCGGGCCCATATCCGCCGGGATACCTGCATCTATATGGACTATGGGGCGCTGGAAATCTTTAATCACGCCGCCAACGCGGAATCCATGATCTCCACCGCCCACCTGCTGATGACCAAGCGGGTGAACTTGGCTCTGCGGATCGTACCCGGGGGTACCCATTCCGAGGCGTCCTGGGAGCGTCAGATCCCCATTTTTATGGACTGCTTGGGACTGTAGGAAAGAGAGGATATTTGCATGGAAGTACGGTATTTTAAGCACTACAGCGGATGGCTGAGCCGGGACATGGAATTCAAGGTCTACGGTCACGGCGGTAAACCGGTGCTGTTTATTCCTTGCCAGGGCGGCAGATTCTTTGACTTTGAAAACTTTAAAATGGTGGACGCCTGGGCGGACTGGATTGAAAGCGGGCAGTGCACCGTCTATTCCGCCGACTGCATCGACAACGAAAGCTGGGCAGCTCAGGGAGCGGACAACCGCTGGCGGATCGAAAACCACGAAAAGTGGATACACTATATTACCGACGAGCTGGTGCCCTATATCAAGCACCTCAGCGGTGAGCGGTGCGGATATGACCAGGGGATATTGACCTTCGGCTGCTCTATGGGGGCGATGCACGCCGCCAACCTGTACTATCGTCGCCCGGATCTGTTTGACAGCTGTTTTGCCATCTCTGGGCTGTACGACAACAAGCTGTTTTTCGGTGACTACTGCGACGATCTGGTTTATAACAACTGCCCTGCCCTGTATCTGGATCATCTCCCTGCCGACCACTACTACCGGGAACTGTACAACTGCCAGAAATCCCTGATCGTCTGTGGGCAGGGCGCCTGGGAAGAGCCGCTGCTGGAAAGCACCCGGTATCTGGACACGGTATGCTGCCGCCAGGGAATCCACACCCGATTTGAATACTGGGGCTATGATGTGAATCACGACTGGCCCTGGTGGTTTGTGATGGTGAAAACCTACCTGCCCTGGATGCTGGGATAAACCCTTTATAGAAAGAAAGAGAGTGACAATATATGAAAAACTTTATCTTTATCTCCCCGAATTTTCCCATGACCTATTGGAAATTCTGCAGAGAGCTGCGAAATAACGGCATGCGTGTGCTGGGCATCGGCGATAGCCCCTACGACGCCCTCATTCAGGAACTGAAGGACTCCCTGGACGAATATTACAAGGTTTCCAGTCTGGAAAACTATGACGAGGTATTTAAAGCAGTTGCCTTCTTTACCTTCAAGTACGGCAAAATCGACTGGCTGGAATCCAACAACGAATACTGGCTGATGCGGGACGCTCAGCTGCGCACCGAGTTCAACATCACCACCGGCCCCCGGAATGACAGCATTGCCAGAATCAAGTATAAGTCCGTCATGAAGGAATACTACGCAAAGGCCGGGATTCCCACCGCAAGATACCATATTATCGAAGGTTATGAGGACGCGGTGGAATTTGCCCACACGGTAGGCTACCCAGTGGTGGTAAAGCCCGACGACGGCGTGGGAGCAAACCACACCTACCGGCTCCAAAGCGACGAAGAATTGCAGGCCTTCATGGACAGCAAGGACGACACGGTTTTCATTATGGAAGAGTTCGTGGACGCCTATATCCAGACCTACGACGCCATTGTGGACTCTCAGGGGGAACCACTGTTTGAATCCGGGAATGTGACTCCCCTATCCCTAATGGACATTGTGAACAACGGTTCCGACTCTGTTTACTACCTTGTAAAGGACGTTCCTGAGCGGATCCGGGACGTGGGTCTGCGGACAGTGAAGTCCTTCGGTGTGTTCAGCCGGTTTATCCATCTGGAATTCTTTATCCTGAACCGGGATCAGGAAGGCTTGGGCAAGAAGGGCGACATTTTGGGGCTAGAGGTCAATATGCGCCCTGCCGGCGGCTATACCCCGGAAATGTACAACTACAGCCAGGAAACCGATGTCTACAAGATTTGGGCGGACATGGTTGCCTTTGACCGGAATACCAAGTCCATTGGCGCTCACCACTACTGCGCCTTCTATGGACGTCGGGACGGCAACACCTACAAGCTGGATGACTACGAAATCATGATGAAATACAAGAACAAAATGAAAATGTGGGGACGGATTCCCGAAGCTCTGACCGGTGCAATGGCAAACCAGATGTACGTTGCCAACTTCGACACCGAAGAAGAAATGGAAGCGTTCTACCGGGATATGTCGGCAACATTCTGATTAGGAAGAAAATAGGCATGGATAAGGCGGGGGCAAAAGCCCCCGCCTTAAATTTAATACTATTTTTTAAATAAAATGGTTTCATTTTATCATAAAGGCATCGCCTTGTGGCGCTGTCATTTTTGATATTTTCGGAATAGAAAATACCAAAAATTCGTCTCATTATGATCTTCATATCAAAATATTTAATCCTTCGGATTTAACATTTTGA
>CAZCLX010000131.1:0-4402 GCA_964499615.1 uncultured Oscillospiraceae bacterium
CTGCCTGCTGGACTGCGGGGTGCTTTGCGATATATTGGAAAATTGATTTCCGTGGCACATTTTTTAACGGAAGTATCATATACTGTCCAAGAGTTTTTTGAAAAGGAGCAATGACCATGAAGCGCAGCGGCGAACCGGGGGCTGACCTGGACGATTTGATTTTTGACGAGGAGGACGGCGGCCCCAGCGAGCGGTGAGAATGAAAGCGGAAACCGGGCAGGAATGCCTGGTTTTTCATGTTGTGGGAGAATTTCCGTTTTCCCTCTTTACAGGAATGAAATAATTCGCTATAATGACATAAATTTAAGAAATGAGAGTCGAAAGCTATGAATATCGCGTTTGAAACGTACAAGCAGAAGCTAAGTGACTGCCGTCCCGCTTTGGATGGGCTGGCGGATTCCCTGAACCTTGCGGGAATGAAAAATGAGTTGGAGCGGCTCCATGCCATGCAGGAGGCTCCCGGATTCTGGGACGACCCGGAGAAGAGCCAGAAGGTGACAGTGAAGACCCGCCAGCTGGAAAGTAAGCTGGAGCGCTACAAAAAGATGGTGTCTTCCTGGGATGACTTGATAACCATCTGCCAGATGGCAGAGGAAGAGGATGATGACTCCCTGCTGGAGGAGCTGAAAGAGGGCTTCGATAAGCTGGAAAAGGATATGGAGGTCTGCCGCCTGGAGACTCTGCTCACTGGGAATTATGATAAAAACAATGCCCTGATGAGCTTTCATGCTGGCGCAGGCGGCACCGAGGCTCAGGACTGGTGCCAGATGCTTTACCGGATGTATACCCGCTGGGCAGAGAATCATGGCTTTACCTACAAGATCCTGGACTACCTGGAAGGGGACGAGGCAGGGTTGAAATCCGCGGACATTTTGGTGGAAGGGGAGAATGCCTACGGCTTTCTGAAAGGGGAAAACGGTGTTCACCGTTTGGTACGGATCTCTCCATTCGATGCCAATGCCCGCCGCCAGACCTCCTTTTCTGCGGTAGAAGTGATCCCGGAGATTGTCAACGATAGCCAGGACGTGGAAATTAAGCCGGAGGACTATGAAATGCAGGTCTACCGTTCCTCCGGTGCCGGAGGCCAGCACATTAACAAAACCTCCTCTGCCGTCCGCCTGATTCACAAGGCCACAGGCATTGTGGTCTCCTGCCAGACAGAACGGAGTCAGTTTCAGAATAAGGAAACCTGCCTTCGGATGCTCCGCAGTAAGCTGGTGGAGATCAAGGAACGGGAGCACTTGGACAAGATCTCCGACATCAAGGGCGTTCAGCAGAAGATCGAGTGGGGCAGTCAGATCCGAAACTATGTGTTTATGCCCTATACCCTGGTGAAGGATACCCGTACCGGCTGCGAGACTTCCAATGTAAACGCCGTGATGGATGGGGCACTGGATCCCTTTATTGAGAGCTATCTTAACTGCCTGGCTTCGGGCAACTGGGTGCAAAAATAAGTGAAAAAATATCGATTTCCTCTTGCATTTTTTGGATCTCTGTGATATACTAAGTGAGCTGTTGAGGTTTTCAAGCGAAAATAACCGTTCGTGATCCGCGAATCCGGCGGAGGGAGGTTTATACATGGGCGTTTTTGAGATCATTCTGATTGTCCTGGAGGCGATTGCCAGTCTGGCGCTGATCGTTGTGGTGCTGTTGCAGTCCGGCAAGGAAGCGGGGCTTTCCGGTGCGCTGTCCGGTTCTTCCGATTCTTACCTGAGCAAAAACAAGAATGGCAGCCTGGATCACGTCCTGGCAAATTCCACCAAGTGGATCGCCATTGCCTGGGTGGTTCTGACCCTGGTTCTTAGCTTGGTGTAAGACTGGCTTCCGTTTGGGACGTTGGATTTCAGAATAATGACCATAGGACCACAGGATTTTATCCTGTGGTCTTGCTATTTTGCCAAGTGACTTTCCAGAAAATTTATGCTAGAATATCCCAGGAGAGGAACCGGAAACGTTTCCAATGCTTATATCGAACAGACAAACGCACCTAAGTAGTGTGTGAATCGGTGAAAGGAGCAATTACTATGGAAGAGAAGAAATTGGCGGGGCTGGAACCGCAGTCCGTATTTTCCTATTTTGAAGCCATCTGCGGAATTCCACACGGCTCCCGGAATACCAAGGCGATCAGCGATTATTTGGCGTCTTTTGCGAAGGCCCATGATCTTCGATACATTCAGGACGAATCCAATAACATTATCATTTTTGGAAAAGGCACCTGCGGAATGGAGGATCATCCTCCGGTGATTTTACAGGGCCACATGGACATGGTTTGCGAGAAGGATGCCCAGTGTACCCTGGATATGGCAGCTGATGGGCTGGATGTAACCCAGGACGGAACCTATATTTATGCCAAGGGTACCACTCTGGGGGGAGACGACGGAATTGCCCTTGCCTACGCTATGGCGCTTTTGGAGGACGATACCATTCCTCACCCGCCTCTGGAAGTGATTCTGACGGTGGACGAAGAAATCGGGATGCTTGGCGCTGCCGAGATCGACTTGAGTCTGCTGAAAGGCAGAACCATGATTAACCTGGACTCTGAGGACGAGGGTATCTTCACGGTTTCCTGCGCGGGAGGCGCTACCGCAACCATTTCCTTGACGGGAACCCGTCGGGCGGTATACGGACCCTGCATTCGCCTGACTGTGGACGGCTTCCGGGGCGGTCATTCCGGTGCGGAGATCCACAAAAACCGTGCCAATGCCAACATGGTAATGGGGCAATTTCTGTCCCGGATCCAGGAGCGGATGCCGCTGTGCTTGACCTCCTTCTCCGGCGGCGGCAAAGATAACGCCATTCCACAGTCCTGCCAGGCAACGGTGGTTGCTATGGGTACTCAGCTGGATCGGATCAATGAGATCGCCCAGAAGCTACAGGATGAGATTCGGGAGAAATATGATGAGCCGGAGGCATCTATCCAGGCGTTTGATGTGGACGCACTGGGGGGCAATGGACTCTCCACAGAGGATACCGCGAAAATCACCGGGATGCTTTGCACCGTGCCCAACGGTGTGCAATCCTATTCTGCCGATATTCCCGGACTGGTGCAGACCAGCCTCAATCTGGGCATTGCCAAGCTGGGGGAGAAGTTCTCCGTCACTTTCGCTGTGCGCAGCAGCGTAAACCGGGAGAAGGAAGAGCTGCTGCAGAAGCTGAAGGAGCAGGCAGAATTTTACGGCGGAACCTACAGCCAGATGGGGGAGTACCCCGCCTGGGAATTTAAGAAGGAGAGTAAGCTCCGGGATACTATGGTTCGGATCTATACCCAGCTGTACGGCAAGGAGCCCCAGGTATTGGCCATTCACGCCGGCCTGGAGTGTGGTATTCTTGGAGAAAAACTGCCCGGCCTGGATTGCGTGTCTATCGGACCCCAGATGCACGACATCCACACCAGCCGGGAGAAGCTGGACATCGCTTCCACCAAGCGCACGTGGGAGCTGCTTCTCGCCGTTCTGAAGGCACTGTAAGATCAGAAAAACCCGGAGACAGAATCTGTCCCCGGGTTTTTTACAGATATATGGCGGCTTCCTCTGCGTCGTCCAGATTGCCGGAATCCAGAATAAACCGGAGGATCTTCCGCATGGTTTCCCTGCTGAGGAAGGGATAGAGATTGTTGATCCCCTTGACATCGCCTTTTTCCAGCAGCTTCGCTACCAAACAGTCCAGCGTATTCTCGTCCAGAAAAGGGGCCAGCACCGCTAGAGTCTTGCTGTCCGGCTCCATGGATGCGGCAATCTTTGCCAGGGTTTCATCACCGAGGAAGGGGGCCAGCTCCGTAAGCTTGTCACTGTCCTTACTGGAAAAGCAGCGGGTGGCAAGGGTATCCAGAGTGCCATCTCCCAGAAAAGGCGCCAGGGCAATGACGCCTTCCCAGTCGTTGGCACAGGAGGACATGACCATTTTGTCCAAGATATCCTCGTCCAGAAAGGGAGCGATTTTTGCCAGCTCTTTCAAACTGGACACCTGGATCTCACCGCAGATTTCCTCCAATAAATCATTGTCCAGGAAAGGGATAATTTTTGACAGCTTGTTAATGCCCCATTTCTTCCCGGCGGAGGTTTTTTTCATCTCGTTTTCCATCTGATCCGGGGGGAGCAGGGGAGCAACGTCTGCCAGCTCATCCACGGTCAGCGGCTCTTCTTTACGTTCCAGTACCTTCACCACCGCCACGGTACTCTGGGGCTGGCCGGAAAGAAGTTCCTGTACATTTAGCTTCAGAACCTCGCACAGCGTTTCCAGCTTGGAAATATCCGGCATGGAATTGCCCCGCTCCCAGTTGGACACTGCCTGGAAGCTGACCCCCATCCGATCCGCCAATTCCAGCTGCGTCATGTTCTGCTGGATCCTGGCTTGCCGGATGATCTTGCCGATTGCATTCATGTTAAACATATTGGTTCCTCCT
>CAZCLX010000132.1:0-4364 GCA_964499615.1 uncultured Oscillospiraceae bacterium
ATCCCGAAAATACCAAAAATGACAGCGCCGCAAGGCGATGTCTTCTTGATTAAATGTCCATACCACGCACGACGCCACCAAAAAGGAAAGCACTTGACGCATGGACTTTTAATCAAGAAACAGTATTATGCCGGTTTCGCTTCCAAAATATCTTATGACAGAAACTGAAAATCCGCGACATCCACCGACAAAATCTTCCTGCCGTCATAGAGAATCTCCCCCCGGGTGGGCATTCCTTCCTCCGCCCAGATATCCAGGTGAAGGGCGTCGTCCTGGTAGCTGTCGTCGATGGCCATACGGAGGGATTCCCCTTCCCGCCCGGCGGAGGTTATGTAGCCGCCGCGAAGGGTCTTCAGGAAAAGCCAGGGCGTGGTCACCGGGGTTACCTGCCCATCTGCCATCAGAGGAAAGGACAGCGCCGTCCCGTCGAAGGTCAGCGCTCCGCTGCTTCCCGATACCGTGCCGGAGATTCCCGCGATGCTCTCCGGCTCCAGGACGGTGAAGGTGAGGTTTCCCGCCCCGTCCCCCTGGCAGCGGAGACGGAAACCAAAAATTTTATCTCCATAGTCCGCCGTCACAGCCGCGTCGAAGGAGCAGCCCGAGGCCTTGAGAAGTTTTTCCCGAATCGCCATGGCCTCGTCCAGCTCCGAGGCGCCCACCCCGCAGCCGGTCAGGAAAAGCGCCAGGATCAGCGCCAGGGAACACAGCCGTTTCATAGGTTCCATAGTCAGCCCGCCTTATTTCAGTAGTCGCGGCAGCGCCTCCAGCATGTCCGTGGGCAGCATTCCGTACTGTCCCAGCTCCTGGGCGCACCGATCCCCCGCCGCTCCGTGGAAATAGCAGCCGCAGGCGGCGGCTTGCAGCGGTGGGATCCCCTGGCCCAGGAACGCGGCAATCAGTCCCGCCAGCACATCCCCGCTTCCGCCCACCGCCATCCCGGGATTTCCCGTTGGATTGCGATAGACGGTTTTGCCGTCGGTGATCAGGGTGCCGTGGCCTTTCCGCGCCAGGATGCAGCCCAGGGCTTTCGCCATTTTCACGGTATCTTCCAGGCGGCCCGCCGTCAGGTCACCCCCCAGGCGGGCATATTCCCCGTCGTGGGGAGTCAGCACCGTAGGGTAAGGTCTTCCGCGCAGTAAATGCATATGCTTACCCAGAAGATTTATGCCGTCGGCATCCACCACTACGGGACATTTCGCCGCCTGTACCACAGCTTCCAGCGCCGCCAGCGCCCCTGGCCCCCGGCCAAGGCCTGGACCGATGACCACGGCATCCATGGATGGCAGCCGCTTTTCAATCTCCGGCACCGCCGCCGGCGACAGCGCCCCGCTTTCATCCGGCAGAGGGAACACGATAGCCTCCGTCAGCTTCACCGCCTCAATGGCATAAATGCTTTCCGGGACGCCCAAAAACACCAGCCCCGCTCCGCCCCGAAGGGCGCCCATAGCGGCAAGATACGCCGCCCCGGTATAGCCCCGGCTTCCGCACAGCAGCAGAAGACGTCCGAAATTTCCCTTGTGCCCCTCCGGATCCCGTTCCGGCAGCAGCGCCAGCGCCACTTCCCGTGTTAATTCCAGCATTGATTCGACCTCTACAGTCCGTAAATACTGGAAAATTTCTTCGTCAGGTAATCGGTATAGTAACCGGGGTCAAACTTGCCGCAGGCGTCTTCAAAGAGAACATCGGGCTTTTTGAAGCTGGCAAAGCAATGAATGTGCTCCTTGAGCCAGCCGGTGACCTGGGAGAGGTCTCCCGTCGCCACCAGGGCGTAAATATCTCCCAGATCCGCCTCCATTTTGTGAAGCATTTGGGCGCCGTAGGCGCTGCCCAGGGCGTAGGAGGGGAAATAACCGATGCTTCCGCCGGACCAGTGGGAATCCTGGAGACATCCCTCCCGGTCGTTGGGCACATCCACCCCAAGGTACTCCCGGTACAGCTCCTTCCACCGGGCTGGCACCTCTTCCACCGTCAGGCTGCCGGAAATGAGCTGCTTTTCCATCTCGTAGCGAACCATTACATGGAGGGCATAGGTCAGTTCATCCGCCTCGGTGCGGATCAAGGAGGGCTGCACCTTGTTCACCGCCCGGTAGAACATAGTCTCGTCCACGTCCTTCAGCTGCTCCGGGAAAAACGCCTTCACCTTGGGGAAAATGGCATGGATAAAGGCCGGGCTTCTGCCGATGATGTTCTCATAGAACCGGCTTTGGCTCTCATGGATGCCCATGGACACACCGCCGGACAGGCAGGTGCCGTTGTAGCAGTCGTCGGCGTCCAGCTCATACAGAGCATGACCCCCCTCGTGGATCACGGAGAACATGGAGGACACCAGATTGTCCTCATAGTAGTGGGTGGTGATCCGCACGTCCTTGTTGTTAAAGTTGTCGGTAAAGGGGTGCTCCGTCTCGGCAATGGCGCAGTAGTTCCGGTCAAGCCCCATCACCTCCATCAGGTAATCGGAGAATTTCCGCTGCTGCTCCACGGGATAGCGGCGGTGAAGGAAACTGTCGTCAATTTCCGGCGCTGCCATCACCTTGCGAAGCAGAGGAACAATGGTTTCCCGCAGGCGAGCAAAAAACGCGTCCAGCAAAGCGGTGTTCATTCCCTCCTCATATTCGTTCAGCAGAGCGTCGTAGGGAGGAAGCTTTGGATTGTAGTACCCCGCAAATTTCCGGTTACACTCCACGATTTTCCGGAGATAAGGCGCAAAGGCGGGGTAGTCGTTTTCCAGCTTTGCCTTCTCCCACACCGCCTGGGCATCGTTCAGCAGCACGGAATAGGCAACATACTCCTCTGCCGGAATCCGATGGAGCTGGTCGTACTCCTTCCACAGAACCTCCACCTGACGCTGGCGCACCGGGTCCAGCGCCTCCCGGTTTTCTTCCAGAAAGCACAGCAGCTCCCCATTCCCCGGGTTTGCCATCAGGTCATAGCTGATCTGGGACAGCACCTCCATGGTTTTTCCTCTGCCCTCATAGCTTCCCTTTGGTGCAGCGGTGGCAGCGTCCAGATACAATACACCCATGGCGTGGTTATAAGCCGACTGCTTCCGCTGGAGCTGGTCCAAGGCTTCCAGCGCTTCCTTCACAGATTTGTATTTCATTACGGTTTCTCCTTTACAATACAGTTTGGATGTATTCAAAATACCATATTTTTCCCATTCCGTCAATAGAAGAACCGAGGGGAGCCAGCCCTACGGGATGCGGTTGGAAAAAAAGCTTGCATATTGGAGTGGAATGTGCTAGAATATGGAAGATGTGTGACAGGCTGTGATTGGGCTGCCTTGCATTGGTATCGCGTTTTTTCAGAGAGAGCGGGACGGTGGGATCCGCTTACGCGAAATGCCGGGCTTTCTCCCAGGAGCCGCCGCCGGAACGCTCTTTTTGAAGGGTCAGTAGGGTGCGCCGGGTGACACCGTTATCCGTCTTGGGCGTGTCTGCGTCCGAAAGCGTGCCGCGTGAGCGGCAAATTGCGGGTGGTACCGCGGAAGCTATGCCTTTCGTCCCGATTTTTGGGAGGATTGGCTTTTTTATTTTAACAGGAGGGTACAAAATGAAACAGGAATTGGAGCGCATCCGCGCCCAGGCGCTGAACGCTCTGGAGGATGCCGGAACCCCTGCCGCTCTGGAGGAGCTGCGGGTGAAGCTGCTGGGCAAGAAGGGCGAGCTGACCGCCCTGCTCAAGCAGATGGGCCGTCTCAGCCCGGAGGAGCGTCCCGTAATGGGTCAGCTTGCCAACACCGTCCGGGCGGACATTGAAAAGAAGCTGGAGGAGCGGAAAGCGGAGATCCACGCCGCCGTGCTGGAAGCCAAGCTGGCCGCCGAAGCGGTGGACGTGACTATCCCCGGCGATCCGGTGCCCGTAGGCCATCAGCATCCTATGAACCAGGTGCTCCAGCAGATCAAGGACATTTTCGTGGGCCTGGGCTACCGGGTGGTGGAAGGCCCCGAGGTGGAGCTGGCAAGCTACAACTTTACCCGGCTGAACATTGAGGAGGGCCACCCCTCCCGGGACCGTTCCGACACCTTCTACTTTACCGACGATGACAGTGTGCTGCTGCGAACCCAGACCAGCCCCATGCAGATCCGGGCCATGGAGAATGCCCAGCCCCCCATCTGCATTCTGGCTCCCGGACGGGTGTTCCGGAAGGATGAGGCGGACGCCACCCACTCCCCAATGTTCCACCAGATCGAGGGCCTTGTGGTGGACGAGGGCATCACCATGGGCGACCTGAAAGGCGCGCTCATCACCATGATGCGGGAAATTTACGGAGAAGAAGCGGTAATGCGGTTCCGCCCCCACCACTTCCCCTTTACGGAGCCCAGCTGTGAAATGGATATGCAGTGCCACAAGTGTCACGGCGCCGG
>CAZCLX010000133.1:0-4316 GCA_964499615.1 uncultured Oscillospiraceae bacterium
AGATGGCGTTATTTCAGACTAGCTGCGGCCCAAAAACAGGAAAACCTGCAATGTCCAAGTGAAAAAACCGGATTTTTAGAGGCGGCCTTTATATTCCGGTTCATAAAATGCCTTCCTACATTTCTATATAGAATAGCTTTCAAAACTGACATTTCCTGATGATGTTCTTTAAGCAAATCATCCGGGCAGTCATAAATCCCGAAATCCCGGTTTATTCCTTCACTTTGAATGTAGGTATTGTTGGCCATGGCCGTATAATGGTGTAAATTGAAAAAAGATGAGCCAAGGGCTCTACCTTCAGGTATAATGATGAAGCAAGTAAACTCAACATAATACCGAGGAGGAAGAACCAATAAGCATTGCCGTGTCATTTTTGAAGTGCCTTCGCCATAGCTGCCATTTCGGAAGAGAGATTTTCGTATAGCTGGGGGCCTGTCCAGGCGGTATTGGTCAGGGTGAGCATTGCTTTCCTGGGAATGGGCGGGATCATCCTGCGGCGTAAGCCCTCCAGTAAAGCATCCAGCATTTCTTTTTCAAAGAAAGCCATCACCAGCATCGTGCCAGGTACCCGGGCACGGCAGCTGCCTTCCGGAAGCAGTCCCACCAGGGCGCCCAAAGTCAAGCCCTGGCGCGGCCCTTCCACCACCAAAGGCTCCGCTCCAATCTCCCGGCAGAGCGCCTCCACCTGGACCTGCGAGGCCAAGGGTAAATTATACAGCAGCACCGTCGGTTTCATAATATTGCCCCTTTCCTTGTAGCTTCATAAGAGATCAAACAGAATCAAACATGCCGGCAAGCCGCTTTGCGGCCATTGCCATCCGCCCGATTCCCTCTTCCGGAGCCAAGCCGCTGGATCTGAGATACGCATCCGCTTCCAAAGTGAAATAGCCGCTGTAGCCGATCTCCCGGAGGGCTTGAACGACAACGGAAAAATCAATCTCCATAGAAAACGGGAGCTGATGATCGTCATGCTTCCGGTCGTTGTCGTGGATATGCAGCGCCTGCAAATGGGGGCCAAGGGCATGGATCATTTCCACCGCCGAGGTATGAAGTCCCCGCATTTCCGCGTGACCGATGTCCAGGCAAGCTGCAAAGCTTTCGTCATGAACCGCATTCAGGTGAGCAAGAAAACTATCCGGATCGGAACAGGCGGCAGGCGCGGCTTCGTCACGGGTACCGTCCCAATTCCACATATTTTCCGTTGCAATTTTCACGTGATGGGCCTTTGCAAAGGGCAGCAGCTGCCAGTACATCTCCGCATTTTCCTCCGGCGATTTATCGTTCCCAGGATGAATGACACAGATTTTCCCGCCTGCCTCCGCCGTGCATTCGATGGCTCTGAGAAGATAGTCCCGTGACTGAGGCCAAACGGATGGGAATGGGGCATGGGACTGGTTGCAGACGATGCCATTGTCCAGGCCGATCCTTTTCAGCTTCCGGGCAAAGGCCAGATAGTCAGGCCGCCCCAGAGGATGGTCGCTTGGAAGCATTTGCCACGCATTCCAATCAAATCGAAACATCTTAAACATGGAAAAATCCCAGCCGTCAAATCCGGCTTTTGCGTACAATTCAATTGCCTTTTCCTCGCCGACCAATGACGCGGCAGACCCGATTTCTGTGGAGATTTTCATAACATAAACAGTGCCATCCTCCTGTACAAGTTTGAGTAAAGCAAACCTGTTTCCTAAAGACTGTAACTGGAAATAGTATATCAGATCCTATCGCCGCCTGCAAGAACATTCCGCAATTTTAAAATTTACCATGCTGATTCTCTACTTTTCCATTTTTGGTTGACGTCGCCGCAGGCATCCCCTATAATGTGATTGCGAAAACAATGCGGACAATCCGCGGAAAGGAAATCTCATGAGCAATTTATTGGAGTTGCAAAAGCATTTTGTGAATCTGAGATTTGGAACGCTGATTCACTTTAACAGCGGTACGATCCAGTTTAACACCGGCAGCATCGTGGACTGGGAGTTTGATCATGAGAACGCGGGTCAGCCCCGCCGTTACCCCTTTGACGAAAAGGATTGGAATCCTTCCAATATCGACTGCGCACAGTGGGCCGCCGTTGCCAAAAGCGCGGGCTGCCGCTTTTCAGTATTTGTCGCCAAGCACCATGAGGGCTTTGCAACATGGCCTACCGCTTACTCGGAGCACTGCGTCCGAAACGCCTCCAATCAAACGGATGTGGTAGATGCTTACCTGGAAGCTTTCCGGAACGCCGGCCTGGAAGCGGGGCTTTACTTCTCCATTCTTGACCTTACGGCGGGGATCAATCGGAAATCCTGCACCGAGGCGCAGAAGGCAGTGATCCAGGGCCAGCTGAGAGAACTGCTTACAAATTATGGGGAGATCCCCTTCCTGATTCTGGACGGCTGGAACGCTCCCTGGGGCGGCCCGACCTACGATATGCTGTCCTTCGAAGAACTGGACGGATTTGTCAAGTCCATTCAGCCGAACTGCCTGGTCATGAATATCGGCTGGACAAAAGACATTGCAGGCACCGATATCATGTTCTTCGAAAACGGTGCGGGGCAAGAGGTGACCAGTGGCTTTGAAGGCCCCGGCATTCTTTGCCAGAAGCTCACCGGCACCTGGATGTGGCGCGAGGTGGACAAAACCTCCCTTACCGGCACCGCCGATTGGGCGCTGACGCGGATGTATCGCTGCTTTGACCAGAATGTGAATTTCATTCTGAATCTGTCGCCAAATAAGGACGGCACAATCGATGATAATCTGGCAGCTGAATACGCCAAGATCGGCGAAAAACTGATCCTACCGGATCCCATTGAAGAAATTCCTGACGGCTGGTTAAGGCGAAGCAAGTAGCCCTTTACCTATATCGGCCCGCGACTGTCTCGTCTTTCATCTTCTGATCCGCTGTAGCACCTCCCTGGTGATGTTTTCTGAAATGGAATGCAAAAAGAATCATTGCGATGCATACTGCGGCAAGATCGCTTGCCAAATGAGCAACACCGATCCCATGCAGGCCCATAACCGCGTGGAAAAAGTACAGGCAGGGAATCAGCAGAGCCCCCTGGCGCAGAACGGAAATGACCGTCGCGGTAAACGCGCTGCCCACCGCCTGAAAATAGTTGCTGCTAAGATAGTAGAAGCCCAGCAGCGGACTTGCCAGCAGCAGCCAGGTAAGGAACGCCCGGCTGATTTCCATATTGCCGCTCTCCTTAAGGAACAGACCGATCAGCGCGTCCCGGAAGGCGAAACACAGTGCGGTAGACGCAATGCCGAAAACCGTCGTCAGGACAGAGGTTTTTAACAGGATCTCCCTCAGCCGAGGCTGGC
This sequence comes from uncultured Oscillospiraceae bacterium, assembly GCA_964499615.1. GTDB lineage: Bacteria > Bacillota > Clostridia > Oscillospirales > Oscillospiraceae > Faecousia. The sequence goes on from CAZCLX010000133.1 coordinate 3,307, forward strand.
TGCCAGCGCCGTAATTATATGCCATCAGCGGCGCGACCCCCAGGCAAATCCCCATTTGTACCATGGAAATGACCATGGTGGCACGCCCTGCTGCCGCCATAGCGGCAATCGCCCCGGAGCCGTAAAGGCTCAATAGCTGGTTGCTGAAGGTGGAGGACATACCGGAGAGAATGCTGCTCAGGCCATTAGGAAGCCCTATTGCCATGGTGTGGAGCAGGAGCTTGGGCTGACGGAGCGCCGAACCCAGAGACAGGGTGAGTACCCGGGTTTTCCTTTTAATGACCGCGCCCAGGCACAGGGAGGCTGTAAAGTTTCCGATCACGGTGGCAAGGGCTGCTCCTGCCACCCCCATCCGCAGCACCAAAATGAACAGTGGATCCAAAACCAAATTGGCAGCGGTTCCAGCGATATTGCAGAGCATCCCAGGGATTACTGCCCCTTCCGCCCGCACTACGGAACCCATAGTGGTGCTAAACAGCATCACCGGAACCCCCAGCGCCAGAATGCGGAGATAAATTGAGGCATAGTCCATCATATCCTCTGTTGCTCCCAGAATTCGGAGTACCGGGGACGCGGCAGGGACGATCACTGCCGCAAACACAGCGCCGAACAGAAGACTGCCCCAGACGCACAGACTTCCAACAGCCTTTGCCTGGGCGTCCTCTCCCGCGCCTAGAGCCTTGGCAATGACCGCGCAGCCACCCGCACCCAGCATGGTACCCACTGCTGTTGCCAGGCTGAACACTGGGCTGACCACTGAAACAGCCGCTACCTGGGAGTCGTCTCCCAGCATACCAATGAAAAACATGTCCGCCATATGGTAGATGACCATGATCAAAATGGTCAAGACAGCGGGGATTGCCAGAGAGAAAATCGCGCACCACACCGGCTTGTCCCGAAACAACGCTTCGTTTCCCATATTATTCCCTCCTGTGCAGATGATTTTTAATAAATAAATCTATAAATGAGCAAATCTGAAAAATAACGAAAAAAAGAATAAGGCATTCCTC
>CAZCLX010000134.1:0-4264 GCA_964499615.1 uncultured Oscillospiraceae bacterium
CTGGTAGGTCTCTGCACCTCCCCGATCCCGGCGATTCTTGTCGTGTACCCATTGGGCGCCGTCGAGGCTCACTCCCACATCGAAGCGGTTTTCCCGCAGGAATTTGCACCAGGCATCGTTCAGAAGCAGGCCGTTTGTCTGGATATTGTTCCATACCTCCCAGCCTCGGGGCAGATATCTGCGCTCCAGTTCCACGACCTTTTTGTAAAAATCCAGTCCGGCAAGAGTGGGTTCGCCCCCGTGCCAGACAAAGGACACGATGCCGTCCCCGGCCTCAATGGTCTGGCGAATGATCTTTTCCAACAGGCTGAAGCTCATGCGGCTTTGCTTCGCGTGGGCGGAAAATCTGCTTTTCTCCAGATAATAGCAGTAGGCGCAGCGCATGTTGCACCGGGAACCCACCGGTTTTGCCATCACGACAAAAGGCTTTCGGCCGTCTTGCATATGCAGCCTCCCGGTTATTTCAAGTGCTTGTCAAAAAACGCGATGCACTTGTTCCAGGAATCCATGGCCTGCTCCTGCCGGTACATGGGCTTGTCGTAGTACCATATGCCGTGGCCCGCCCCGTCGTACCGATGGAACTCATAGTCTTTGCCCAGTTCCTTGAGCACCGCCTCCAGCTTGTCCACATCCGCAGGCGCGGGGCTGAGATCCTCGTTGCCGAAGATACCCAGCAGCGGGCAATTGAGTTTTTCCGCGTAGTCGATGGGCGCCACTGGCCGTGCAGGACTCAGTTGTTCCGGCGTGCAGACCACGCCGCCGCCCCAGCAGTCCACCGCCGCATCAAAGCCCTCCACCGTGCAGGCGGCCAGGAATGTGTGCCGTCCGCCGGAACACATCCCAATTACGCCCGTCCTGCCGTTGGAGGCAGGCTGATTTTTCAAAAAGGACAGCGCGCCGGCCGTGTCAGCCATCACATCGTTATCCGGCACGCCGCCGGCTTCTCTGGCTCTCTGGGCCACCTCGGCGGGCGTCCCGTGGCCGAAATCCTCATAAATATTGGGGCACAAAACGCTGTAGCCGTGGGCGGTAAAGCGTCGGGCGGTCTCCCGGCACCACTCGTCCCAGCCGGGCATGTGGGGGATCAGCACCAGACCCGGACAAGGACCCTTGACGATGGGCCGGGACCAGTAGGCGCGAATACTCTTGCCATTGTGGCCGAAAATACTGATGGTTTCCGCAATCATGCCTTCATAATCGCTGGTGTCAAAGCCGTTCCACATATAAATTACCATGCCGGTGCGGCACCGGCACAAATAGGGATGAAAACAGATGCCGCAAAATTATCTGTTTTCCTGTATAATAGCGGCAAGAGAGGCAAACTACAGAGCACGGGGAGGTGAGTTGCACGCAACTCATCAGTCGCAAAGGCAGTATATAAATCAGTGTAAGCACCGCTATTCAAGCACAAATAAGAGGGTCGTTTGAGTCCGCACAGTAAGAATTGTAAAATACTTCTGTATTTTTGTGTGGCGGTGCAGTCACTGCCTCTCCCTTGAATTTAGAAGGAGGCGCGGTATGAAACTCACTTACCCCATCTGCTGTGGCGTCGATGTTCACAAAACCTTTCTCGTCGCTACGGTCATCACAAGCGATGGCATCATTCCCCATTACCATCAAAAACGATTCTCTACCTTCTACAGCGGCCTTGTCGCTTTCAAGCAGTGGCTGCTCGACTACAACTGCAAAGATGTCTGCATGGAGAGCACCGGAAAGTATTGGGTCCCCGTTTGGAATGTCATTGAGGGGGATTTCCACGTGTGCATTGCAAATCCAAAATGGGTTTCCGCTGTGAAGGGCAACAAGGATGACAAGAAGGATTCCAGATGGATCGGTGACCTATTCCGCATGGGCCTTGTTCCGGGCAGTTACATTCCTGTCAAGGACGTCCGTATTCTTCGTGAGTTTACCAGATACCGCAGCAAGCTCGTATCCATGCGTTCCAGTGAGAAGAACCGTTTTCAAAACGCTTTCACTGTGTGTAACCTGACGCTGGATGCTGTTGTTTCGGATATGTTCGGCAAATCCGCCACTGCCATTGAGAATTATCTGCTGGAGGCAGATACCGTAGACTCGGAACAGTGTCTTTCTTTGCTGCGGGGTTCTCTGAAGAAGAAAGCCTCAGATGTAGCTGAAGCCGTTCAAGGCTTCAATATGACCCCGGAGCAGAAGGAACGGGTGCGTATCGTACAGGGCCATTTCGCGGACATTGACCATCGCATCCAGCAGATAGACCAAATCGTTGACCACCTCCTTGAGATGTATGAGGGGCAGATCTCCCTGCTCTGCACGATACCGGGGATCGACCGCCGCATTGCCATTACAATCTCTCGAAGATCGGTACAGATATGTCGCAATTCGGTTCCTCCAAGCGTTTGTGCAACTGGGCCGGGCTGGCTCCGGCCAACAATCAGTCCGCCGGCAAGAAAAAGTCCGTCAGAGTCTCACGCGCCGGAGTTTACCTGAAGCCGGTTCTGGTGGAGGCCGCCCATGCCGACGTCAAATCTACAGAGAAACAACCGTATTACCGTCTAAAGTACGAACGCCTTATGAAGCGCAGGGGCAAAAAACGTGCTGTTGTTGCCATAGCGAGGATGATCCTGACTGCCATTTTCGCTATGCTTCAAACTGGCGAGGTATTCAATCTCTCTGACCTTAACAAATTTGACATGCCCGAAAACCTACGGCATAAACGACTCATTTCCTCTGCGAAAGAGGCTGTCGCTCTCCTTGTTTCGCTTGGCCTTGTTCCGGATGGTTCCATCTCCTTGGAACCTTTATCCGCTTAACTGTACCTGCTTTCTTGCCTCCCCGTCGGAGGCTTGCTTTGCCATGCCTTTTTTCTGGCCTGTTCTACGTTTTTCGCTTGTTATTTGTTTTCACAGTATGCCTCCCATTTATCACTGTTACCTGCTTCATTGTACCATGTTTAAAATCAGCTGACAAGCCTGCGGTATAGTATTATGGTTATATGCGTTGCCATGGGCCAATAGGACAGCAAATGCAGTTCAGGCGGTGGGTCATCATGGCGCCGCAACTTGCGTCGCATCGACAGTGTCAACAATGCAAAGAAGCAGAATAATGCAGCCGCTTCTGACCTTTCGTGATCAATCAATGGGATAACGAGCGGCGGTACCGGCTGGGCGGTAGCCCTGTCTCCTTGATAAATGCCTTGTAGAAATTGCTGTAATCCTCATATCCGCAGTTCTGGCAGGCGATCTTGATCGGGACGCTGGCGGCGATCTGCGTTTTGGCCTCGGCGATCCGCCATTTGGTGACATAGCGATAGAAGGACAGACCTAGCTTTTGAGTAAACAGATGCTCGATGGTAGATTGGCTGACAAAAAACTTTTCGGCTATGGATTGAAGGGACAAGCGTTCGCTGTAATGTTCGTGTATATAGGCGATGACCTGGTCCATCAGCGGGCTCTCCCCGCCGGGTAAAACGGATACCATGGCATTGGCGGACACGCCCCGGTTTAGGCGGACCAGAAGCCGCATACAGGAGAGGTGAAGGGCGGCGCTCCGGCAGGGGGCGCCGCCCTCTGCCTCCGCCCACATGGACTGCATGTCTCCCTCAAGTGCCTGAGGCAGCTCGGGGGAGGCAAAACGGATCATGTAGTCCTCCCGTTCCCGGCACAGGCGGAACACACTGGAGATATCCGGGTCCAACTCTGTCAGACGGTCCAGGTAGTCCCGGGAGAACCACAGGACAAATCTCTGGTAGCGGCGGGCTCCCGCCTGAAAGATGGGGTGGTGGGGCGTCATAGGCGGGATCAGCAGAAGATCGCCCCGCTGGAGGCGGTAACTCCTGCTGCCCACCACATATCGGTCCAGGTCCCCCTCGCAAAATAGATACAGCTCATAGTGCGTGTGGGAGTGGATGTCCACCGTGGGCGAGTCCTCATCCAGGCAATAACGGATCTCGATCCCGGGTACGCGCATCTCCTGCAGGGGGTCAAATGCCGCCGGTTTGATGATGTGTGACATAGCAGCCTCCAGGCAACCGCAGATAATTTGATTTCCTGCTATCACTATACCGCATTTTTGCGAGAATTGCAATATTGTTTATAAGAAGAACAATGTGATTTGCAAAAACAACGTGTTATACTGACCACAGATCAAACTTAAGAAGGGAAGGTATCACAAATGATGGACTTGCCTCTGAACATCGACTTCACCGGGAAGGTAGTGGTGGTCACCGGCGCGGGCGGCGTGCTCTGCGGGGATATGGCCAGGGCCTTTGCCCAGGCGGGCGCCAAAG
>CAZCLX010000135.1:0-4254 GCA_964499615.1 uncultured Oscillospiraceae bacterium
CTGGGACAAAATCTTTCGCCACCAGCTCTTGCCGATTTATTCAGAGCTTCCTTAGAAAGTGAGGATACCGTTATGAAAAAAACACTTGCCGCGATTGTGCTTGTTTCCCTTGTCATTGCCCTCGCCCAACCTGTCTGGGCGGCGGAAAATCCGCCGGCTGCGCCTTACTACGAAGATGTGGGAGATTTCCGAATATCACTTACTATTTCCAGCAGTGGACAAGCAACTGTAAAAGTTAGAAGCCAAGGCGATTCCACTGTTAAGAGCATTGATATAAAGGTGCTTTTACAGAGAAAAGTCGGCAGCGCCTGGATCACCGTGGATGGCTGCACCTGGGAAGAAAACGGCCTCAGCCGGAGTTTTTCCAAAACCTATAGCGCAAGCCTCACACAGACAGGAGAATACCAGGCAAAAGCATACTTCTACGTCACGGCCGCAACGCAACAAACCCTTACATTCACCAGCTACGCAACATATTAAGGAAAAAAATCATATGGAAAAGTAAGAAAAAAGAGCAAATCGGCGCGCTGAACGCAAACCGGTTTGCTCCTTCTCTTCTATTTGGAAGCCGTCTCGAACCCGACCATGACCCCGCCCCGCTCGGAATAGCAGGCGCACAGGCCGATATTGGGGGAAACGGTGATATCCGCCTGGGGGTAATCTTCCAAAAGGCTCATTTTCAGCGTCTGGGCTGCCGCCGGGTTTTCCGTGTGGGAGATCCGAACCTTGCCGCCCCGGTAGCCCATATCCTCCATGCTGGCCTGGAGCTGGCGGAGTGCCTTTTTCTCCCCTCTGGCCTTATGGAGCGGCTCCAGCGTTCCCTCCGTGCTGGCTCTGCCAATCACCCGGATACCCAAAAGCCCCGCCGCCTTGGCAACCAACGGGCTTACCCTGCCGTTTTTCGCCAGGTTGTCCAGGGATTCCAGGGAAAACAGCAGATGGGTAGTTTGGTGATATGCCTGGACTTTTCGGACGATTTCTTCAAAATCCAACCCTGCGCCGACTAAGTCCCGGAACTTTTCCAGCAGGAGCTGCATTTCCGGCCCCGTAGACAAGGAATCCATGACAAACACCTTTGCCCCCGGATGACTGCTCCGGTACTCCTCTGCCGCGATCCTGGCGGAATTGAAGCTGCCGGACAGGGAGCTGGTGATGGCCACAGCAAACACCCAATCCGCCTCACCGAAGGCATCCAGCCAGTCGTGGACACTGGGGCATGCGGTATGTACCTTCCCTCTGGAACCCTCCATGGCATCCAGCAGCGTTCCAATATCCAATTTTCCGTCGTCGGTAAATTCCCGGTTCTCCACGGAGATTTTCAGTGGGGCAAGTCCCACCTCCAAACCCGGACCCAGGGGTAAATTCGCGGAAGAATCCGCTGCAAATCGTATCATCATTTTTATCTCCTCATATCAAAAGCGGGGCACATCCTCATTGTGCTGATACTATCCTATCATAGAATGTATATCCTGTCAAGGGTTTTTGAAAAACCTGTATTAGGATTCAAAAAAATCTTGACAAGCGCATTATTTGGGGCTATACTTTTCTTATGGATAAAGAAACTGCAAAAGGTCTGGCTTCCTCCATAGAGGGCTTCCGTCTGCCGAAGTTCAGCCAGCTGCCCGACATGGGACTTTACTTGGAGCAGACAGCGAAATACATCAATATGCAGCTGGCCCCTCTTGGCCTCTGCGAAATCACCGGCTCCATGATCCGAAATTATGTGAAAATGGGGCTGGTGAAAAACCCTGTCAAAAAGCAGTATTACCGGGAGCATATCGCCCGGCTGATTCCCCTGACCGTACTCAAAAATGTGATGACACTGGAAAGCATAGGGCAGCTCTTTCTGCTGCAGCTGCAATCCTACGATGACGAAACCGCCTTTGACTACTTCTGTCAGGAGCTTGAAAACAACGTTTTTTACCGCTTCGGCATCACGGATGCTCTCAGCAGCATTGGGTCTTCCGTATCACTGGAGAAGGAAATGCTCCGAAGCGCCATTTCGGCGGTGTCCCACATCATCTACTTGAATGCCTGCTTGAAACGGGTTCAGGCGGAAAGCAGCGACTTGCCAGAATAATTCTTTCTCTCGGTGGAAAGCGTCATGCTGTCCACCGGTTTTTTTGCAATTCTCACCGTATGTCCTGGTATTTTCCCATGATTTCCGGTATTCTTTTCCCAGAAGGAGGTGGCAAAATGGATCAGAAGAAGGCAGGTTCCCTGCTTCGGGAACTGCGCAAAGAAAAGCACATCACCCTGGAGCAGCTTGCGGAAACCCCGGGGGTATCCAACCGCAGCGTCAGCCGGTGGGAAAACGGGAACATCCTCCCGGACTTCGATCTGCTTTCGGAACTGGCAAAAATTTATCAGGTGGGGATCGACGAGATCCTCAACGGAGAAAGAAAAGCTGATAAAACGGATTCACTGGCTGCTCTGGCTGGAAACCGCCGGATTCCTGGGATTTATGGCGGTGGACATTCTGGACTTGGGCAGCGTTTCTCCCTACGAAGAAATTTCCAGCTTTGGTCTGGGTCTGGTCCTCGGAATACTACTGATTGGGCTGCTGTTTACCAGTCGCTATGGCATCAAAATCCGTCAGGCAAAGCGGAGACTGCTCCGCCGGGGGAAGACCGCCGAATGGCAGGCGCCTGTTTCTCCCGCGTTGTCCGATAAAAAACTGCCCGAGAGAAGGCTGCTTCTCCCGGACGCGTTTATTTTCTGCGATAAAGACATATTTCGTAGCGGGTCCCGTTTTCTTCTCCGGATTGCAAAGTCTGCGCCAGGGTCCAGCCCGGCTCCCGATCCAGGTTTGGGAAAAAGGTATCTGACAGTGGTGTCACATGGACTCTGGTGACATAAGCGGTATCGCAGAAGGTAAGCATCTGCCGGTAAACGCTGCCTCCGCCGATAACAAAAGCGTTCTCCCCGGCAAGCGCCGCAGCTTCCTCCGGAGTGCTGCAACGGATAAAGCCAGGAAATTCTCCCTCCTGGCGGGTGAGAAGATAATTTTTCCGCCCAGGGAGAGGCTTTTTCCCGGGGAAATCCTCTGCCGTCCGCCTGCCCACAATCACGCTGCTTCCCCGGGTAGTCTCCCGAAAGAATTTCCGGTCCGCAGTAAGGGCAACCGGCTGGGTTCCCCCCGCGCCGATGCCCCAATCGTCATAAACAGCAACAATCAGTTTCATTCCGTTTCCTCAAATTGCCATAGGAATTTCAAAGTTAAAGGGGTGGTACCGGTAGTTTTCCATTTGGAAGGAGTCTTTTGTAAACCGGTAGAAGTCCGTAACGCTTTCATCCATCCGGAAGGTGGGGGCGTCGTAGCCCTCCTTTTCCAGCATGGCTTTCACCGCCGGAATATGCCGATCATAAATGTGGCAGTCGGCAATCACATGAACCAGCTCCCCAACTTTCAGGCCGGAAACCTGGGCCATCATATGGACCAGCACCGCGTACTGTACCACGTTCCAGTTGTTGGCGGTGAGCATATCCTGGGAGCGCTGGTTCAGGATAGCGTTGAGGGTATTTCCGGTGACGTTGAAAGTCATGGAATAGGCACAGGGGTAGAGAGCCATATCATGGAGATCTTCAAAGGTATAGATATTGGTCAGGATCCGCCGAGAGGTAGGGTTGTGCTTTAAATCATAGAGAACCCGATCCACCTGATCGAACATACCTTCCTTGTACTGGTGCTTTACCCCCAGCTGGTAGCCGTATGCCTTGCCAATGGTGCCGTCCTCCCTGACCCACTCGTCCCAGACGTGGCTTCCCAGGTCGGCAATCCGGTTGGATTTCTTCTGCCAGATCCACAGCAGCTCATCCACCGCGCTTTTCCAATAGGTTCGCCGGAGGGTCATGATTGGAAATTCCTCGGCCAGATTGTACCGGTTCACCACGCCGAATTTCTTAATGGTGTGGGCAGGGGTGCCATCCGCCCAATGGGGGCGGACAGGAAGATCTTCATCGGAAAATCCTCCCTCCAAAATTTCCCGGCAGGTCTGCTTATATAGTTCGTCCGCTCTGCTCATAGCGCTTCCCTTCCCCCGCCCTGAAAAGCGGGATTTTTTATTATTCTATCACAACATGCGGAAAATGGGAAGAGTGTTTATTCGGAGATGATTATGAAAGGGAAGCGGATCTCCCGATGATGAGAAACCGCTTCCCTTTTCTAATACTATGGAAACTCTGAACAAATCGTCTGCAGCTGGATGGCGGATCTTTTGTCCCATCCATGCAGTGTTAAAAATGGGAAATACA
>CAZCLX010000136.1:0-4215 GCA_964499615.1 uncultured Oscillospiraceae bacterium
CTTTCAGATCCTCGTAGTCCCAGATAGCGATCTTCTGGATCTCATGGGAGGTACGGAAGCCGTCGAAGAAGTTGATGAAAGGCACCCGGCCCTCGATGGCAGCCAGATGGGCAACCGCGCCCAGATCCATAACTTCCTGCACGTTGGTCTCGCACAGCATAGCGAAGCCGGTCTGACGGCAGGCGTACACATCGGAGTGGTCACCGAAGATGTTCAGCGCCTGGGTAGCGACGGTACGGGCGGAGACATGGAACACCGCAGGCAGTAGCTCGCCGGCGATCTTATACATATTGGGAATCATCAGCAGCAGGCCCTGGGAAGCGGTGTAGGTGGTGGTGAGAGCACCGGCGGCTAGGGAGCCGTGCACGGTACCGGACGCGCCCGCCTCGGACTGCATCTCCACAACCTTTACGGTGTTTCCAAAAATGTTCTTCCGGCCGGCGGCAGCCCACTGATCCACGTTGTCAGCCATGGGGCTGGACGGAGTGATGGGATAGATGCCAGCCACCTCGGTAAAGGCATAGCTGACGTGAGCGGCAGCAGTGTTGCCATCCATAGTTTTAAATTTTCTTGCCAAAACGAAATACCTCCTAAAGTATTCAATTTTTGTCAGTTACATCATACCACTTCTTTTTCCATTTGTAAAGCCGGAGAATGAAGGCTTTTGGAAAAAATCCCGAAAAAATGTTGGAAGGGGAAGGAAAAGCTGTATGCTTTGGCAAGCAGCGGTTAGAAGGTAGCTGCCTGTGCGTAGGGCGTGACGACCTCGGCGGCTCCGCAGGGATGCGGGAAGTCACCCGTTAGATTTCCGGAAAGACCGAGATAGTCGTCCCAATGCCTTCCCTCACAGCTTACATTGTACAGTAAGTATACATGAAATCCGCGGCACCTGCAACCGTTATTTGTGGCATGCAGATTTCAAAAAGAAAAAGATTGTCTTTTTCAGGAAAATGCGCTATGATGATGGGGAATATAAAAGGGGGAATGTGCATGACTTGCAGCGTCCGCACCCTGGGGATCAGCGGGATCCAGGGGAGCGTCGTTACGGCGGAGTGCTTTATTTCCGGGGGACTTCCCGGGTTCGATATTGTTGGCCTGCCAGACGCGGCGGTGAAAGAGGCCCGGGAGCGGGTTCGGGCGGCGGCGAAAAGCAGCGGACGCCGGTTCCCGGTGAGCCGGATCACCGTAAATCTGGCTCCCGCCAGCGAAAAGAAAACCGGAACCCACTACGACCTGCCCATACTGCTGAGCATTCTTGCCGCCTCCGGGGAGGTTCGCCCGCCGGACAGCGGCAGTGCTTTTCTGGGAGAAGTGAGCCTGGATGGGAAACTGCGCAACGTTTCCGGGGTACTGCCCATGGCTCTGGCGGCAAAAGTGGCAGGGGTACGCACCCTCTATGTCCCGGCAGAAAACGCGCCGGAAGCAACCCTTGCCCGGGGGCCGGAGGTGGTTCCCGTGCGGACAGTTGCCGAGCTGGCAGCGGAACTGAACGGGGAAGCCTCCCTTCCCCGGCAGGTTCCTTGGGTTCCGGAGGGCAATCGGGAAACGCTCCCGGATTTTAAGGATGTGCTGGGACAGGAGAATGTGAAACGGGCGCTGGAAGTGGCGGCGGCAGGCAGCCACAACGTGCTGCTGATCGGTCCGCCCGGCTCCGGAAAAAGCATGCTCAGCAAGCGGCTTCCCTCCATTTTGCCGGATATGACCTGGGAGGAATCGCTGGAGGTAAGCCAGATCTATTCGGTGATGGGGCTGCTCACTGCCAGCCATCCCCTGGTGACCAGCCGCCCCTTCCGCTCCCCTCACCACACCGTATCCAACGCCGGGTTGGTGGGCGGCGGCAGCAATCCCAAGCCCGGGGAAATCTCCATGGCCCACAAGGGCGTTCTGTTCCTGGACGAACTTCCGGAATTCCGGCGGGACTCCCTGGACCTGATGCGTCAGCCGCTGGAAGACGGGACGGTGACCATCTCCCGGGTCAGCGCCTCGGTGACCTACCCGGCGGAATTCATGATGGTATGCGCCATGAATCCCTGCAAATGCGGCTGGTACGGTGACCCCAGCGGGAGATGCCGGTGCAGCGAGCAGTCGGTGGAAAACTACCAGAGCAAGGTTTCCGGCCCCATGCTGGACCGGATCGATATTATGGTAGAGGTAAACGCGGTTCCCTTTGAAAACCTGCGGGTTCGGGCGGAGGGGGAGCCCTCCCAGGCGATCCGCCAGCGGGTCAACGCCGCCCGGGAAATTCAAAATAAGCGCTACAAAAGCGGGATGTGCAACGCCCGGATGGGCCCCAGGGAACTGCGGGAATACTGCGCCCTAAGTCCACTGTGCGCCCAGATGATGAAGGGCGCCTTTGACGCCATGGGCCTTACCGCCCGGAGCTATGACCGGATATTAAGGGTAGCCAGAACCATTGCGGATCTGGCAGGCTCCAAGGACATTGAGCCGGAGCATCTGGCGGAGGCCATCCAGTACCGGGTCGTGAAAATCGGCAACCGGGGATAGAATGGAGAGGAAACGAAATGAACGAAATTTTTCTGATGAAGCTGGGAGAGATCATCCTCAAGGGGGGCAACAAGCGGCAGTTTGAAAATAGACTGCGGCAAAATGTCCGCCGCCGGATGAAGCCCTACGGGAATTTTAATGTATACATTCTCCAGTCCACCGTCTATGTGGAACCGGAAGACGACCAGGCGGACGTGGACGGGGCTTGGGAGGCGTGCCGCTCTATTTTCGGCGTGGTCAGCCTGTGCCGGTGCCGTCCCTGCGAGAAAACCGTGGACGCCATCTATCAGGCGGTGGAAAGCTACCTTGGGGACGATCTGGATGCCGCCCCCTCCTTCAAGGTGGAGTCCAAGCGCTCGGACAAGCAGTTCCCCTTGACTTCCATCGCCCTGTCCCAGGAAATTGGCGGCAGGCTGGCGGAGAGCCACCCGAACTGTGAGGTAGACGTGCATCATCCCGCCTACACCGTGTATCTGGAGGTGCGGGACTACGCCGCCTACGTTCACGGCCCGGCGGAGCCGGGAGCGGGCGGTCTGCCCACCGGTGTGGGCGGGCGGGGCATGTGCCTGCTGTCCGGCGGCATCGATTCTCCTGTGGCTGCCTACATGATGGCAAAGCGGGGCATGGAAATTGAGGCGGTACACTTCTTCTCCTACCCCTACACCTCCCAGCTGGCAAAGGACAAGGTGCTGGAGCTTGCCCGGCTGGTGACAAGGTACAGCGGACGCATGACGGTGAATGTGGTCTCCTTTACGAAAATCCAGGAGGCCATCCGGGACAACTGCCCGGAGGAGTACTTCACCCTGATCATGCGCCGGTTTATGATGGAAATTGCCGAGCGAATCGCCCAAGAGGACGGCTGCGGCTGCCTCATCACCGGGGAAAACCTGGGTCAGGTGGCGTCCCAGACCATGGAGGCCATGACCGTCACCGGCGCAGCAGTGGACATTCCCATTTTCATGCCCCTCATTGGCATGGACAAAGAGGAGATCGTCACCTTTGCCCGAAAGATCGGCACCATGGACACCTCCATTCTCCCCTATGAGGACTGCTGCACCGTATTTACCCCCCGGCACCCAAAAACAAAGCCCACTTTGGGCCAGGTGCTCCATGCGGAAGGCACACTGGACCGGGCGGGTCTCATTGCCGATGCCCTGGCATCGGTGGAAAAGATCAAGGTGGCCTACCATGACGACGCTCTGCTGTAAGGTTCTGGAAGCCCTGAAGGGGAAAGCCCTGGTCACCGCAGAGAGCTGCACCGGCGGCGGTATTGGCAGCGCCCTCACCGCCATTCCCGGAAGCTCGGAGGTGTACAAGGGCGGGATCATCAGCTACTGCAACTGGGTGAAGGAGCACGTCCTGGGGGTAGACGGGAAACTGCTGGACACTCTGGGGGCAGTATCCGCCCCGGTGGCGGAAGCAATGGCAAAAGGCGCCCGGCAGGTTTTGGATGCGGACATTGCCGTCTCCGTCACCGGTCTGGCAGGCCCCGGGGGAGATGAGTTCGGAGATCCGGTGGGTACGGTCTTCATCGGCTACAGTGATGAAGAAAAAACCATATCCAAAAAATTCCGATTCCCCGGAGACCGGGAGGCCGTCCGCACCGCTGCCTGCCGAGAGGCGCTCAAGCTGGTGCTGGAAATGTGCCGCTAAATATAGGGAAACTCTGAACAAATCGTCTGCGGCTGGATGGCGGATCTTTTGTCCCAT
>CAZCLX010000137.1:0-4154 GCA_964499615.1 uncultured Oscillospiraceae bacterium
TGGGACAAAATCTTTCGCCACCAGCTCTTGCCGATTTATTCAGAGCTTCCTTAATGTGCATATCGGCATTAGTCAGCAATAGCGGAAGCAGCGACAGCGCGGGTCAATCTGGCAAAGAGCTGGTCGGCGGAGTGCCTGCGGTTGAAGCGGAAGCAGTATTCATCCAAGTAGCTCTGAAGGTTCAAACACCGTCCATGGTAGGTTCCGGTCAGGAACGCTTTCAGATTGCTTAGCGCCTTGTGCAGCTATTTCAGATAGCCAGCGGCACAGTCATATACCTTTGCGTCAACGGCAACATTTTTTAGGCCCATATAGGGCTTGAAGCCATCACATTCTATCGTCGCACCGTTTTGAATATGGGCATCCACAAACTCCTGCAAGGTCTTGCGCTGGACATCTGGAACCTCCTGCATCCGCAGAAACATGGGAACTTCTTTCTCACCAGTTTTGGATAGTCCTACTACAAGCTTTTTCTGCGAGGTGCCACGCCCACGTTTTCCAGACCTTCTGCTGCCCCAATAGCCTTCATCCATCTCCAACAGGCCGGAAAGAAGGTAATTTGCGTCTCTTTGCCCCATTGCGGTACGAATACGCTTTAGCAAATACCATGCGCTTTCGTATCCAATGCGGAGCATTTTGGACAACTGGGCGGCGGAGATACCCCGCTTATCATTTACACAGAGGTATAGTAAACGACGTTAATTATTTCTATTTGCAGTTATGAAAACGAACACAATGATGCCAGTTTCTCGTTTGGGCATGCAAAATCGGCAAACCATGTGTGGGTCTGTCATTTTTCTATGTGTTTTGCGCAGATGTATTTGCCATGCCGGATTAAATAGAACATTGGCACAGTGCCGCAAGGCGGTCAAGGCACTGGCTTTGCCTCGCCTGCGGCGGCCTTGACAGCCTTTGCGCCCCAGTGCTTTTGAGTAATCAAGGGGAGCCGAGGCTCCCCTCTGCCAAAGGGCAACGCATTTCAATTCCGTACCCATAAACTACAGGTGTTTACTACTTTAACCACATAGAAAAAGTGACTGAGCCATAGAAAATACCAAAAATTCGTCTCATTTTGATTGAATATCAGTATCATTTGTGGCATGCCCTGCCTACGCTTCCCGCTCTTTGCCGGATACGATCATCTGGCACAATATGGCAATGCTTTCTGCGCCGTCGGGGAGGCAATAGCAGCGCTGATTTTCGATCAGGGTGTCCGCCCCGGCATGGAGGAACTCCAGCGCCTCTAATAGCTGCCGGAAGCTATTTACCCCGACGCTCATTTTCCGCTGGGCGAAGAACCTTCTGTTTCGGGTCTCGCAGCCGGGAATGGGCGGCAGGTGGATCAGTGGAACACCCATAGACGCCGCCTCCGCCGAGGACAGTCCGCCGGGTTTGCTGAGGAACACATCGCAGGCGCGCATATACAGCGCCATCTGGTCTGTTGTCTCCAGGACGGTCATCCGGGGGTCTTTTCCAAAACGGCGAGTGAGGCGGCGGTACAGCCGCTGGTTGCTGCCGCAGACGGCAATCAGGTGGCAGTCCGAATAATGATTCAAGAATTTTACCACCGTCCGGACCGTGGACGCCACCTTTCCGGCGCCGATACTTCCTCCGGACAGGAGGATATACCGCTTCTCCCGGCTTAGGCCCAGGGAGTCCTTTGCCTCTTCTCGGGAGACAGGGTTGGAAAACTCCCGCTTTACCGGGATCCCGGTGACCACCAGCTTTTCTCCAGGGATGCCCCGGCCCGCGAACTCTCCCCACAGAAAGGCAGAGGGAATGCAGAAATAGTCAAAGCCACACTCCTCCGTAAAGGGGATGCAGGCATCGTCGGTGGCGACAAACACGGTTTTCGGCACCGGAATTCCCTGATCCTTCATGGCAGTGAGAATCTCCCCGGGGAACAGGTGGGTGCAGACCACCACATCCACCGGATGCTCCTGAAGATATTTGGACAGCACCGGCACCATCCGCCGGTTGACAAAGTACACCGGCGAACGCACCGGCAGCCGGGTGTACAGTTCCCCCAGCCGGTAAATAAACCCAAACAGCCTCGGGGTCCTCTGGGCTACCCCAATATAGACATTTCCCACTTTTTTTGCCAGATCGTCGCTGACCAGGCTGTAAGGATCCAGCATGGTCACGCCCCAGCCCCGGCGGGCAAGCTCCTCTTTTACGGCAAGCCCGGCGGAATTGTGTCCGCCGCCGGTACCGCAGGATAAAATCAACGCTTCCAAAGTAGATGCACCTCACATTTTTCCTTTTCCTCCCGGCTGCCAAGGAGCCGGAGAACCACCATCGCGCAGATCAGCAGAAAGCCGAAGCAGATTTCCGGCTTCTGCCCGGAGACCAGGATCCCGATCCCGGCAGACAGATAGGTAATCAGCGTCCGATGATAGTGGGTATTCACCCGGATGACCACGGAATACAGAATAAAAAACAGCGCCAGCACCAGCACCGGAAGCCAGTCCGGCAGCAGCCCCAGCAAAACGCCGAAACTGACGGCAATGCCCTTTCCGCCCCGGAAACCGAAATACGCCGGAAAAATGTGGCCCAGCACCGGTGCCGCCAGCACCAGACCCAGCGCCTGACCGCCGCCGCCTTTTATGTACAGGAACACCGGAAGGAAGCCCTTCAGCAAATCACAACACAGCGTCAGCGCTCCGCAGAGGAATCCCCCCTGGGTAAACGCGTTGGATGCCCCTGGATTTTCGTCCACCGTTCCCTGGGTAATATCCTTTTCTGCCAGCAGCTGCCCAAACACCTTGGCAAACAGGATGCTTCCGGAAAAGTACCCCAGCAGAATATACAGGATGTCTCTCATGGCACGAATCCCCATTTCTTTCCCTTTTTCCTCATTCTACCAAGAATTTGGCAACGGAAAATCAACTGAACATCAACTTTTGTTGATAATTCCCCCGTCGCGGGGTCAAAAACCGGGAAGCGGTTACCCCGCTTCCCGGCGTTTTTTTGCTGTAGCCTATTTTTCATCACAGACCTGAAAAATGTAAAATTTCAAATAATAGGAGTCTTCCGCGTCCCACAAAATGGGATGATCCGGTGCCTGGGTGCGGTATTCCACCTGGCGCAGCCGCTTGTGGACGTTCCGGGCAGCCTGACCCACGGTCTGGGTAAACAGCCCGTAGTCCACGAAATGGGAGCAGGAACAGGTGGCAAGGAAGCCGCCGTCCCGAATCAGCTTCATGGCTCTCAGGTTAATTTCCCGGTAGCCGGTCACCGCTTTTTTAACGGATGCCCGGGACTTGGTAAAGGCAGGCGGGTCAAGGATCACAAGGTCAAACTTTTCTCCTTTCGCTTCCAATTCCGGCAAAAGCTCAAATACGTCCCCGCAGAGAAATTCCACCCGATCCGTCAGGCCGTTGAGGGCTGCGTTTTCCCGAGCCTGGGCGATTCCCAGCTCCGAGGCGTCCACCCCCAGAACATGGCTGGCGCCTGCCAGTCCCGCGTTCAGGGCAAAGGAGCCGGTGTGGGTGAAGCAGTCCAGCACGCTGGCGCCGGGGCATAGGGGCCAGATGGCCTTGCGGTTATACTTCTGATCCAGAAAGAAGCCGGTTTTCTGCCCTTCCGCCACATCTACCAGATACCGAACGCCGTTTTCCTCAATCTCCACCTTGGTATCAAACGGCTCTGACAAAAAGCCCTTGATTCTGGGCATCCCTTCCTGCTCCCGCACCTTCGCGTCAGAGCGCTCATAGACGCCGCGAATAGCGATGCCATCCCGGGCCATCAGCTCCTGAAGCGTTTTCAAAACGAAATCCTTATACCGATCCATCCCCAGGGCAAGAGACTGCACCACCAGCACGTCGGAAAATTTGTCCACAACCAATCCCGGCAGGAAGTCCGCCTCTCCGAAAATGCAGCGGCAGCTTCCCGTATCCACCGTCTTTTTCCGGTACTTCCAAGCGTTTTCCACCCGCATTCGAAGAAACGCTTCATCGATTTCCTGATTTCGGTTCCTGGTCAGCATCCGCACCCGAAGCTTGGATCGGCGGTTTAAGAAGCCCTTACCAAGACAAAAGCCGTTATAGTCGTGAACGGATACCACGTCCCCGTCAGCCGGTTCGCCCTCGATCCTGTCTACCTCGTTGTCATAGATCCAGGGGCCGCCGGCCTTCATGGCTCGTCCTTCACCC
>CAZCLX010000138.1:0-4116 GCA_964499615.1 uncultured Oscillospiraceae bacterium
CCACCACCTTTGCCGAATACCGGAAATATATCGAGAAGGATGCCGCATTGGAGCGCCGGTTCCAGCCGGTGACGGTGGCGGAGCCTACCATTGAGGAGGCATCCCAGATCCTCCAGGGGATCGCCAAAAGCTACGCCCAGTTTCACGGGGTGGCGATCTCCCCGGAGATCGCCCGTCAGTGCGTGGTGCTCTCCGAGCGGTACATCACGGACCGCTTCCTGCCGGATAAGGCCATCGACCTGCTGGACGAGGCGTGCAGCGACGTGAATCTGCAATGTAAGGAAATTTCCCAGCTTGCGGAGCTGAAAAAGGAGCGGGACGACTACGAGCTGGAGCTTCGGATGCTCAACGAGAACACGGAGAACCAGAACTTTGAACGCCTTGCCACCATCCGCAGCCGCCTGTGTCAGCTGGCGGCGGAGATCGAGAAGCTGGAGCAGCTGCCCCCGCCTCCCGTGACCATGGAAAATTTGGCCCGGATCATCGAGCTGTGGACGAAAATCCCGGCATCGAAGATCAAGGCCCAGGAATACCAGCAGCTAAAGTCCCTTTCCCAGAATCTGAAGGCTCACATCGTGGGCCAGGACGAGGCGGTGGAGGCGGTAGCCAGAGCCATTCGTCGGAACCGGGTGGGCATCTCTCCCAAGCGCCGCCCTGTGTCCTTTATTTTCGTGGGGCCTACCGGCGTGGGAAAAACGGAGCTGGTGAAGCAGCTGGCAAACGAACTGTTCGACAGCGTGGACAATCTGGTGCGGCTGGATATGTCCGAGTATATGGAGAAGCACACCGTTTCCAAGCTGATCGGTTCTCCCCCCGGCTATGTGGGCTACGATGAAGCGGGGCAGCTGACGGAGACCATCCGCCGGAAGCCCTATAGTGTGGTGCTGTTCGACGAGATCGAGAAGGCTCACCCGGATGTGCTGAACATCCTTCTCCAAGTGCTGGACGATGGGCGGATCACCGATGCTCAGGGCCGGGTGGTGAACTTTGAAAACGCCATCATCGTTATGACCTCCAACGCCGGCTCCGAAGGCGGTGTCAGCGCCATGGGCTTTGGCAGAACGGATCAGGATCAGGTGAAGGAGAAGACCATGAAGGCCCTCCAGAGCTTCCTCCGTCCGGAGTTTATCAACCGGGTGGACGAGATCGTTACCTTCCGCCATCTGACGAAAGAGAATTTCCTGGCCATTGCCGATATTATGCTTTCCGAGCTGCGGGATAGCCTCCGCTCCCGGGGGCTGGAACTGACCTGGGAGGAGCCGGTCCGGCAGCAGCTGGTGGAGGAGGCCTTCTCCGTAAACTACGGCGCCCGGAACCTCCGCCGCACCATCCAGCGCCGATTGGAGGATCCCATCAGCGAAAAGATCATCGACAGCTTCGAAACCCCCATTTCCGCGATCCATATCCGCTGGGAAAGCGGGGAATACACTCTGGAAACCAAATAAATCAAGGACGCCATGAATTTCCCATCATGGCGTCTTTTATAAGAGGATGAAGATGCATGAAGAAAACCGTGGTCGTGAACCTCTACCAGGTGGCGCGAATGTCCCACTGGGAACCGAGCCGATTCATTTTTGATGATTTTGATACCCTTCGCCGGGAGATCCAGGCGGCGAAGGCGTTTGGCTTTCCCGGCACCTACGCTCTGAAATATGACGCTCTTATGGAGCCGAGATACCGGGAGCTTTTGCGGGAGGCGCTTACCCAGGAGGACGAGGTAGGGGCCTGGTGGGAGATCACCCGGCCTCTGTGCCAGCGGGCGGGAGTAGCTTTCCGGGGGGATAAGGGAGGAGACCGGTACGATGACCGGGTGGACTCCGCCTATTCCGTGGGCTACTTTCCCCTGGAGCGGAAACGGCTGGTGGATGCCTATATGGAGGATTTTTACGGGGCTTTCGGGCGGTATCCCGGATCCATCGGCTCCTGGGTGCTGGATCCGGTGACGCTGGAGTACGCTTCCCGCCGGTACGGGGTGGCAGCTGCCGCTATCTGTCGGGATCAGTTGGGGGTGGACGGATTCTCCCTCTGGGGCGGCTATCCCAACGGCGTGTATTATCCCAGCCGGCATAACGAATACCTTCCTGCCCAGAGCCTGGAAAATCAGCTGGACATTCCCGTGTTTCGGCTTCTTGGGCCGGACCCCATCTATAATTTTGAGGCGGAGGTACGGGAGGGACTTCAGGGCGTGTACACCCTGGAACCGGCATGGCTGCTGGGGCGGGATCCCAAATGGATCCGGTGGTTTTTTCACTGCCTTACCCGGGAGGACACCCTCGGTATCGGCTACGCCCAGGTGGGGCAGGAAAATAATTATCTGTGGGAGAACATCCGCCCGGGGCTGCGGCCTCAGTTGGAAGCAATGGCGGAGCTGAGAGCGGAAGGGGCGCTTCGGGTGGAGACCATGGAAGCCTCTGCCCGCCGGTTCCGGGCGGCCTGCCGACTGACGCCGCCTGTGACGGTCCAGGCCAGCCGGGACTGGGACGAAAGCCGGGATCTTTCCGCCCAATGGTACGCCTGCGGCTGGTATCGGGTGGGCTTCCTGTGGGAAAAGGGGCGCCTTCGGATCCGGGACTGTTTCCTTTACCGGGAGGACTATTCCTGCCGGTATCTGGAAAAACCCCTTTCCGGAAGCGCCAGTATGGCGGATGCCCTGCCGGTGCTGTTCCCTCAGCGGTGGGAGGCTCCTCGCCCCTATATCCGTCTCCTGGACAGCCAGGGCAGAGAGCCGGAAGGACAGGCGGAATATACCGCGCTGGACAAGGTCACCGCCCAATGCTGCCTGACCCAGGCGGGGAAGACGCTTGCCCGGTTCACCATGACCCCGGAGGGGATCCGCCTTTGTGGAAAATACCGGCTGGTGTTTGACCGGCTGCCGGTGTTTGCCGGTGAGAAAAATCGGGAGATTCGGATGGAATATCAGGGCTTTTCCTACCGCCTTTTTGTGATCCAGGGGAAAATTATCCAGGCGGGAAAGGACGGCGTGATTCTGGAGCCGGAGACGGGAGAGATTTTTCTAAAGCTGGGGCAGCCCCAAACAGCCGAACAGATTTTCTGTCGGGACTATGCTCCCATACCCCGGATCCCCAGAAAAGGCAATGGAGCGATTGTCCAGGAAGGAAAGCCGGAAAGGTCGCCGTGGCCCCGATTTACCCAAAAGGAAATGACCCTCACAGGGCCGGACTCCCTGGATCCCCGCCCGGTGTTTCATGGAAACGGCTTATCGGATCTGCTGCAAGAGATCCGGGGGAGCCTGGACTACCTGGATGGGCACTGGCGGGGAACCGCTGGAGAACTGGACATCCGCTGTACCCTTACCCGCCGGACACCGGTTGCGGCCATAGGTCTGGGGTGCCTGAGCCACCACCGCAGCGGCGTGGTTTACCCCAAGGCGCTGAGCCTGTATGTAGGGGAGGACACGGAGCATCTGAAATTTTTCGCGGAGCTGGAAATCCCGTCCCAGCCGGGAACCCGGGAGATCGAAAAGAAGGATTTCCTGATCCAGGTACACCAAGAGATCGGCGCTTTTCGACTGGTGACCCACCGGTGGGGGAAAATGCCCCAGTGGTGCTTCTACCGTGGGGCGGAGACGGTCTTTACCATGGCGGATAACCTCCTGGTGGTACCGGAATCGCATAGCGTGGGGCGTGCCGCGGATTTCTGACGCGCGGCACGCCCCAATTGCTTACAGGTCGATATCCAGCTTGTTGTTCAGGGTGTCGGACACTTTCCACGCCACATCCTCCACCTTGTTGGCGGCTTTCGCGGCCAAACGCCGGGTGGGGTTGGAGCGGGGCATCATCAGCACCGCCACAGCTCCTGCCGCCGCGCCGATCCCGGCGGAAACGGCCATTCCTTTCATGGTCATATCGGATCCTCCTTTCCTATGTTGTATCCATAGTATGTCCCGTTCAAAAAAATCAAAACTGGAAGGTTTTTGTCTTTTCACTGGGGAAAAGATGTGGTATACTATAGATAGTTGATGGTTGACAGTGGCGGTATCCTCTGGCGGGGCAACCGGCACGGATGCACAAAAATGTTCATGCGTCAAGTGCTTTCATTTCTAGGAAAGCTCTGAATAAATCGGCAAGAGCTGGTGGCGAAAGATTTTGTCCCAGA
>CAZCLX010000139.1:0-4093 GCA_964499615.1 uncultured Oscillospiraceae bacterium
TGAGACCCTTTTCGTACAGGGAGACAAACACCTCCCGCACCGCCTTGGAGCAGCCATCGTCCATGGTAAACCTTGCCCGATCCCAGTCACAGGAGACGCCCAGCTTTTTCTGCTGCTCCACGATCCGGCTGCCGTACTGGTTCTTCCAATCCCACACCCGCTCCAGGAACTTTTCCCTTCCAAGATCGTACCGGGTAAGACCATCTTTTGTCCGAAGCTCCTCTTCCACCTTGATCTGGGTGGCGATGCCGGCGTGATCCACTCCCGGAAGATACAGGGCATTGTATCCCTGCATGCGCTTAAAGCGAATCAAAGTATCCTGTAAGGTATCGTCCATGGCATGACCGATGTGCAGCTGGCCGGTTACATTGGGTGGCGGCATGACGATGGTGAAGGGCTTCTTGCTTTCGTCCCGCTCCGCGCGGAAATACCCGCCCTTCTGCCACATATCGTAGATCTGCGGCTCCACAGCCTTGGGATCATACACCTTCGGCAATTCTCTGCTCATAAATTTTCCTCCCTTAAAAAGAAATGCCCTGAGCAAATGCTCAGGGCGAAATAACATCCGCGGTACCACCTGAATTTCCGGAAAACCGGACACTCTGCCGCTGTAACGGGCGCACCCGTACTGCCCTACCGATCTGTCAGGCAGTCCGCTCCCGGGCGACCATCCCCACGCGGCAATATGCGCTCTCACCAAACGCGCACTCTCTGAATTGCCGGAAATGAGGAACCTCCCGTTCCCTGCGTTCTAACCTGTATTCTACCTGGAAATGGCGGATTTGTCAAGGGAATTCCTTACGCTGCCTGAAAAAAGCCAATGCAAAGACGATTGAAAAATGCAAAATGTGAGTGCAAAACGGGATTGACAAAAGCCTTCCGCAGTGCTATCTTCAAGCAAGCAAAAAATCAATCCCGGAGGCTTGATTTTTATGAACGGAAACGCCATTCACAGTCGATTGGATTCCTTTTTGACGCGCACGCTGTCCGGTTCCGTCTTTACGTGGCAGCAGATCCTGAACCTGATGATCCCAGGCATTTTGGATAATCTTTCCATCATGTTCATCAACACCCTGATCGTCGCCCTGATCAGCAAAAACGGAGAAACCTCCGTGGCAGCGGTTTCTCTTGTCGGGCCGATCACCGGGCTTGTTACCTGCATTTTCAGCGGCATCAGCGCCGGCGGAACGATCATCGTTGCCCAATGTCTTGGCAAAGGGGATTCCCGGCTGCTGCGCACCGCCATCGGCATGACCGTGTGGCTGACGGTTCTGGTAGGAATCGTGATCTGCCTTCCCTTTTTGCTGTTCCCCAGAACCATTGTGGAGCTTTTATATCCATCCGCCGAAAAAGCGGTTTTGGAAAAGGCGGAAATCTTTCTGTCCGGCTGCGCCTGGTCCATTTTGCTTTTTACGGTGTATACTGCCTTTTTTGCCGTGCTTCGTGGTCTTGGGGAATCCAGGCGGTGTCTTGCTCTGAGCATAATTATTAATGTCGCCTATCTGGTCTTCAGTATCCTGTTTTTGAATATTCTGAAATGGGACATTTGGGGCAGCGTCTGGGCACTGATTCTCGCACGGTTTCTGGGCGCCGCGTCGGCAGTCGCGGCTCTGCTTTTTTGGAGGCCACCGATTCGTCTTTCGTTCCGGGAACTCTTTACATACCAGCGCTCCCTGATGGGGGATACTTTGCGGGTCAGCATTCCCCTCGGCTTGGAGCAGGTCTGCGCCAGCTTTGGCAGCATTGTGGCGGAAATGTATATGATCGGTCTGGGCACCTCCGCTTTGGCAACCCATGCCATTGCCTCTTCCCTGCTGGGGATCCTGTACGCTCCGGCATCCTCCATTGCCAGTCTTTCCGTGGCGGTGGTGGGGCGGTGCGTAGGCGCGGAGAAATACCGGGAGGCGTACCTCTATGGGAAGCGGTGCAACCAAATCACACGGATTTTGATTGCAGTGGCCGCTCTGGTGTTTTTCCCACTGCTCAGCCCCTTGCTCAGCCAATACGATCCTTCTCCGGAAGCCCAGCGGATGGCTCCGCTGCTGCTGTACGGATCCCTGATTCCTCTTCTCCTTTTCTGGCCTGTCTCCAACACCCTTCCCAGCACGCTGCGCGCCATGAAAGATACGCTGTTTCCGTCGGTTTTATCTCTTGCCGTGCTTTGGCTGGTGAGCATCGCCCTTGGCTACCTTTTCGCCATTCCCTTTGGAATGGGTCTGTGGGGCGTCTGGAGCGCCATGTGGCTTTCCTGGGCTGTCCGGGCCGTTGGATTCCAGCTTCGCTTCCGTAAAATCCGAAACCGCATTTCCTCCGCCTGTGAATCATAACGGCCAGCATTATCCGTTCCCGAGTCGGAAAATGGCTTGACGGCAAGGAGGTTTTTGCTTATAATAAAACCATTCTATCCTTAGGGGAGGGCACTTTATGAGGCTTTCTTTGGTGGTTCCCTGCTATAACGAGGGGGAAAATGTGGTTCCCTTCCAGGAAGCGGTGATCTCCGCCTTTTCCGGCTGCGGCTACGATTACGAAATCATTTTTGTAGACGATGGCAGCACCGACGCCACAATGCACAACCTGAAAAAGCTGTTTGCCGCCCAGAATTGTCCAATAAAGGTAGTGTCCTTCTCCCGGAACTTTGGGAAGGAAGCAGCGCTGTACGCCGGGCTGAACCACGCCTCCGGAGACTATATCACCTTCATCGACGCCGATTTGCAGCAGCGTCCGGAAATTGCCCGGGATATGGTGAAAATTCTGGAGGAGCAGCCGGAATACGACATTGTCGCGGCTTACCAGGACCGCCGTGGGGAGGGAAAGCTTCTTTCCCTGTGCAAAAAATCCTTCTACAAGGTGATCAACTCCCTGTCCAAGGTCACGCTGCAAAGCGATGCCAGTGACTTCCGCACCTTCCGCCGCAGTGTCCGGGACAGCATTCTGTCCATGGGAGAATATCACCGGTTTTCCAAGGGCATCTTTGCCTGGGTGGGATATCAGACCTACTTCATCCCCTATACCGCCCAACCAAGGGAACACGGCTCCTCCAAGTGGAATTTCTGGAAGCTGCTTAACTACGCCGTGGAAGGGATCATTGGCTACTCCACCGCTCCCCTTCGGCTTGCTACCTATCTTGGCGGAGTGACCGGCGTTGCCGCCGTGCTTTATCTGATTGCCGTAGTGATCGAGAAGCTGGTCAAAGGCATTGCGGTTCCCGGCTACGCCACCATCATTGTATTGATCCTGCTGCTAGGCAGCGTTCAACTGTTCTGCATCGGCATCATCGGGGAGTACGTGGGAAGAACATTTGAGCAAACAAAGGATCGCCCTATTTACATCACAAAAGAGATTCTGATACCGGAAAATAACGGAGAAGGCGAATGACCGCTTTCTCCGTTATTTTCAGAAAGCCCATGCTCCGTCTCTCATTTGCAAAACCACATCCGTCTGCTCGGCGACAGCTAGGTCGTGAGTAACGATGATCACAGTGCAGTCATCCTTGTATGCAAGGCTCTTGAGAATCTCAACAATATTGCTTGTGTTGGCAGTATCCAGGTTACCGGTAGACTCGTCGGTCAGGATGATTTTGCATCCCTGAGCCAGGCTTCGGGCAATGGCGACTCGCTGCTGTTCGCCGCCGGAAAGATGGGCAGGCAGACGGTCATCGTAGCTTTCGGGAAGACCGACACGCTCCCGCATCGCTTTCGCGATGGCCTTTGCCTCCACCCCTTTTACCTTTTTCAGACTTAAAGAATACTGGATATTTTCCGTGACGGTGAGAATGGCAAACAGGTTGTAGTTCTGATAGATCACCGACACCGCATCCCGGCGAAGGGCGTTCCGGTCCCATGCCTTGGTGGACTTTCCGTCAGCCAAAATCTCCCCTTTTGTGGGGAGATCCAGCCGCGTCATCAGTGACATGAGGGTGGTTTTCCCGGAGTTGGATTTTCCAGTGATGGCATAGAGCTTCCCGGCTCAACGTCGAATGAAACGCCATCCACCGCCCGGACGGTCTGATACTTTCCCCGGTAGCTGTAGGAAACGTTTTTTAGGGAAGCTCTGAATAAATCGGCAAGAGCTGGTGGCGAAAGATTTTGTCCCA
>CAZCLX010000140.1:0-4082 GCA_964499615.1 uncultured Oscillospiraceae bacterium
CTGGGCCAGCAGCACTTTCACCTTCAGCCGGGGATCCATATTCTCCATGGTTTCATAGTGCAGCTCCGTACCGATGCCAAGGCCCTGCAATAGGCGGGAGGCGTCGCTCTCCGCTTCCCAGCCACCCAGTTCCGCGAATTCCGCCTCCAGGTCGGCGGCCCGGAGGCCGTCCTCGTCGGTGAAGTCCGGCTTTTCGTAAATGGCGTCCTTTTCCTTCATTACGTTGTACAGGTGACCGTTTCCCATGATCACCGTGTCCATAACGGTGTACTCGTCATAGGCGTTCTGGTTCTGCTTCAGCACCGACACCCGCTTGGTGGGATCGATGGAGATGGAGCCGGTAGTGGAGTCCAGATCTCCTGTCAGGATTCGAAGAAAAGTAGTCTTTCCCGCGCCGTTGGCGCCGATGATGCCGTAGCAGTTGCCGGTGAGGAATTGCAGATCCACGTGCTGAAACAGCCACTGTCCCCCGAACTGCATTCCCAAATTGCTGATGGTGATCATATTTCCGTTAACTCCTTCGATATTAGGCATTGTTTGAAAATTGTCATCACGCCCAAATGGCGGCTCTTTTTCCGCCATACCGCGTTGATTTTCCTTGAAATACAACAAGTATTCCCGCGTCAAATCGCCTTGTCTGGCGAAAAAATTTCTCGCCCTTGGGCATATTGCCAATTATCAAACAAGGACTGGTAGGCGCATTTTTTACATTATGATCTTACCACATAATTGTAAATAAAGAAAGAACTTTTTTTCAGGGGGGTTGCATTTTTCAGAATGTGCGCTATAATATTAGCACTCAAACAAGTGGAGTGCTAATTTACTCCCAATATCAGAAAGGAAAGAACAACTGCTATGGAAAAAATTCAGTTCAAAGCGGAATCCCAGCGTCTGCTGGACCTGATGATCAACTCCATCTATACCCATAAGGAGATCTTCCTTCGGGAGATCATCTCCAATGCGTCCGATGCCATCGACAAGCTGGCATATACCGCCCTCACCGACGACAAGGTGGGGCTGAATCGGGAGGATTTTGCCATCACCATTACCCGGGATCCGGAAAGCCGTACCCTCACCATCTCCGATAACGGTATCGGCATGACGAGAGACGAGATGGAGGAGAACCTGGGCACCATCTGCAAGTCCGGTTCCCTGGGCTTCAAGCAGGCCATGGAACAGAAGGAAGGCGGAGAAGGCGATGACATTGACATCATTGGTCAGTTTGGCGTAGGCTTCTACTCCGCCTTTATGGTGTCCTCTTCCGTCACCGTGATTTCCCGGAAGTACGGCGAGGATACCGCATGGAAGTGGACTTCCGCCGGTGCGGACGGCTACACCCTGGAAGCCTGCCAGCGGGACAGCGTAGGCACCGACGTGATTATGACCATGAAGGAGGACACCGACGACGAGAAGTACAGCGAGTACCTGGAGGAGTACCAGATCCGCTCCCTGGTGAAGAAGTATTCCGATTACATCCGCTATCCCATCCGCATGGAGGTGGAGAAGAGCCGGAAGAAGGAGGACTCCCCGGAGGATAAGCCGGAGTACGAAAGCTACCGGGAGATGGAAACACTCAATTCCATGGTTCCCATTTGGCAGCGATCCAAGAAGGATGTCACTGACGAGGAGTACGAGCGCTTCTATCGGGATCGGTTCTTTGACTACAATAAGCCTCTGCGGATCATCCACTCCAGCGCCGAGGGCGCGGTGTCCTTTAAGGCGCTGCTGTTCATCCCCAGCAAGGCTCCCTACGATTTCTATTCCAAGGACTTTAAGCGGGGCTTGCAGCTGTATTCCTCCGGGGTTCTGATCATGGAGAACTGTGAAGATCTGCTGCCGGAGCATTTCCGGTTTGTCCGGGGCATTGTGGACAGTCAGGATCTAAGCCTGAACATCAGCCGGGAAATGCTTCAGCACAACCGCCAGCTCACCATCATTGCCCGGAATATCGAGAAAAAGATCAAGTCCGAGCTGAAATCCATGCAGGAAAACGACCGGGAGAAGTACGAGGAGTTCTACGCCGCCTTTGGCCGTCAGCTGAAGTACGGCACCGTATCTGATTACGGCGCCCACAAGGAAAGCTGCCAGGATCTGCTGATGTTCTACAGTCACAAGCAGAATCAGCTCATCAGCCTGGGCGAGTATGTAGGCGCTATGGCGGAGGGTCAGGAGAAGATCTACTACGCCCCCGGTGAGAATCGGGAGCATCTGAGCAAGCTTCCCCAGGTGGAGCTGCTGGGTAAGAAGGGCTATGACGTGCTGCTGTTCACCGAGGATGTGGACGAGTTCGTGCCCCAGACTCTGATGACCTATCAGGAGAAATCCTTCTGCAATATCACCACCGAGGATCTGGGACTCCAGTCCGAGGAGGAGAAGAAGCAGGCGGAGGAGAAAGCGGAGGAGCTGAAGGGCTTCCTGACCTTTGTGAAGGAGAGCCTGGGCGACCAGGTGAAGGAAGTCCGGCTGTCCCAGGAACTGGGCAGCTACCCTGCTGCCATGGTGCCCGAGGCCGGCATGAGTTTCGAGATGGAGAAGTATATGAAGCGGGCGAATCCGGAGTTTGCCTTCCCGGTGGGCAGGATTCTGGAGCTGAACCCGGAGCATGAAGCGGTGAAGGCGCTGCAAACCGCCATGACCGAGGACCCAGTAAAGGGCAAGGACTATGCCCAGCTCCTGTGCTGCCAGGCCCAGCTGATGGCTCAGCTTCCCTTGGACGACCCCTTCGCCTACAGTGAGCTGGTCTGCCGGCTGATGAAGTAATACTATTTTGTGATAAAATGGTTTCATTTTATCAAAAAGACATCGTCTTAGGGCACTGTCATTTTTGGTATTTTCGGAATAGAAAACGCCAAAAATTCGTCTCATTTTGATTGAATATCAGCATGAACAGAGATATACGGTGCGCCGTAAAAGAGCGGCCACCGAGCAACTGCCAAAATTTTGAAACGGGGCTTCCGCAAAATATATTTTGCGGAAGCCCCGTTTTTATGGGTTCATGGGGATTTCTCCGGTGAAGGAGAATCAGCCGCCCTGGCAGTCAAAGATATTGCTCCGTAACGGACTGGATCAGGGCCGTGCCATAGCTGTGTTCCTGCCGGCCAATCCCTCAGTCAGATCCCTTTACACAAGAGAGCTTTCGCCCGGTTCGCTCCACTGTCAACCGTCCATCACGCGTTACAGCCGGTGGTAAATTCCCCCTTCCAGGGTTTTCCACTGGAAGTCGCCGTTTTGGAGGGTCATATAGCTGTGGGGGGTGCCGTTTTTGGGGATGGAGACGGAGCCGGGGTTTAAATACAGGTTCCCGTCGCCGAAGGGTTCCCAGGCGGGGACGTGGGTGTGACCGTGGAGGAGAATGTCTCCGGGGGCCAGAGGCGGCAGGTTAGAAAGATTGTACCGGTGGCCGTGGGTGCAGTAGATGAGCCGCTTCTCCAGGGGGATCACGCAGTAATCCGCCAGAATGGGGAATGGCAGCACCATCTGATCCACCTCCGTGTCGCAGTTGCCCCGGACGCAGAAGATCCTTTCTTTCAGTTCGCTGAGCATATCGATCACCTGCTTGGGATCATATTCCTCCGGCAGGTCGTTTCTTGGGCCGTGGTAAAGAATGTCACCCAGCAGAAGCAGCCGATTTGCCTCCTCCCGGCGGTAGGCCTCCAACATTTCCCGGCAGTACCTTGCGGAGCCGTGAATGTCCGACGCGATCATTAGTTTCATAAAAATGTCCTTTTCTGTGAGATTGCCCCCGGTTCCCTAGGAAACCGGGGGCGCAGCTTACTTACATATCGAAGGGCTCCATGCTCAGGACGGGGTGACCAACCTCGGTGAGGTAGTTCAGCAGTTCCTCAGGATCCTCGGTGCAGACGGTTTCATCGGCGATCATATCGGTGAAGTTATCCACACCGTACAGTTCCTTGGCAGTGGCATCCAGCCGCTCCCGCATCTGATCCTTCAGCATCTTGGGCAGCCAGACGATCCGCCCGGGGCCACCCTCGGCGGCGATGAACTTCTTGGAAGCGATGAAGTGCTTGCCATGACCCATGTAGCCGGGGGTCTGAACGCCGCCGCCGGTCATGGAGGCCATT
>CAZCLX010000141.1:0-4034 GCA_964499615.1 uncultured Oscillospiraceae bacterium
TGGGACAAAATCTTTCGCCACCAGCTCTTGCCGATTTATTCAGAGCTTCCTTAATAAAGCGGTTAGCTGTTAGCCGCCAGTTCAAAAGAGGAATATTTTATGGATACATTATCGCTCTACCGTCTGTGGCTGGAAAAGGCCGTGGACGATGAAGATTTGCACCAGGAGCTTACCGCTCTGGATCCCCGGAAGGATCCGGAGGGGGTAAATGACCGGTTCTACCGGGATCTGGAATTTGGCACCGGCGGCCTGCGAGGCGTCATTGGCGCGGGCACCAACCGGATGAACATCTACGTCATTCGCCGGGCCACCCAGGGCCTGTGCAACTACCTGAAAGAGGCGGGACTGCCCCAGTCCGTAGCCATCGGCTACGACAGCCGGATCAAAAGTGACCGGTTTGCCCTGGAAGCCGCCAAAGTCATTGCGGCAAACGGCCTTACCGCCTACCTCTATCCCCGGCTGGAGCCTACCCCGGCGCTAAGCTGGGCGGTGCGGTACTACGGCGCGGGAGCGGGTATCTGCGTCACCGCCAGCCACAACCCCGCCAAGTATAATGGCTACAAGGTCTACGGTCCCGACGGCTGTCAGATCACCCTCTCGGCTGCCGCCGCCGTACTGAACCAAATCCAGCAGGTGGAGATGTTCGGCGGCCCCCTGGTGATGCCGGAAGAAGATGCCCGGAAGGCCGGGCGGATCCGGGACATCGGGGAGGGCTGCCTGGAAGCCTTCCTGGACGCGGTGCAGAAGCAAAGCGTCGCCGCCCCGGGAAAGCTGGATCTGAAGGTGGTATACACCCCCCTCAACGGTTCCGGGCTGGAATGTGTTACGAAGATTCTCCGCCGGATCGGGATCACCGATGTGACGGTGGTGCCGGAGCAGGAGAAGCCCGACGGGCACTTTCCCACCTGTCCCTACCCCAATCCGGAGGTCCGGGAGGCCATGGAAACAGGATTGCAGCTGTGCCGCACCGTGAAGCCGGATCTGCTCCTGGGCACCGACCCGGACTGTGACCGGATGGGCGTCGCCGTCCCCGAGGGGGAGGACTACCGGCTGATCACCGGCAATGAAATGGGTGTTCTGCTGCTGGACTACATCTGCCGCCGCCGGATCGCCGCCGGAACCATGCCAAAACGCCCGGTAGCGGTGACCACCATTGTCTCCACGGACATGGCGGACGCGGTTGCCAGGGAATACGGCGTGGAGCTGCGCCGGGTGCTCACCGGCTTTAAGTTCATTGGCGAGCAGATCGGTCTGCTGGAAAAAGAGGGCGCCCCGGAGCGGTACATTTTTGGCTTTGAGGAAAGCTACGGCTACCTGTCCGGCGGTCACGTCCGGGACAAGGACGCGGTAAACGCCAGCATGCTCTGCTGCGAAATGACCGCCTGGTACCGGGAAGCAGGGTTATCCCTGGCCCAGGCTATGGACGCCCTGTACGAAAAATATGGCTGCTACCACAACCGTCTGGCAAGCTTCACCTATGAGGGCGCTGACGGAATGGCAAAGATGCAGACCATTATGGATACGCTCCGGGCCGCGCCGCCCGTTTCCCTGTCCGGAGAGCCGGTAGAGCAGGTGACGGACTACAGCCTGGGCGTCAGAGGGCTGCCCAAGAGCAATGTCCTGGAATTCCGCTCTGCCAGTTCCAAGGTCATTGTCCGTCCCTCCGGCACCGAGCCGAAAATCAAGGTCTACCTTTCCAGCCGGGCGGACACCATGGCTTCCGCCCAGACCCGCACCCAGTCCCTCAGCGAGGAATTCGCGAAAAAATATCTGTAAACGCGCAAAATGCCCCCTGTAAGTCTCGTTTTGAGATTCACAGGGGACTTTTTTTATTATCTCTCTTTTGGATCAGCCAATCGGTACATTCCGTACCCGATAGACACACCTGCCAGGTTCAAGATCAGGTCGTCCACATCGCAGAAGCCCACCAGCAGAAGCATCTGCAAAATTTCCACGGCGCATATCAAAAGCCCGGATGCCAGAAAGGTTTTCCAGAAGACAGCCAGTCTTGGGAACACCCCGGGAAGCAGGAACCCCAGAGGGACAAACATCGCAACGTTCCCCCCAAGGTTCACAACACCCAGCTTCGCCAAATGGGAATGCTGGGAGTACAGCAGCCGCCAGAACCGCCGGATGGTTGAAAAAGGCGCCAGATTCAGCCTGGATCTCACCATTTCCCAATAGATTTCGCCGCCGTCCGGTTCCCGGTGAAACAGCAGCCACAGCATCACCGCGCCATACAGGCACAAAAGCACAATATTCCACTTTCTCCGCCTGTCCGTCATAGCACAGCTCCTAAAATAGAATGTGGTCATTATATCAGAGCCTTCGGAAAATAGCAAGCCCCCGGCGTCATAACCGGGAGAACAAACACATAGGCTGGAATCAGAAAGGAATGGGGGGATTTCCATGAAAAGGATATTCGGCATCCTGCTGGCGCTTGTGCTGACATTTTCCCTGCTGCCGCTTCCCGCCCGGGGCGCGGGGCTGGAAATTGGGGGAAAAAGCGCCGTTCTGATGGATGCCGCAACCGGCAAAATACTGTACGAATCCAATTCTCACGAACGTCTGGCGCCTGCCAGTGTCACGAAAGTCATGACCATGCTGCTGATCATGGAAGCGGTGGACTCCGGGAAAATCGCCATGACCGACACGGTCACCGCCTCGGAGGCCGCCGCCGCCAAGGGCGGCAGCCAGATCTATCTAAAGGTCGGGGAAACCATGCCGGTTTCGGACATGCTGAAATCCATTGCGGTTTCCTCCGCCAACGACTGTGCCTGCGCCATGGCAGAGCACATTGCCGGAAGCGAAGGTACCTTTGTGGAGCTGATGAACCGCCGGGCGGAGGAACTGGGGATGCAGGACACCCATTTCGTCAACTGCACCGGTCTGGACGATGGGGAAAACGCCTCCGAGCACCGCACCAGCGCCTACGACATTGCCCTTATGTCCCGGGAGCTGCTGACAAAGCACCCGGACATCAAAAAATTCACTACGATTTGGATGGACACCGTCCGGGACGGCGCTTTTGGCCTCGCCAATACCAACAAACTGATTCGATTCTATACCGGGGCCACCGGTCTGAAAACCGGGTATACCTCCGGCGCCGGGTACTGCCTCTCCGCCACAGCGGAGCGGGAGGGGATGGAACTGATTGCCGTGGTGATGGGCTGCAAAACCTCTCCGGAGCGAACCGCCGCCTGCAAATCCATGCTGGACTACGGTTTTTCCAATTTCAGCGTGATTTCCCCGGAGCTGAGCGGGCCTGCCCAAGTGCCGGTTGTTCTGGGCAAAGAGTCCACGGTGTCCGTAGAACTGGGGGATCAGGAAAAGCTTCTCATTGACAAAGGGCAGAAAAGCCTTATCACCACCCAAACCACCCTGGATCCTTCTGTCCACGCTCCCGTCAGCCAGGGGCAGCGGCTGGGAACCCTCCGGGTCATGGCAGGACAGCAGGTGCTCCAGGAAATTCCTCTGGTCGCCGCCAAAGGAATTCCCCGGCTGACCTTCGGCGATCTATATCTGCTTGCCCTCCGCCGTGCCGCCATGGCAAAGCCGGAGGAAGGGACATAATTGTTCCGGCAAGGTCATATCTTTATTCGGGAGGGATCGGCGTGGGGATGAAATTTTCACAGCTGCAATGCAAGGAAGTGATCTGCCTTGCCGACGGGAAGCGGATGGGCTTTGTGACGGATATCCTGGTAGAGGTACCGGAGGGAAAAGTCACCGCTATCGTGGTGCCCGGGCCCTGCCGCTTTCTGGGGGTGATGGGCCGGCATGAGGACTTTATCATTCCCTGGGGATGTATCCGGCGGATCGGCCCAGACATCATCCTGGTGGACACCAAGCCAGAGGACTGCCGCGTCCCCAGGCCGAAACCGGGGTTTCTGAGCGGCTAGCATTTAGCGGTTAGCAGTTAGGAGACGGGGGGAGCGGTATTTCGCATGATCATGACAGCGTATCGGCGATTTGAGCCGGCGCCCATTTTTTGGTATTATACTGATATGAAGATCATAATGAGACGATCCTTTGGG
>CAZCLX010000142.1:0-3990 GCA_964499615.1 uncultured Oscillospiraceae bacterium
CGCTGATGCACAATAAATGTCCATGCGTCAAGTGCTTTCATTTTTAGTGGCGCCGGGCGCGGCATGGACATTTATCCAGAAATAGTATTAGGGAAGCTCTGAATAATGAGGCGAGAAAAAAGCAGCGAGAGATTTTGACTCACCGGAAAGTATGGAAAACGTGGGAATACTGGATGTATTTCACGTTTTTCATACTGTACCGGTGGGGCAAAAGATCCGCTGTCCAGCCGATGCCGAATTGTTCAGAGTTTCCCTAGATACGTTTGAAAAGGGCAAAACGCTGCAAGTTTAAAAAAATCGACCAGGAGCTGTTGCCGCGGCAGCAGCTCCTGGTCGATCTTTAGTCCCACAGGCATTTCCAGTTCTTCACAAAATACTCTACCCCGGAAATGACCGTGGTGACCACGATCACAGCGGTGACCGCCCAGCCAAGGAAGGGATTTTCCGGAAGCGCCATCCAGAGGCACAGGCCAACCATGGTACTGGCGGTCTTTATTTTTCCGCCCCAGCCGGCGGCAATGACGGTGCCCTTTCCCGCCGCCACCATCCGGAGGCCGGAGACGGCAAACTCCCGAGTGAGCACCACCATCAGTGCCCAGGCAGGGAACCTTCCCCACTGACAGAACATGGTCATGGCAGCAATGGTCAGCAGCTTATCCGCCAGAGGATCCAGGAACTTTCCGAAGTCACTGACCTGATTGCACCGGCGGGCGATCTGCCCGTCTATGTAGTCCGTCAGGCTTGCCATGATGAAGACAGCCAGCGCCGCCCACATCCAGGGGCCAGCGCTTCCGCCGCTTGAATACATAAACACCAGGTAAACCGGGATCATCGCCACCCGAACCAGAGTAATTTTGCTTGCGGTGGTCATCACGCTTCCTCCTCCAAAACGTAGCCGGACAGGTCGCCGTCCACGGTTCCGTCGATATGCGCCTGAACAAAGGTACCCTCTTCCAGAGGCTCCTGGGACGCCAGCCAGACCCGTCCGTCAATATCCGGGGAGTCAGCATAGGTTCTGCCATAATACTGCTCCGCGTCCTCGTCGTAGCCGTCCACCAGCACTTCCATGTCCGTGCCAACGCGGCTGGAATTGTAATCGTCCATAATTTCCGACTGGATCTCTTCGATGATCCGAACCCGCTCTCCGGCGGTATCGGCGTCCACGTGCTCCATTTCGGCGGCAGGGGTTCCCTCCTCTGGAGAGAAGACAAAAGCGCCTACCCGCTCCATCCGGGTTTCCCGGAGAAAATCACAAAGCTCCAGAAATTCCGGCTCCCCTTCCCCGGGCAGTCCGGCAATCAAGCTGGTGCGGATCACAAGACCTGGGATCCTCTCCCGAAGCTTCTTTAGCAGCGCCCGAAGAAATGCCCCGTCACCCCGGCGGTTCATCCGCTTGAGGATGGTATCGTTGCAGTGCTGGATGGGAATGTCCAGGTACTTGACGATTTTTTCTTCCTCCGCCATGGTCTTTATCAGCTCGTCATCAATTTCATCGGGATAGACGTAGTGAACACGAACCCAGTGGATCCCATCGATCCGGCACAGGTCTCGGAGAAGCTGGGGCAGCAGCCGACGGTGGCCAGGGAAATCCGTACCGTACCGGCTGGTATCCTGGGCAACCACGATCAGCTCCCGGACGCCCTCCGCCGCCAGGGCACGCGCCTCCGCCAAGATGTCTTCCATTTTCCGGGAGCGGTATCTCCCCCGGAGGTAAGGGATGACGCAGTAGGCACAGCGGTTGTCACATCCTTCCGCGATTTTGATGTAAGCGTAGTGGGAGGGGGTGGTAAGCAGCCGCCCGGTCTCCACCTCCGGGGCGTCGATGGGGCCAAAATCCTCCACTACCGTGTCATTTTCCAGCAGCTTTTCAATGGTTGGGACGATTTCCGTATAGCTTCCGGTGCCCAGGATGCCATCCACCTCTGGCATTTCCCGGAGAACCTCCTCCTGATAACGCTGGGAAAGGCATCCTGTCACCAGGATCTTACCCACAAGACCCTGGGCTTTCAGCGCCCCCGCCCGCAGGATCTCGTCAATGGCTTCGGATTTCGCCGAGTCGATAAAACCGCAGGTATTGATCACCACCACATCGCTGCCGGGAAGTTCCTCCGTCACGGTGTGGCCCGCCTCCTGAACACGGTACATCATCCGCTCACAGTCCACCTGGTTTTTCGCGCAGCCAAGGGATACAAATCCAATATTTGCCATCTATTCTTCCTCCGGTATATCATCTGTTTCTAAGGAGAGCCTGGAAAGAGCCTCCCGGATCTGCCCGTAGGTGTGGCCCCGGCGAACCAGGGCGGCAACCGCCCGGGATATGTCCTTTTCGTCGCTGCCAAACTCCAGCTTTGCCCGGAGAAAGGACAGAATTCTATCCGTCTGATCCGGGTAATCCTCCAGCGCCTCCTGCCAGTATTCCCTGGGGATCCGCTTTTCATAGAGGGCCTGCTTTGCCCGGACAATGCCGTAGCCCTTCCCGGCGCAGGAGTGAACCACCTGGCGGGCAGTTTCCCGGTCATTTACCAGTTCCTTTTCTTCCAGCCAGGAAACTGCCTGGCTGGCGTCCTCCGGGCTTTCGCCCTTATGGATCAGCCGCTGCCGCAGGTCCCCCTTGGAAACAGAGGCGGCGGATATGATCCGCACCGCCCGCATTTTCGCGGACATCTCCCCTACCGCTTTTTTCAGACCGGCGTATTCTTCCTCCGTCAGCTCTTTCCCGGCATACAGTCCAAAGTCCTCCACGGTCTGCCGGTACAGCCGGTAAACGGTTCCATTGGAAAAGGAAGTGATGTATCGACCCATCCGATCCGGGGTGGTTTTTAAGGAATCAATCCTCATCACTGAAATCGTCCGCTTCAACCGCCACCGGCTTCTCCGCCGCCTTTGCCGCAGGCTTTCCGGCGCCGGAAATCTTCCACAGGTTCTCCCGAACCTGGCTTTCCACCTGCTGAGCGACCTCGGGGTTGGCCTGGAGATAGGCTTTCACGCTGTCCTTGCCTTGACCAATCCGCTCGTCACCCATGCTGAACCAGCTGCCGCTTTTCTGCACGATATCCAGCTGAACCGCCAGATCCACCAGCTCGCCCCATTTGGAAATACCTTCGCCGTAATAAATGTCGAAAAACGCTTCCCGGAAGGGGGGCGCTACCTTGTTCTTAACCACCTTTACCCGGGTGCGGTTGCCAATCACATTGGTGCCTTCCTTAATGGCCTCCACCCGGCGAACGTCCAGCCGGACGGACGCGTAGAACTTCAGGGCGTTGCCGCCGGTAGTGGTTTCGGGATTGCCGTACATGACGCCGATCTTCATACGCAGCTGATTGATAAAAATGACCACGCAGTTGGTTTTGGAAATGGTGCCGGCCAGCTTCCGGAGGGCCTGGGACATCAGCCGGGCCTGGAGGCCCATAAAGGTGTCGCCCATCTCGCCCTCAATTTCCTGCTTGGGAACCAAGGCAGCCACCGAGTCCACAACCACCGCATCCACCGCGCCGGAACGTACCAAAGCGTCGGTGATTTCCAGCGCCTGCTCGCCGGTATCCGGCTGAGAAACCAGAAGATTATCCGTATCCACGCCCAACGCGGCGGCATACACCGGATCCAGCGCATGCTCCGCATCCACAAAGGCCACCTCGCCGCCCCTCTTCTGGGCTTCCGCCAGAATATGCAGCGCCAGAGTGGTCTTGCCGGAGGACTCTGGCCCATAGATTTCCACAATTCTTCCCTTCGGTACGCCGCCAATGCCCAGAGCAGCATCCAATGCCAGAGATCCGGTTGGAATCGCCTCCACGTTCATATTCGGGCGATCCCCCAGGCGCATCACCGCGCCCTTACCGAAGCTTTTGTCGATTTGAGCCAAAGCGGTCTGCAGCGCCTTTTTCTTGTCAGCGGCGGGGGCGGGTGCCTCATAAACTGTTTTTTTCGTTGCCATAGCTTTCTCCATTCCGCCGCACGAAGGCGGCAAAAGTTTTCGTAAACGAAATAAAAAAT
>CAZCLX010000143.1:0-3974 GCA_964499615.1 uncultured Oscillospiraceae bacterium
CCATCGACTCTTGCCGATTTAATCAGAGGTTCCATAGTCCACGAATTCCAGAGTGCTGTAGTCCAGATACACATGCTTGTCCGGAGTTTTCCCCAGGGTGACCCGGTGGCAGTGGACGGCCCATACCTGAGATCCTTTGTACACCGCCTGCCGGATCTCAAATACATGGTTCCAGCTCCGGCCCTCCATGTACTCATCCTCCGGAACCATGCGCACCAGCTCCAGTCGCCGGAATTTGAAGGTTGGAAATGCTGCGGCAACGCAGGCTTCAAAAAAGGTCTCCGCGTCCCGTATGCTGCCCAGGGTAAAGGCATCGTGAATCATTGCGTCGTAGTGATCCATGCTGTGCGCCTCCTTAATGGATTTCTACTATCACTATAGTCCAAATGGAAAAAAGTGTCAATGTCGCCGGAGAATTTTTTCCGAAGGAGATATGTCTATGGTACAGAAAAAGAAAACCCCCGCGGGTCAGGCAGCGCTGGGTGGTGTTCTGGCAGCGCTGGCGGTGGTGGCCATGAGCCTGGGCGGGCTGCTCCCCGTTATGACCTATGTGACGCCCATGTTCTGCGCCCTTCTGCTGGAAACGGTGCGGATCCTGTGCGGGGAAAAGTTTGCCTGGGCATGGTTCGGTGCGGTGGCGATCCTGGGCGTGTTTCTGTCCCCGGATCGGGAGGCGGCGGCTCTGTTCCTGTTTGTGGGGTATTATCCCATTCTCCGGCCAAAAATGGAAAAACGGAAGCTTCCCGCCTTGTGGAAAGGGCTGTTTTTTAACGCCAGCGTTCTGGTCGCGTACTGGCTGCTGCTGAAGCTGACCGGTATGGACGAACTGCGGCAGGAGTTCCAGACTATGGGAAAATGGATGCTGGCACTGCTTCTCATTATGGGAAACGCCGTATTTTTTCTGCTGGACAAGCTTTTGAGGATACAGAAATGGCTGAAAAGCAGCTGACGGAAAAAATCTGGTACCTTTACATCCTTCGGTGCGGGGACGGAAGCCTGTATACCGGCATCACCACCGATATTCCCCGGCGGCTTCGTGCCCACCGGCGGGGCGTGGGAGCCAAGTACACCCGGGGCAGAGGCCCCCTGGAGCTGATGTACCAGGAGCGCTGCGGCACCCACTCCCAGGCCCTCCGCCGGGAGATGGAGGTGAAGTCCCTCCGCCACGCCGAAAAGGAGGCCCTGTTCTAAGGAAACTCTGAACAAATCGTCTGCGGCTGGATGGCGGATCTTTTGCCCCATCCATGCAGTGTTAAAAATGGGAAATACATACAGTATTCCTCCATTTTTAACACTTTTGTCTGGGACAAAATCTTTCGCCACCAGCTCTTGCCGATTTATTCAGAGCTTCCCTAAGGAAACTCTGAACAATTCGGCATCGGCTGGACAGCGGATCTTTTGCCACACCGGTACAGTATGAAAAACGTGAAATACATCCAGTATTCCCGCGTTTTCCATACTTTCCGGTGAGTCAGAATCTCTCGCTGCTTTTTTCTCGTCTCATTATGATCTTCATATCAAAATGCTTAATCCTCCGGATTAAACATTTTGATTGAATATCAGTATGACAGTTGACAGTGAACGGTTGTCGCCTACGTGCCGGCGCCCACCAGGCCACGGAGCCAGCGGAAGTCCTCCCGGCGGACGACGCCTGTCAGGCACAGCAGGGAGAAAAACACCGGAAGATATGCTGCTCCCTGAAGACCCGGCAGAGAGAAGTGGGAACAGATCCATACTCCGCCCAGCGCCGCGGAAACAGCCAGCAGGGGAAGGGAAAGGGGAATTTCCTCTCCGGTGATGATCAGCAGCCGCCGGAGGCTCAAAATAAAGTTGATCAAATGGGTGACCAGAAAACTGACAAAGTACCCCTCCATTCCCCACCGGGGCAGGAGCAGATAGAGGAATAATACATCCAGGGCAGAGGTCAGAATGTTGTACCGGACGCAGATTTTCTGCTGACCAAGCCCCTTGGTCATGGCGTCGATGATGGCATCGCAGTAGAGCATGGGAATCAGCGGCGCGTAGAGCCGCAGAGCGTCCCCCGCCTCCGGTATGCCGTACAGCCGCTGGCACAGGGGCCGTGCCGTCAGGAAAAGCAGACCGGAGAAACTCAGCCCGTAAAGCATGGCGATCCACAGACTCCGCCGCACCAGATGGGAGATCCGTTTTCGGCTGTCCCCGGCGGCGCACCGAGCAAGTTCGGGGATCAGCAGCTCCGAAAGCCCAAACAGAATGCAGGCGGGGAACATGAGCACAGGAAACACCATGCCCCCCACGATTCCAAAGGCGGCAAGAGGATCCGCTACGGCAGTATTCAACGCCAGCCGCTTGGGAACCATCAGGTGCTCCGTTGTGTTGATTCCGGATTTCACCACGTCCGACAGGGCCAGTGGCAGCGCCGTCTGGGCAAGCCTTCGGCCCATGGGAATAGACTCCCCTCGGGGGTTTTTGGAAGCCAGATAAAGGCCGGTCAATGTGAGAAGCGTTACGGTTCCCCCGGCGGAGCTTCCCAGCACCACCGCCTGGCAGGCTCGGCCCGGGTCGTTTCCCGCCCAGAATTTCAGTGCGCCCATGGTGATGGCCATGGAGCACAGCTGCTCCGCTACCTCCACCGCCGCCAGAGTTCCGATCCGATTGGCCCCGGTGTAGTAGCCCGTGAGAACGCCGCACAGGCAGGTGCAGGGGAGAAAGGCGGCAAATAACCGCAGAGCATCCACAGTGCGGCTATCCCCGATCCAGTATTCGGCGATTTGCGGGACGAAAAGAAACATCAGCCCGCTAACCGTGGAGCTGAATAGAATGCTGTACCGGAAGCATCCTCCCAGAACCCAGGGAATACTTCCCCGGCGGCGCTTTCCCAGCTCCTCGGCGGTGAGGTACATAGCTCCGGTTCGGATGCCCGCCATCCCTGCCACCATGGCAAGGCTTCCTACGCTCATCACCAGCTGCAATAGCCCCACACCTGCGGGGCCGATCCTGGCGGATATATATACCTGGAAGGATGTTCCCACCATTTTCAGAAGCAGGTTTACCCCAGTGAGCAGCAAGGCGCTGTAAAATATTGGAAGCCGCAAAGAAATCCCCCCTTGTCCACAGTCTATGGCAAGGGGGGAAAAATATGATTGGGAAGCCGGCAACTGTCAACTCTTTCACAGCGCCCGATCAGCTTTTGATTGTCATTCGCCGTTAGCGACCTGCTGTTTGCTAACCGCTGGTTCCGCGCAGTAGGGCCGCAGCGGGCACTGTCCGCATTTGGGGCGCTGGGCGGTGCAGATTTCCCGGCCGTACATGACGATTCTGTGGCAGAAGTCGGAGCTTTCCTCCGGAGGAAGGATCGCCCGGAGCTGCTGCTCCACCTTTTCCGGCTCCTTGCCATGACTCAGCCCCAGGCGTCCACAGATTCGAATGCAGTGGGTGTCGCAGACAACGCTGCCCGGAACCTTGTACAGATCCCCCAGCAGAAGGTTGGCGGTTTTTCGCCCCACCCCAGGCAGCTTCAGCAGGGACTCCATGTCCCCGGGAACCACGCCGCCGTAGTCCCGAAGCAGCATTTGGCACGCCAGAACAATATCCCGGGCCTTGTGCTTATAGAACCCGCAGGAGTGGACGATCTTTTCCACGTCGCCGATATCCGCTGCCGCCATATCTTCCAGGGTGGGATAGCGGGAGAACAGCACCGGTGTCACCAGATTTACCCGGGCGTCGGTGCATTGGGCGGACAGCCGAACGGCGATCATCAGCTCATAATCCTTCTGATAGTGCAGCGCACAGGGGGCATCCCCATAGCGCTCCTTGAGAAGCGCAATAATCTTGGAAACTTTTTCCTCCATAAAAACCCCTCACTCCTTTTTCTGCCAGTATAGCACATCTTGGCGAAAAAGGGAAGAGGGGGGTTGCGGTTAGCAGTTAGCGGGTAGCGGTTAGGGAAGCTCTGAATAAATCGGCAAGAGCTGGTGGCGAAAGATTTTGTCCCA
>CAZCLX010000144.1:0-3968 GCA_964499615.1 uncultured Oscillospiraceae bacterium
TGCCTGCTGGACTGCGGGGTGCTTTGCGATATATTGGAAAATTGATTTCCGTGTACCATGGGTATTCCCTATTGACAAGTTTTTTCCTCCATGGTATGATAAGAAAAAAGATTGTATCTTCAGGGCGGGGTGAAATTCCCCACCGGCGGTGACGGAGGCTTTTCTCCCCAGTCCGCGAACGCGTAAGCGCCGAACCGGTGCAAATCCGGTACCGACAGTGACGGAAGCTCTGGTTCAATTGGCAAGCGCATTCAGCAAAAGATATTTTGCCAGGAAAAAGCGAGGAATACTTTGTGTATTTCCGGGTTTTTTCAACGCATTCCTGGCGGAAAAGATCTGCTGAAGGCCGCAGCCGTATTGAAACAGAGTTTCCGATAGTCTGGATGGAAGAAGATACGCGCCCGCCCGCAGGGTTTCCTGCCGGGTTTTCCGCGTTTTTCCCGCCCTGGATTGATGCCCAGGGCGGATTTTTTCTTTTGAGGTGAAAGAAACATGAAGAATTTTTGGGAACAGATCAAGCAGAGCGGCGGATTCTTCCTGGCGTGCGCCGCCATCGTGGTGGGACTGGGGCTGATTGCCCGGCTGGTGGAGCGGTTTCTCCCCCAAAAGCGGCAGGTGACCCCTGCCCGGCGGATCAGCATCATTTCCCTATCCGCCGCCCTTGCGGCAATTCTCTACATGGTGGACTTTCCTCTGCCCTTCCTGGCCCCCGGCTTTTACAAGCTGGACTTCTCCGAGCTGCCGGTGATGCTCTGCGGCTTCTTCCTGGGGCCAAGCGCGGCGGTGGTATGCGAGGGGCTTAAGGTTCTGTTGAAGCTGCTGCTGAAAAGCACCTCCACCGCCTTCGTGGGAGATCTTGCCAGCTTCGTGGTGGGGTGCAGCTTCGTCCTCCCCGCCTCCATTTGGTATCACATCCGCAAATCCAAAAATAGTGCCCTGGTGGGGCTGATCCTCGGCACAGCGTGCATGACAGTGTTTGGCTCCCTGTTTAACGCGGTATACCTGCTGCCCAGATTTGCCCAGCTGTACGGGATGCCTCTGGACGCTATCATCGCCATGGGTTCGGAAATTTGGAGCGGAGTGAACAGCGTATCCACCTTTGTGCTGCTGTGTGTCGCCCCCATGAACCTGATCAAAGGCACGCTGGTCTCCCTTCTGACCATGCTCCTATACAAGAAGGTCGCCGCCCCCCTCTTTGGACTTCACAAGTAGAAAACAGGCTCACCAAGGAAACTGTCCACTTGTCCTCCGCCGCATCGGCAGTTGCATTTTCCGAAAAAGGCGCTATAATGGAATGATAATCCTTTGAGGAGGAATCCCCTTGACCAATCTGTTATTGCGTCTTTTTGTAAAAGACTTTGAAAAGACCGACGATCCCGCCGTACATACCGCCATTGGGAAAATGGCGGGGCTGACCGGCATCGGCTGCAACGTGCTGCTGTTTATCGGCAAGCTTATCGCCGGGATCCTCACCGGGGCCATCTCCATTGTGGCAGACGCGGTGAACAACCTATCCGACGCCGCCTCCTCGGTAGTGACGCTGATCGGCTTTCACATGGCCCAGCGCCCCGCGGACCGGGAGCACCCCTACGGCCACGCCCGATATGAGTACCTGTCCGGCGTGGTGGTAGCGGCGCTGATCCTGGTGGTGGGCTTTGAGCTTGCCAAAACCTCCCTTGGAAAGATCCTCCACCCGGAGGAAATTCTGTCCTCTCCGGTGACCGCGGCGATTCTGATCGTTTCCATTGCTGTGAAGCTGTGGATGTCCCGGTTTTATAAGGCCCTGGGCAATCGGATCCACTCCGTGGCCCTGACGGCATCCTCCGCCGACAGCCGGAACGATGTAGTTTCCACCGCCGCTGTTCTGGCGGGATATCTGGTCTTCCAGCTCTTCCATGTGAACATCGACGGCTACGTGGGTCTCGCGGTGGCGCTGTTTATCCTGTACAGCGGCATCGGCGTGGCGAAGGACACCATAGATCCCCTGCTGGGAGCCAGAGCCGATGAAAATCTGGTGGAGGAAATCTCCCAGCTGGTGCTCGCTCAGGAAAAGATTCTGGGAATTCACGACCTTTTGGTTCACGACTACGGCCCCGGGCAGTGCTTCGCCTCGGTTCACGCGGAGATGAGCGCCCAGGAGGATCCCATGGAGTGCCACTGCATCATCGACGGCATCGAGCAGGACGCTCTGAGCCGGCTGCATGTCCATCTGGTGATCCACTATGACCCGGTGGTCACAAACGATGAGGAGCTGAACGAAGCCCTCCGGCAGGTACGGGAGTGGATCGTGGAGATCGACCCCCGGCTCACCGTCCACGACTTCCGTATGGTTCGGGGGGCCAGGCAGACCAATCTGATTTTCGATATGGCGGCGCCCTTCGGGCTGAATCTCACCGCGCAGAAGGTTTCCGGCGTTTTGGAAGAAAAGTTCCGGAACGCGGGGAAAAACTACCACACCATCATTCAGATGGATCGGTGTAATTAAAGATGAAGGCAATGCTTCGTTGGGCGTCCGCCCTGCTGGCGCTGGTTCTGCTTGCCGGGTGTTCCCCCCAGGCCCGGAAATACGAGGAAACCTGGCTGGACGTGTTTGACACCGTGACCACTCTGTCCGGCTACGAAACCGGGGAAGCCTCCTTCCGGCAGGTCAGTCAAAACGTCCATGACACGCTGATGGAGTACCACCAGCTGTTTGACATTTACAATGATTACGATGGCATCACCA
This sequence comes from uncultured Oscillospiraceae bacterium, assembly GCA_964499615.1. Taxonomy (GTDB): domain Bacteria; phylum Bacillota; class Clostridia; order Oscillospirales; family Oscillospiraceae; genus Faecousia. The sequence goes on from CAZCLX010000144.1 coordinate 2,726, forward strand.
ATTTGAAAACCGTCAACGATCACGCCGGGATCGCTCCGGTGGCGGTGGATGAAAGGATCCTTGCCTTGCTGAAAGAATGCCGGAAGTATGACGCCCTCACCGCCGGGAAGGTGAACGCCGCTATGGGCAGCGTCCTTTCTCTGTGGCACGACAGGCGGGAGGCGGGGCTGCAGCACCCGGAAGATGCCGCTCTGCCGGATCCCTCCGCTCTTGAGGAAGCCGCGAAGCACTGCTCCTGGGACACGGTGATCCTGGACGAGCAAGCGTCCACCGTGTACCTGTCTGACCCTGCCCAAAAGCTGGACGTGGGCGCCATCGCCAAGGGCTGGGCGGCGGAGCAGGTTCGTGCTCTCCTGCCGGAAGGGTATCTCCTCAGCCTGGGCGGGAACATCGTGGCAAAGGGCAGCAAGCCCGACGGCTCTGCCTGGAAGGTGGGCATCCAGGATCCGGACGGCGGCGACGGGTTTCTAAGAATTCTGGAACTGACCGGAGGGAGCGCTGTCACCAGCGGAGATTACCAACGGTACTATACGGTGGACGGGACACGGTACTGCCACATCATCGACCCGGATACGTGCATGCCGGGTACGCTATATCGAAGCGTCACCGTCCAGTGTGAAGATTCCGCCCTGGCGGACTGCCTGTCCACTGCCCTGTTTCTCCTCCCCCAGGAGGAGGGACTGGCCCTTGCCCAGCGGTGCGGCGCCCAGGCCGTCTGGATCCTGCCCGACGGTACGATCCTTTCTAACCCTGCGTAGGCAGAGAAAAGCGCAAGCCTTCTCTGCGGGGACAAATTTGAATATGCATATCGGCTTTCGTCAGCAAACCAGTGGAGTTTTGCGTAGGGCGCGGCGACCTCGACGCGCCGCGGAATGCGGCTGACATTTGGATGCAACCCCGGAGAATAGGGGTGCGTTACGAATTCGCCAGAAAAAGCCTAAATTTTCAGCTTGGTACTGCCGGAACGCCGGGGTCGGCGTTCCCTACGCAAAAAACGTCAAGCTGCGTAACGCTCTACGCGCACTTAAGGAAACTCTGAACAAATCGTCTGCGGCTGGATGGGACAAAATCTTTCGCCACCAGCTCTTGCCGATTTATTCAGAGCTTCCTTAACCCCTACCTGCTTAACATTCAACTATCTACTGTCAACTGTCCACTCTCAACTGCCCACGTATTCTTCCGCGAATCATCCTGCTGGCGGGGATATTTTTTTACTTTTAGTGTTGACTTTTCGGAACTTTTG
>CAZCLX010000145.1:0-3922 GCA_964499615.1 uncultured Oscillospiraceae bacterium
TGGGACAAAAGATCCGCCATCCAGCCGCAGACGATTTGTTCAGAGTTTCCTTAGGGTTCTTCATCATATTTCATAAGAAGCGCCGGATTTCCTCCGGTTTTTTTCTCTCTTCTCCCATATAGGCGACAGAATTCACAAAAGTTACGTCATGAATTCTTCATATTTTGGCGGCAGTCATTGGATTTTTTTCTTGCAATCCGGAGAAAACCGGGTTATACTGTCACAGATGAATTTGAGAAGAGAGGAGGCTGCCAGGAAAACCGGGCCCTCCTCTTTTCCCATAAATACACCACAAGAGAAAGAAAGGATGATTCCCATGGCTAATCCCGAAAAGTCCACGGATGTGGTCTACGACTCCCATACCCTGGGCAGACCCAAGCAGTTTATCCTGGGTGTGCAGCACCTGTTCGCCATGTTTGGCGCAACCGTGCTGGTGCCCGCCCTCACCGGTCTGGACGTTGCCAACGCGCTGCTGTTCGCCGGCATCGGTACGCTGCTGTTCCACCTGATCACCGGACGAAAGATCCCTGCGTTCCTCGGCTCCTCCTTCGCCTTCATCGGCGGCTACAACGCCATCCGCACCCTTGCCGACGGAAGCACAAACGACGGCCTTCTCCCCTACGCCTGCTTTGGCGTGGCCTGCGCCGGTCTTGTGTACCTGGTGGTGGCGCTGCTGTTTAAAGTATTCGGTGCCAGGAAGGTCATGCGCTACTTTCCCCCCATTGTTACCGGCCCCATCATTATCTGCATCGGCATGACCCTGGCCGGTTCTGCGGTGAACAACTGCGAAACCAACTGGCTGATCGCCCTGGTGGCGATTCTGATCGTTATTGGATGCAACATTTGGGGTAGGGGTATGGTGAAAATCATCCCCATTCTCCTGGGCGTGATTGGCTCCTACATTTTCGCCATGATCGTGGATCCCGCCTCCCGGGCCGATCTGGTGCAGAAGGTCAGCGAGGCCAAGTGGATCGGCCTGCCCATCGTATGGGAGAAAACCGCTTTCTCCATTTTCGGACACAACTTTGACGGCAGCATGCTGATCACCGCCATTGTCACCATCATGCCCATTTCTCTGGCCACCATGATGGAGCACGTAGGCGATATCTGCGCCATCTCCTCCACTGTGGAGCAGAACTTCGTCAATGAGCCTGGCCTCCACCGCACTCTGCTGGGCGACGGTCTTGCCACCGTTGTAGCTTCCCTGTTCGGCGCGCCCGCCAACACCACTTACGGAGAGAACACCGGCGTGCTGGCTCTGAGCAAGGTTTACGATCCCAAGGTGGTTCGCCTTGCCGCCATTTTCGCCATTGTCCTTTCCTTCTGCCCCAAGTTCTCCGCCCTGATTGTTGCCATGCCCGCCGCCACCATGGGCGGTGTCAGTCTGGTGCTCTACGGCATGATCTCCGCCGTAGGCGTCCGGAACGTGGTGGAAAACCAGGTGGACTTCACCAAGAGCCGCAACGTGCTGATTGCCGCCATGATCATGGGCCTTGCCATCGGCGTCAGCTACAGCGCCGCCGGTTCCATCTCCTTTAACCTTGGCTCCATCACCGTAAGCCTGTCCGGCCTGGCGGTTGCCGCGCTGGTGGGCATCGTGATGAACGCCATTCTCCCCGGCAAGGATTACGAATTCGGCGCCAACGCCCAGGGCGATACCTCCGTCAACTTCGGCACCCGGGCCAACGGATAATTCCTCGGACGCGGAAAATCTCTGCCGTGATTCCACGGCAGAGATTTTTGGAACCTCTGATTAAATCGACAAGAGTCGATGGCGAGAGATTTGGCCACAGTCGAAAGTGTTAAAAGTGGGGGAATACTGTATGTATTTCCCACTTTTAACACTGCACGAATGGGGCAAAAGATCCGCCATTCGACCGCAGACGATTTATTCAGAGGTTCCTTTTCATTCTCACTTCATGAACTTATCGATGGCCGTGCACAAATCCTCGATGGCCTCGGTATCTCCGGCGGCGACTGCGTCCACCATGCAGTGGCGCATATGGTCCTTCAGGATCACCTTTCCGGTGCTGTCCAGAGCGGAGCGCACCGCCGCCAGCTGGATGAGAACCTCGGAGCAGTCCTCCCCTTCCTCCACCATCCGCTTTACCTTTTCCAGATGCCCGATGGCCCGGGACAGGCGGTTGAGAACCGCCTTCTGATTCTCATGCACGTGGGCGTGGGAATGGGCGATCCCGTGGGCATGAAGATAGGCATGGTCGTGATTCTCCAATGGAATTCTCTCTTTTTTCTCTTCGTCCATAGGTTCCGGCTCCCTTCCCCCATCAAATCTATTCAGGAAATTATACCCTATTTTCTGATTTCACGCAAGCCCTCCCGGGGGTTATTTTGCCAAAAATAAATGCTTTGACAATCCTATAGGATAGGGGTATAATATGCAAAAAGAAAGGAGTGTTTCCCATGCACATTGATCACGATCACGTTGGCTCCCACTGCCATGACCAGGAACACAGCCACGACTGTGCCCACTGCGACAGCCCCTGCGAGCACAGCCCCATGGACGAACTGAAGGCGCTGATGAAATATATGGTAGGGCACAACGCCGCTCACGCCAAGGAGCTGGCGGATCTGGCCTCCCAGTTGGAAAACATCGGCGAGCACGTCGCCTACGAGCAGGTGATGGCGGCGGTGTCCGACTTTGAGAAGGGCAATCTGCGGCTGAGCGCCGTGCTGTCCTCACTGGAAAGTAAGTGAGGCGGCTATGTGTCTCTCAACGGTATACAAAGATAAGCTGGAGCCTGCCAGCATCCTGATGCGCAACGTGATGACCATCGAGTGCCGGGACGGCAAGGTGATCCTCACCGACCTGATGGAGCGTCAGATGGAAGTGGAAGGCACGCTGGAAAAAGCGAACCTGGTTGACGGCTACGCGGTCATTCGGGAATCCGGCGTTTAAATTTCCCCCCGGAATGGAAAGCTTAATGGGAATTTAAGCTTTTCTTCCGGGTTTTTTGGTTGCTTTTGGGGAAGCGCTGTGGTAGAATGATTTTATTAGTTTGACGTTGGATTGCGGTGATGCGTATGCTTGGAAAATATTTATCCATTTTCTTTATATCTATGGTTCCCATGATCGAGCTGCGGGGCGCGATTCCCATTGCGGTAAAAATGGGTCTGGACACTCTGCCATCCATTGCGGTCTGCGTCGTGGGGAATCTCCTGCCTGTGCCCTTCATTTATCTCTTTGCCAGGAAATTTCTGATGTGGGGGTTAGACAAGCCCTGTATCGGCGGAATCTGCCGGTTTTTCCACGACAAAGGGGAAAAAGCCGGTCATAAGCTGAAGACCAGCCGGTTTGGAAAATACGGCCTGCTGGTGGCTCTCACCGCTTTTGTTGGGATTCCCATCCCAGGCACCGGGGCATGGACCGGAACCTTGGGGGCCAGCTTCCTGGATATGGGCATTCGGGAAACTGCGCTTTCCGTCTCTCTAGGCGTGGTATTAGCCGGCATCATTATGGCGTCCGTCAGTTTGGTCGGCGTTCATGTTTTTGGATTATAAGGAGGAAAAACAATGTCTGACTGTCTGTTCTGCAAAATTATCCGGGGAGAAATTCCCTCCAACAATGTCTATGAGGATGAAACCGTCTTCGCCTTCCGGGACATTGCCCCCCAGGCGCCCACCCACATTCTTGTGGTACCCAAGGTTCACATTTCCGGCTGCAATGACGTTACGCCGGAGAACAGCGCCGTGGTGGCCCACATTTTCGAGGTGATCCCGGCGATTGCCCAGGCGGAAAACCTGAAAGGCGGCTACCGGGTGGTTTCCAACTGCGGCCCCGACGCCGGTCAGACCGTTCCCCATCTCCATTTCCACATCCTCGGCGGGGAAACGCTGAACACCCAAATGGCCTAAGGAAACTCTGAACAAATCGTCTGCGGCTGGATGGCGGATCTTTTGTCCC
>CAZCLX010000146.1:0-3830 GCA_964499615.1 uncultured Oscillospiraceae bacterium
CTGATGACCGGGGCAGACGACTATGTGACCAAGCCCTTCTCTCCGGCGGAGCTGACCGCCCGAATTGACGCGTTGTTCCGCCGGATCGGTGGGGAAAGCGGCGGCGACTCGGAGCTTCTGACCCAGGGGCCTTTCGTGATGAACACCCGGAACCACACCCTGGAGAAAAACGGGGAGCGGATCCGGCTGACCCAGGTGGAGTATGCCATTTTGAAGCTGTTCATGCAGAACCCAGGCCGGGCGCTGTCAAGAGAAGATATTCTTGCCGCCGTGTGGGGCAAAGATTATGAGGGTGAATTGAAAATCGTGGACGTGAACATCCGCCGTCTGCGGATTAAAATCGAGGACGATACCTCCGCCCCTATCTATATCACCACGGTGTGGGGTCTGGGCTATAAGTGGGGCGCATAACCCAACATGAAGAAAGCCGTAAAGTATGCAGGCAGCCTGCGCAAACGCTGGCTGGTCAATACTGTGGGCGTGGTGCTGACGCTGGGGATCGTCTGCGTCCTGGCGGTGACGGCGTCTTTTTCCGCCTACTATTACATGAATATGGAGGCAGACCTGCAAAGCCGGGTAAAAACCACCATGTCATTCCTGTCCAGTTATAGTAACATGACCTACAACGAGTATTACCAGTCCTGTATCACTTATGTGAAATCCTTTGAATATCGCAACCAGATCGAGCTGCAAATGGTCGACAGCGACGGAAAAATCGTCGCTTCCTCCTATGGGGACTGGGCGGTGCAAAGTCCCTCCACGCCGGAGATCCAAAAAGCAACGGAGATCCGGGATACTTCCCTTTATGTGGGCAAGGATCCGGATACCGGGGAGCGGATCATCGCCATGTCCAGCCCCATTATCTACAGCAGCGGCGAGGTGATCGGCGTCCTGCGGTTTGTCACCTCCACCCGACTGGTAGACCGGCAGATTTTCCAGGTGGCGTTGGTGTGCAGCCTGGCGTTGCTGGGGGTGCTGGCGATTCTGCTGCTGAGTAGCGGTTATTTTATCCGCTCTATTATGACCCCTGTGGCCCAGATCACCGCCAAGGCCCGGCGGATCGCCGCAGGAAGCTACGGCTCCCAGATCAAGACCCGCTACGATGATGAAATCGGAGAGCTTGCCCAGACCATCAACGAAATGTCCGCGAAAATCAGCCAGAATGAGAAAATGCGGGGGGAGTTCATTTCCCAGCTGTCCCACGAGCTGAGGACGCCCCTGACGGTGATCAACGGCTGGAGCGAAACGCTGCTGGGGGACGAGAACCTGGACTTGGAGACTCGGCAGGGGCTGAAAATCATTTCCAGTGAGGCAAAGCGGCTGACGGAAATGGTGACGGATTTGCTGGACTTTACCCGGATGCAGGACGGGCACTTGACCCTTTCTGTGGAGCAGACCGACATCCGGGGAGAATTCGAGGATACGGTTTACCTGTACGGCAACCGGTCTGCCCAGGAGGGCATCAAGCTCAACTACGAGGAAAGTGATCAGGAGATCCCGGAGATCCCCTGCGACCCCAAGCGGATGCGTCAGGTGTTCCTGAACATCCTGGATAACGCGGCCAAGCACGGCGGCGAGGGGAAGCGGATCGATGCCAGCATCTCTTATGAAGACGGGAATGTGGTGATCCGGATCCGGGATTACGGCCCCGGCATCCCAGAGGACGAGCTTCCGTTGGTGAAAATGAAGTTTTACAAGGGCAGTTCCAAGGCTCGGGGTACAGGCATCGGCCTTGCGGTGTGCGAGGAAATCATTCAGCTCCACGGCGGTACATTGACCCTTGTCAACGCACCGGGAGGCGGTACACTTGTGACGGTTTCCTTGCCGGCATCTCAGTAACAGAGAGGAAACAAGAATGGTAACAAATCAATCAGAAGCCCCTCAGGAGCAGTATAAGACCATGATCGGCGGTCAGGCGCTGATCGAGGGCATCATGATGCGAGGCCCGGAAAAGGACGCGGTGGTGACCCGGGGCACGGATGGCCTCCATGTGGAGGTTACGAACAGAAAATTGAATCCCCCAGGCTCGGTGAAGAACTGGCCCTTTATCCGGGGCGTATTTAATTTCTTCGATGCCCAGGTGACCGGCGTCAAGGCGCTGATGCGTTCGGCGGATCTTGCGCCCGAGGAGGAGCAGGAGGAACCCAGTAAGCTGGACATTTGGCTGGAAAAGAAGCTGGGCAGCGAAAAATTTCAGAAGGCGATCATCGGCATTGCCGTCTTTATGGGGCTGGGACTGTCGATCGTGCTGTTTTTCCTGCTGCCCATGATCGTTGCCGGCTTTTTTGACCGGTGGATCACCGGGAACCTGGCGCTGAACCTGGTAGAGGGTGTGATCCGGATGATCATTTTTCTCCTGTATATGTTCCTGATTTCCCGGATGGGGGAGATGAAGCGGGTGTTTTCCTACCATGGGGCGGAGCATAAGACCATTCGCTGCTATGAGGCACGGCTCCCACTGACGGTGGAGAACGTGAAAAAAATGACCCGCCTCCATCCTCGCTGCGGCACCAGCTTCCTGCTGGTGGTGATGGTGATCTCTATTTTGGTGTTTTCGGTTGCGTCGTCTCTTCTTCTTGCGGCGGTTCCGGCATTGGCGGCGATCCGGGGCACCATCGGTTACCGGCTGATCATGATCGTTTTCAAGCTGCTGCTTCTGCCGGTGGTGGTTTCCGTCACCTATGAGATCAACCGCTGGGCAGGCAGACATGATAATTTCTTTACAAGGATCCTTACCGCTCCCGGTATGTGGATGCAGAACTTCACCACCAACGAGCCGGATGACGGAATGATGGAGGTGGCGATCACCGCCCTGGAAGCGGTGCTTCCGGAAAAGGAGGGGTCAGACCGGTGGTAAAGCGGTACGGTCAGCTCTATTTGGAAGCCCGGCAGACCCTTCTTGGCTGCGAGGATACCCAGACCGCCGGACTGATGGCAAGAAACCTCCTGTGCAAAATTTCCGGAAAGACCCAGGAGAGTATCCTGGCAAACCGGGATGAAACGGCCTCGGAAAGTGTTTGTCTGGAAATGGAGCGCAGTCTCAAGCGGCTGCTGGAGGGGGAGCCTCTGGCTTATGTGCTGGGGGAGTGGGAGTTCTACGGGATTTCCCTGTACGTCACCCGGGATGTGCTGATTCCCCGGGACGATACCTGCGCCGTTGCTGCCCTGGCGATTCAAAAGGGTCTGTTCCTGGGGCAGGATCCCCGGGTGCTGGATCTGTGCTGCGGCTCCGGCTGCATTGGGCTTGCCATTGCCAGCCGGGTGAAGGATGCCCGGATCACGCTGGGGGATTTATCCCGGGAGGCACTGGCGGTGGCAAAGAAGAATATCCAGCGGTGCCGCATGGGAGGCCGGGTCAGCGCCATCCAGGTGGACGCGAAAAAGCCCTGCCCCGGTTTTCTGGGAAAGTTTGATATGATCGTTTCCAACCCGCCTTATGTGACGGACAGGGAAATGGAGGAGCTTCCCCACAGCGTTAAGGACTATGAGCCGGATATGGCTCTCCGGGGCGGGGAGGACGGCCTCAGCTTTTACCGGGAGATCTGCGGGAATTTTGCCTCCGCCCTGAAGCCCGATGGCTATCTTTGCTTCGAGTTTGGCATGGGCCAGGGCGACCAGGTGTGCCAGATTCTGGAAGAATATGATTTTACCGTCCTGGAACGGACAAACGACTATAATGGAAGAGAACGGGCAGTGCTTGCCCAGTATAACAGATAGTAAATGACAAAAGGATTTGTCATTTACTATAAGATAAATTAAAATCGCCGTTTCGCTCGCTCCTGCGGGGCAACCGCGAAACATGGCTAATATAGCAAACGAAATTTTTTATT
>CAZCLX010000147.1:0-3765 GCA_964499615.1 uncultured Oscillospiraceae bacterium
GACAAAATCTTTCGCCACCAGCTCTTGCCGATTTATTCAGAGCTTCCCTAATAAATGCAGGCTGCGCCGAAAAATGGCACAGCCTGCAAGAAATCTGATACGAATGAAAGGAGCGTCTTAATGGATAAAAAGCAATCCAATCTGTCCCAGCTCATGGGCTATGCCGGGAAACACAAGTATTTGACCTATTTATCACTGGCGCTGTCCGCTGTCAGCGCGGTACTGGCCCTGTTTCCCTTTGTGTTTCTCTTTTTCATCATCCGGGAGGTTATAGAGGTTTCTCCCAACTACGCCCAGGCGACCCAAATCGTTCACAATGGCACTCTGGCGGTGCTGTTCGCGGCAGCATCTATCCTGGTCTACATCTGCGGTCTGCTGTGTTCCCACCTGTCAGCCTTCCGAATCGCTGGGAATATCCGCAAGGCGCTGATGGCCCACATTGCCCAGCTTCCTTTGGGTTTCATTGAAGAGATGGGCAGCGGGAAGATCCGCCGCATTGTCAATGACTGCAGCGCGGCAACCGAAACCTATCTTGCCCACCAGCTTCCAGATATGGCTGTGGCCATTACTACCCCGATCTGCATGGCGGTCATGCTGTTCCTCTTTGACTGGCGGTTCGGCCTTGTGAGCCTGATTCCGATCATCTTGGGCTTTGCATCCATGTTTAAAATGACCGGCCCCGGCATGGCAAAGGATATGAATGACTATATGGATGCTCTGGCGGACATGAACAATGAGGCGGTAGAGTACGTCCGAGGTGTCCCAGTGGTCAAGACCTTCGGACAGACCGTCCATTCCTTCAAACGGTTCAAAGATACCATTGACAATTACTACAAATATTGTATCGGTTACTGCAAAAAGTGCCGCCTGCCTATGCTTGCCTATACCGTTTTTATCAACAGTGCCTTTGCATTCCTCATTGTGCTGGCACTGATCCTGGCAGGCGGCGAGGCGGTTACCCAGTCGGTACTGCTGAACTTCCTTTTTTATGTGATTTTCACACCCATTATTGCTACAGCCATGTCCAAGGTCATGTACATGAGTGAAAACGGCATGATTGTGGCAGACGCGCTCTCCCGTATCCACTCCATTCTGGATGTGGAGCCGCTGCCCGAACCCCGGGGTGGTAAGGCCCCGGCGGACAATTCGGTTACGCTTGAAAATGTAACCTTCCGCTATTCCGGCGGGGGAGAGGATGCCCTTAAAAACGTGACCATTCATGTGGGCGCGGGGGAAACAATTGCCCTGGTAGGGCCATCCGGCGGAGGCAAGACTACAGTGGCCGGCCTGATTTCCCGCTTTTGGGATGTGACCGGCGGAGCCATTCAGATTGGCGGCATCAACGTGAAAGACATCCCGAAAGAGACGCTGATGGATACCGTTGCTTATGTGTTCCAGGACAGCCGGTTGTTAAAGGCTTCTATTCTCGAAAATGTACGGCTTTCCCGCCCCAAAGCTACCCGGCAGGAGGTGGAGCGGGCGCTCCATGAGGCGCAATGCGACGATATCATTGCCAAGCTTCCCAAGGGTATCGACACGGTGATCGGAACCAAAGGCGTGTACCTTTCCGGCGGTGAGCAGCAGCGGATTGCGATTGCCCGGGTTCTGCTGAAAAACGCGCCTATCCTCATCCTGGACGAGGCCACAGCCTTTGCCGATCCGGAAAATGAGGCGCTGGTGCAGCGGGCTTTTGAAAAGCTCTCCAAAGGAAAAACAGTGATCCTGATCGCCCATAGGCTGACAACCATCCGGAATGCTGACCGGATCTTCGTACTGCGGGAGGGTCGGATAGAGGAAACCGGCACCCATGATTCCCTGGTGGCGCGGAACGGCCTCTATGCCAAGATGTGGCAGGATTATCAAGTATCTGTGAGCTGGAAGGTAGGTGCGGCAAAATGATAGAAAAGCTTAGAAAACGCTTCGCTCTGTCCGAAGAAGGGGCAAAGGGACTTGTTAAGGCAACCATCGCCTGCGCGGTGGGAGATCTGGTACTGATGCTCCCGGTGGGACTTCTTTATCTGCTGGTCAGCGACTTCCTAAACGGCGCAATACCTCGGAGTCGGTATGCCGTCTATGGCGCGGGAATTGCCGGAGCGCTGCTGCTGGTACTGGTTTCTGAATTCTGGAAGTACAACGCAACCTACTTTTCTACTTATCGGGAATCCGGTGCCTGCCGGATTCGGCTGGCAGAAAAGCTGCGGCGGCTCCCACTTTCTTTCTTTGGGCAAAAGGATCTTGCCGATCTGACCAATACCATTCTGGGAGATGTGCAGACCACGGAGCAGATGTTTTCTCACTATATTCCGCAGTTTTATGGCTCAATCATTTCCACCTGTTTGGAGGCAATCAGCTTGCTCTGCGTAGACTTGCCGATGGCTTTTGCGGCACTGTGGGTACTGCCGGTTGCATTGGTGATCGTTGGCTTCTCAAAAAAAGCGCAAAACCACTTTACCCGGAAGCAAAACGCGGCTTTGATTTCGGTAGCCGATGGGGTGCAGGAAGCCTTAGAAACCATGCGTGATTTGAAAAGCAGCAATGCGGAGCGGGCATACCTTGACGGCTTGAACCGTAAAATTGATGTGCTGGAAAGCAGAATGATCAAAAATGAATTAAGTACAGCCATGTTCGTGGTTCCGGCTCAGATGATTTTGAAACTGGGAATCGGTTCGGTTGCCCTGGCAGGCAGCATGCGCCTGATCAGTGGGGAACTTTCCCTTATCGCGTTCTTCCTGTTCCTGCTGGTGGTCTCCCGGCTCTACGAGCCAATGTCGTTCTCGCTGCAAAACCTGGCGGCCATGAACGCCCTGCAAGTGAATATTGACCGCATGAATGAGATAAGCGGCAGCAAGGTGCAGAGCGGCAAGGCGGAATTCACGCCGAAGGGCTATGACGTAACCTTTGAAAACGTGGGCTTTGCGTACAACAGCGGTGAGACCGTGCTGAGGAATGTCTCCTTTACTGCCAAACAGGGCGAGGTAACAGCCCTGATCGGCCCCAGCGGAGGCGGTAAATCCACCGCTGCCAAGTTGGCGGCACGGTTCTGGGATGTGGAGCGGGGCAGAATCACCGTTGGCGGCGTAGATGTTTCCACGGTAGAACCGGAGATGCTTCTGACTGCGTATTCCATCGTGTTTCAGGATGTGACCCTGTTCAACAATACGGTCATGGAGAACATTCGTATCGGGCGCAAAGACGCCACGGATGCCGAAGTTATGGCAGCGGCGAAAGCGGCCATGTGCGAGGAGTTTATCCAAAAGCTCCCTAATGGGTATCAGACGATGATTGGAGAAAACGGTTCCACCCTTTCCGGCGGGGAACGCCAACGCATTTCCATTGCCCGGGCGCTGCTGAAAGACGCGCCGATCATTCTGCTGGACGAGGCCACAGCCTCCCTGGATGCGGAGAACGAAACAGAAATCCAGCAGGGCATCTCCCGGCTGGTGAAGGATAAGACGGTGCTCATCATTGCACACCGTATGCGGACGGTGGAAAATGCCGACAAAATCGTGGTGCTGTCCGGCGGTACCGTTGCCGAAACAGGTACGCCTGAGAAACTGATGAAATGCCACGGCATCTTTGCCCGAATGGTAAATCTCCAGGCGGAAAGCCAAAGCTGGACGCTGTAATTCTTTCAGTCTAAGGCAACACCGCGCAAATATCCGTTTGATAGAAAAAAAGAAGCCCGACCGGAAATGTCGATCGGAATCGTTCTTAGGGAAGCTCTGAATAAATCGGCAAGAGCTGGTGGCGAAAGATTTTGTCCCA
>CAZCLX010000148.1:0-3761 GCA_964499615.1 uncultured Oscillospiraceae bacterium
TTTTGTCTGGGACAAAATCTTTCGCCACCAGCTCTTGCCGATTGATTCAGAGCTTCCTTAAAAAGAGGTAGAAGCAATGGACAATGCAGAACAAAAATTTTTGGAAACCTGGGAGCGCTGCCGAAAGGAAGCGGAGGAACTGGGGGTTCGTCTGCGCCCACTGGAACCGGAGGACGCAATGAGAATCGCCCACCGGACGCTGTCCGGCAGCCGTTACAGCGACGGCTTCCCGGCGCTGGAGAAGATTGACCGGCTGGATCTGACACTGGAAGCTCTAGCGGTTGATCGGCGCTATACTGCCCTGTTTACCGACGACGAGGCCAACACCGCTCTCTCCCGCCTCCTGGATGCGTGCTATCATTTTTAGGGAAGCTCTGAATCAATCGGCAAGAGCTGGTGGCAAAGATTTTGCTCCAGACAAAAGATCCGCCATCCAGCCGCAGACGATTTGTTCAGAGTTTCCTTAGCGAAAGACGTATAAAAGGAGCGCCGCGATTTGCGGCGCTCCTGCCATGTTGTACGCAGGCTTCTTTCGGAGGGCAACCCGCCGGGGAGAAGGGGGGAAAACTCCCGGACGGCACCGAAAGACAAAATCCGTGGCAGCAAGCACTGCCACGGATCGTTTTTCCCGCGCAAAAAGCAGCCGGCGTCCCGTACTTGCAGGGACCGGCAGTCAATCGTTTCAGCAGTTATCCTGACTTGTGCATCCTTGGAATTTCCCCGGCCTTCTCAAGTCTCGTGACCCAATGACCGGCTTTCGCCTATGAGGAAACCCTCCGCACTTACAGTGGCGGTACCGTCCGGGATTTTCACCCGGTTCCCTATTCTCCCCGGAAGCCTGAACGATCTTCCGGGGCACTGAAACGGTTATTTACTTTCCCTGTAAGAATATCATTCTTTGTCTGGATTGTCAATCAAAAAATCCGGAATAAATGCTTTTTCCGCCGAGGCTCTCTCCTGGGTAAACCCTTCCAGATCATTTAGAAACATCCAGCTGAGTACCGCGTCGTACTCCTCGTCGGTGATCCGGCGGTCAAAGGGGGCGGGGAGGTTCCCTATGGGGGTGTACTGCCTCATCAGGCTCACCAGCACTTCTCCGGGAGCGAAGGTTTCCCCAATCCAGTCCAGCACCTTCAGAGAGTTTTCGATGTGTCCTGGCAGAATCAGGTGGCGGATTACTGTTCCCCGAAGAAGGCGATCCCCCTGATAGACCGGTCTGCCGGTCTGACGAACCATCTCCCGGATAGCGTCAGATGCCACCGGGAAGTAGTCGCCCGTCCCGGACAAAGCGGCGGAAAGATCACTGTCGGCGTATTTCATGTCCGGAAGATAGATATCGATTTTCCCTTCCAGTGCAAGAAGCGTCTCCACCCGCTCATAGCCGCCGCAGTTATATACCACGGGAACCGGCAGCTTGGGGGACAAAGCTGGGAGGATGGTTGGAAGAAACTGGGTTGGGGTCACAAGGTCAATGTTTTCTGCCCCCTGGACAATAAGCTTATCCATAGCAGCCCGGAGAGCCACGGCATCCATGGGCTGCCCTACAGGTTTATTGCTGATGGCCCGGTTCTGGCAGTACCGGCAGCCTAATGTGCATCCGCCGAAAAAAATCGCGCCGCTTCCCCCACTGCCGGCCAGCACCGGCTCCTCCCATAAGTGGAACATGGCTTTTGCCACCAGAGCGGTGCCCGGGCACCCGCAGAAGCCGGTCTCACCCGCTGCCCGGTTCACCCCGCAGCGATGGGGGCAGAGATTGCAATTTACATAATCCATTCAGATCCCTTCCTTTGGAACATCATATCAGTTTTCAACTGTTTTCTCAACCCCCGCTTTACCTTTTTGGGAAAATATGATATGATAAAGCATCATAATGGTGGAAAAGGTGAAGTGATCGTGAAAATCCGGTTTGCGGAAGCCCGTGACATTCCCAATATCATAGATTTATTGCGGCAGGTGGGGGAAGTGCACCATCTGATTCGTCCGGATCTGTTTCGGGCAGGCGCCCAGAAGTATGACGAAGCGGCGCTGGATCGGCTGCTGACGGATCCTAGCCGCCCTATTTTGGCGGCAGAGGAACAGGGGAAAATGGTGGGCTACGCCTTCTGTATTTTACAGATCACAAAGGACGATCCAGTACTCTGTGACCGGAAGGTACTGTATATCGACGATCTGTGTGTGGATGAAGATTTTCGTGGCGGCGGCGCGGCCATGGCGTTGTATGACCGGGCGGTTTCTCTTGCCCGGGAGCTGGGCTGCCACGCGGTGACACTGAATGTGTGGTGGGGTAATGACCGCGCCTTGACCTTCTATAACAAGTGCGGCCTGAGTTACCAGAAAATCGGGATGGAAATGATTTTGTAAGGAGAGCGCCATGCTGGAAAAACAACAGGAATATGAAGCGATGGTCACGGACTATACCGCCGAGGGGCAGGGGGTCTGCCATATCGACGGGTGCGCCGTGTTCCTGCCCAACGCGGTGGCGGGGGAACGGGTACTGGTTCGGATCGAAAAGCTGGGGAAGACCTGGGCATCGGGAAAAATCGTTAAAATTCTGGAAAAGTCCCCTCATCGTGTGAACCGGCAGTGCCCGGTGGCGAAGCGCTGCGGCGGCTGCGACTTCTGGCACATGGACTATCAGGAGGAGGTTCGACTGAAAGCGGAGCGGGTAAAAAATACCGTCAACCGTCTGGCGGGGGAAAAGCTCACAGAGGTGCCCATTCTGGCGGCGCCGGACTGCACCGGCTACCGGAACAAGGCCCAGTATCCTGTTGCCCAGGAGAAGGGGAGAGCATACGCCGGCTTTTTCCAGGCGGGCACCCATCGGGTGATCGAGAATAACCGCTGCCGGATCCTGCTCAAGGATACGGATCGGGCAAAGGATACGATTATAGATTATGTAAACCGAAATAACGTCAGCGTTTACGACGAATCCACTGGAAAAGGGCTTCTCCGGCATATCTATGTCCGCCGGGGGGCGGTATCCGGGGAGATCTTGGTGTGCCTCTGCGTAAACGGGGAAAGTATTCCCCATCCGGAGGATCTGATCCGGGAGCTGAAAAAAATCCCCGGCTTTGCAACCCTGACCTTAAGCGTCAACCGGAAGCGGGGAAATGCCGTGCTGGGGGACAAATTTATTACTTTGTTTGGGTCGGGATATATTGAGGACACCCTCTGCGGCCTTCGGTTCCGGCTGTCTCCCCGATCCTTCTATCAGGTGAATCACCACCAGGCAGAAAGACTGTATGAAACCGCGATTTCCATGGCGGAAATTGGGAAAGAGGATCTGGTGCTGGATCTGTACTGCGGGGTGGGTACCATCACCCTTGCCATGGCAGGGAAGGCGGGAAAGGTCATCGGCGTGGAGGTGGTTCCGCAGGCGGTGGAGGATGCCCGGGAAAACGCCCGCCGGAACGGAATCCAAAATGCCGAATTCTTCTGCGGCGACGCAGGACAGGCGGCATTGGCACTGGAAAAACAGGGCGTCTATCCGGACGTGGTGGTGGTGGATCCGCCGAGGAAGGGCCTTAGCGCCGAAGCTATCAAAGCCATCACCCGGATGGCTCCAAAACGCCTGACTTACGTCTCCTGCGACTGCGCCACCCTGGCAAGGGATATCGCCCTCCTAAAACCACACGGCTACCGCCTAGAAAAAATCACCGCCGCCGACCTTTTCCCCCGTTGTGCACACGTTGAAACTGTTGTCTTACTTTCCAAGGGAGAAATCGACTCAAAAAAGATTCGGGTTGAGTTCTCTTTGGAGG
>CAZCLX010000149.1:0-3735 GCA_964499615.1 uncultured Oscillospiraceae bacterium
ACTGCATGGATGGGACAAAAGATCCGCCATCCAGCCGCAGACGATTTATTCAGAGCTTCCTTAGAGTCGTGTGCTGTCCAAGAACCAATCCATGGGGGAAGGCAAAGGAATACGGGCTAGCTAACTGCTAACCGCTGCCCGCTAAAATACCCTCTTGTTTTTTGGCGATCATGCGGTTATAATAGGGATACTGAGAAATATAAGGAGGTCATTTACTATGGCTGTCAAAATTGAAAAAGATACCATCATCGGCGATATTCTGGACGTAGCGCCTCAGAGCGCGCCTCTGTTCTTCGCCATTGGAATGCATTGCCTGGGCTGCCCCTCTTCCCGTGGCGAGACTGTGGAGGAAGCATGCATGGTTCACGGCATTGAGTGTGAGCCGTTCCTGGCTCAGCTCAACCGGTTCCTGGAAGCCTACGAGGAAGACCAGGCAAAAGCGTAAATATGACGCGAAAGGGAGGTGCTGCACTTTACAGCACCTCCTTTCGGTGATTGGAGGATCAGATGGTTCGTTCACTTTCCAACCGGCTGATGGCATGCTGCGGCTATGTGCGCCCTGGGGATCGAGTGGCGGATGTGGGCTGTGACCATGGGCTGCTGGGAATTTACCTTTTAAGGACGGGAATCGCTCAGTCTGTGATTGCCTCGGACATCCGGGAAGGGCCCCTCCATCAGGCGGTGATCAACGGAGAAAAATATGGTGTTTCGGGAAAAATGTCCTTCTTTCTCTGTGACGGAGTTCAGGGCATCCCAAGGGACTTTGACTGCATGGTATGCGCCGGAATGGGCGGAGATACCATGGTTTCCATATTAGAGGCAGCGCCCTGGCTCCGGGATCACCGCTACCGGCTGATTTTACAGTGCCAGAGCAAGCGGCCTATGCTTCGGGAGTACTTAAACCGCCGGGGCTTCGCCATCACCCGGGAAACCCTGGCAAAGGACGGAAAATTTCTCTACCCCGTGATGGAGGTTATATACCAACCTGGGCCACTGCTGACCCCAGGCGCATACTACCTCTCCCATGCCCTGCTGGAAAGCGGTTCTCCTCTGCTGACCGAGTACCGCCAGCGGGTTTTGGATGGGCTTCGCCGGTCTATAGCGGGGCTGAAACCTGCCGGCGGAGAAAAATATGAACAGTTCTGCCGTATTTTGGAGGAAATGGAAGGAGAAAACAGAAATGATAACCGTTGGTCAGATTGAAGCCTTTTTAAACGGTCAATTTCCCCCCTCCCGGGCGATGGATTGGGATCGCGTGGGGCTGAATATAGGAAGGCGTGATGCCGCAGTGGATACGATTCTTGTCGCCCTGGATCCCCTCCGGGAAAGCTGCTTGGAAGCGAAATCGGTAGGTGCGCAGATGCTTGTCACCCACCACACCCTGCTTTGGGATCCGGGTTTTCTCACTGATGGGGATGCTCAGGGGAAAAACGCCCTGTTCCTTATAGAAAACGGCATTGCCCACTATAACGCTCACACCAACCTGGATCTGGCACCCCAAGGAGTCAACGATGCCCTGGCAAAGACCTTGGGGCTAAACGATACCCGGGTACTCTCTCCAGTGAGCACAGATGAAAACGGACAAGTGTGGGGCCTTCTCCGGGGCGGATTTCTTCCGGAGCAGTCCTTGGAGGAATTTATGAATACCGTCAAACACACTTTAGGCTGCCCCGGACTTCGGTATGTCAGCGCCGGAAAGCCGGTTCACTTTGTGGCAGTGGGAGGCGGTGCCTGCGGGGAGGATATGATGGATGCCATCACCGCCGGGTGCGATACTTTTGTCACCTCCGACGTAAAATACAACCAGTTCCGGGACGCTTATGACCGGGGACTGAACCTGATTGACGCCGGACATTTCTACACGGAAAACCCGGTGTGCCAGCATCTCGCGGCAGTTCTGCGGGAGGAATTTCCGGAGCTTTCCGTGCAAATTTCCCAAAATCATCAAGATTACATGAAATTCTGCTGAAAACAGTTGATTTTTTCCTGAGGTAATGGTAAAATAACTTGAATATATGAACACCACTTCAAGAAGGGAAGATATTTCTTTATGTCAGGACATTCCAAATGGCATAACATCCAGAAAACCAAGGGCGCACAGGACGCCAAGCGGGCGGCTTCCTTTACGAAGATCGCCAAGGAAATGATCGTTGCCGTGAAGGAAGGCGGCGGATCCGCCGATCCCGCCTACAACTCCCGGCTGGCGACCGTCATCACCAAGGCCAAGGCCGCCAACATGCCCAACGACAACATTAAGCGGGTACTGGAAAAGGCCTCCAATGCCGGCAGCGGCGAAAGCTACGAAGCCATCACATATGAGGGCTACGGTCCCGGAGGTGTTGCCGTAATTGTGGAAACCATGACCGACAACCGTAACCGCACTGCCGCCGCCGTCCGCCACCACTTCGACAAGTACGGCGGCAACCTGGGGGCAAACGGCTGCGTCAGCTGGAGCTTCGATAAGAAGGGCGTACTGGTCATTGACAACGAGGACGGGGACTACACAGAAGATGAAGTGATGATGGATGCCATGGACTGTGGAGCGGACGACTTTGAGGCCGACGGCGACGCCTTCACCGTCTACACTGCCCCCGACGATTTTAACGCCGTTGCCGACGCCATGACTGCCAAGAAGTACAGCTTTGTGTCCGCTCAGATCGAGATGGTTCCCCAGAATTACGTAAAGCTGTCCCCGGAGGACGCCGAGAAGATGGAAAAAATGCTGGATCTTTTCGATGACGATGACGACATACAGAACACCTGGCACAACTGGGATCAGAACTGATATTGAACACCGCCGGCCGCCAAATGGTGGCCGGCGAATTTTTAAACACAGATACCACGCAGAAGATGCTGCATTTCCCGCACTCCTTTTTCCTGAGAAAGAATGATTGCCCGCAGGATTGGGTCCAGCTCCCGGCAAATGGGATACCGCAGCACGCTTTCCGACATTCGGATCGCCCCCTGATGGTGGGGGATCATCTCCCGAATGAAGTCGCCGTCAATATTGTCGTCGGCGCAGGCACTGCCCATTTGGGAAAACATGGTCCGGGTGATCTGCCGGAACCGGTGATCGTACCGGCAGAGCTGCTCTCGGGTGTTGCAAATCAGGGAGCAGCTGGGCAATGCTGCCTGCATATTTTCAATACTGTTTGTCTGCTCCGTAACGATGTTCTGGGCGATCCGCCTCAGTGATTCCAAATTGGAATACTTCAAAAGATTTTCCGACATTTCAATGGCCGCCCGATGATGTGGGATCATTCTCACAATAAAGTTGTGAGAGATGCTGTCTGTCGTCGGTACCTCGGTCATCCCTTGGAGCATTTTCTCCAGGATTTCCCGGTAGCGGCGGAGATAGCTTTCTGTGCTGCCGCTATCTTTTTCGCAAATCATTTCACATTCCTCCTGTTCCTTTCAGCTTATGTGTGAGAAAGACGGAATGTGAATCAAAGGTTGAAACAAGCAAAATGATAAAGAAAAGGTAGGAGCAGCAGAAATGGATCAACACGGAAAACCGTCGTACTGCATACAGGTGGATACCACGGATTTTTCGAAAATCAATTGGGCTTCTCTTTTGAATCAAATTGAGAATTGGAAAGAAAAAACAATGAACAGCAGAAATACCTTCGATGAGAATGCGCAAAAAACCTGCCTTCATTGCGAAAATGGAACCATACATGACCTAAGGAAACTCTGAACAAATCGTCTGCGGCTGGATGGCGGATCTTTTGTCCC
>CAZCLX010000150.1:0-3719 GCA_964499615.1 uncultured Oscillospiraceae bacterium
CGTTTACCTCCATGCGTGCCCGGGGCGCCATGTGCACCGACATTGCGGTGCTGGTGGTGGCGGCGGATGACGGCGTCATGCCCCAGACTGTGGAGTCCATCAACCATGCCAAGGCGGCCAAGGTGCCCATCATCGTGGCTATTAATAAAATGGATAAGCCTAACGCCAACCCTGATCGGATCAAGGAGCAGCTGACGAAGTATGACCTGATCCCCGAGGAGTGGGGAGGCGACACCATCATCTGTCCCATTTCCGCCAAGACAGGGTTTGGTCTGTCGGATCTGCTGGAAATGCTGCTGGTAACCGCCGAGGTGCAGGAGCTGAAGGCCAATCCTAACCGCCGGGGCAAGGGCACCGTTATTGAGGCTCGGCTGGATAAGGCCAAAGGCCCCATCGCTACACTCTTGGTGCAGAACGGCACTTTGAAGCAGGGCGACATCATCATTGCCGGTACCGCTGTGGGCCGCGTCCGGGTTATGACGAGCGACAAGGGTCGTACAGTGAAGACCGCCGGACCATCCCAGCCTGTAGAGATCACCGGTCTGGCGGACGTTCCTGCCCCCGGCGATGAGTTCAACGTGGTCACCGATGAGCGGATGGCACGGGAGCTCGTGGAGCAGCGCCGGCAGGCGGAGAAGGACGCCCGGGCAAACCTGAATGCCAAGGTCACTCTGGACAATCTGTTTGCCCGGATGAAGGAAGGAGAAATGAAGGAGCTTCCGCTTGTGGTGAAGGCAGACGTGCAGGGCTCTGCAGAGGCAGTGAAAACCAGCCTGGAAAAGATCTCCAACGAGGAGGTTCGGGTGAAGGTCATCCACACCGGCGTGGGCGCGATCAACGAGTCCGATGTGCTCCTGGCATCCACGGCGGGCGCCATCATCGTGGGTTTCAATGTCCGTCCGGATCCTGCCGCCCAGATCAGCGGCCAGCGGGCAAATGTGGATATGCGGTTCTACCGGGTGATCTACGACGCGATCAATGAGATCGAAGCCGCTATGAAGGGCATGCTGGCTCCTAAGTTCGAGGAAGCAACGATCGGTCACGCCGAGGTTCGCGTGACCTACAAAGTCAGCGCCATCGGAACCATTGCCGGCTGTATGGTGAAGGACGGCAAGATCCAGCGGGACGCCAAGGTTCGGGTACTCCGGGACAACGTGGTGCTCCACGAGGGCGAGGTCGGTTCCCTTCAGCGGTTTAAGGACGCGGTGAAGGAAGTCACCGCAGGTTACGAGTGCGGCATGAGCGTAGTGAAATTTAACGACATCCGGGAGGGCGACATTCTGGAGTGCTACGTCATGCAGGAAGTGAAGCGGTAACGTCTATGGCATCCAATCGAATCAATCGGATCAACGAGCAGATCCAGCGGGAGCTTTCGGAGCTTCTTCGCCGGGTGAAGGACCCCCGGGTGCAGGATACCATGATCTCTGTCACCCGGGTGGAGACCACCCCGGATCTCCGTTATGCCAAAGTATACGTCAGTTTTCTCCAGGAGGATCGGGCAAAGGCCGCCATGGAGGGCATGAAATCCGCCAGCGGCTACCTTCGCCGGGAGCTGGGGGGCAAGCTGGGTCTGCGGTACAGCCCGGAGCTGGTTTGGACTCTGGACGACAGCATCGCCTACGGCGCCAAGCTTTTGAAGCTGATTAACTCCCTGGAGGTTAAAGACGATGACTCTGACAATTCCTGAAATCGGCGGCTTCCTTTGGGAGCGGGACAATTTCCTCATCGTGTCCCACCGCCGCCCGGACGGGGACACCCTGGGAAGCTCCGCCGCTTTGTGCCTGGGGCTTCGGAAGCTGGGCAAATTCGCCTGGGTTCTGGAAAATCCGGAGATCACCCCCCGGTTCCAGTGGCTCCACAGCGGTCTTGCCCGGGACACCCTGCCGGAAAACGGCACGGTTGTCACGGTGGACGTGGCGTCCCCGGGAATGCTCCCGGAGACGGCGGAGGGACTGAAATTTGATCTGCGGATCGACCATCATCACGCGGCAACGGACTTTACCGCGAGAAGCTATGTAGATCCCGGCAGCGCCAGCTGCGCTGAGATCATTTGGGAGCTTTTGAAGGAAATGGGCTGCCCACAGGATAAGGAAATTGCCGAGGCGCTGTATGTGGGAGCATCCACCGATACCGGCTGCTTCCGCTTTGCCAACACCACTGCCCATACTTTCCTGACTGCCGCGGCATGTGTTCAGGCAGGGGCGGACACCTACCGGCTGAACCAGGCACTGTTTGAAACCAACAGCTTAGGGCGTCTGCGGATACAAGGCTGGATCGTGGATCATATGCGGCTGTACCGGGAAGGGAAGCTGGCGGTCTGCGCCATTCCCCGGTCTGTTGAGGAGCAGCTGGGCGTTACCGAAGACGACATGGATAACATTTCCAATTTTCCCCGGACGGTGGACGGGGTGGAGATGGCTGCCACCCTTCGGGAGACCGCCGAAGGGGATGTGAAGCTGTCCGTCCGTGCCATCCCCGGCAGGGATGCCACTCGGGTGGCGGTGAGGTTCGGCGGCGGAGGCCATAAGGGCGCTGCGGGAGCCACCATTGCGCTGCCACTGGAGAAAGCGGCAGAGGCGGTGAAAGACGCCATGCTGGAGGAAGCATGAACGGGATCGTAATCGTAGACAAGCCCGCCGGCTGGACCAGCCAGGACGTGACGGCCCGTCTCCGGCGGGTGTTTTCTACCCGGCGGATCGGCCATGGGGGTACTCTGGACCCAATGGCAACCGGAGTTTTGCCGGTGTTTGTGGGCAGAGCCACTCGGGCAGTAGAGTTTTTTGAGCATGCGGAAAAGTGCTATGAAGCCCGGATGCTCCCCGGCTTCACCACTGATACCGAGGATGTGACGGGCACCATGCTGTCCCACCGGGAGGTCAGCTTAACCCGGGAGCAGGTGGAGGCGGTGCTCCCCGCTTTCCGGGGAGAGATTTTTCAGGTGCCGCCGATGTATTCCGCCCTAAAGGTGGACGGAAGGAAATTGTACGAGCTGGCGAGAAAGGGCCAGGAGGTGGAGCGTCAGCCCCGGAAAATCACCATTTTTCAGCTGGATTTTCTTGGCTTTGAAGATGACCTTATCTGCCTTCGGATTCGCTGCTCCAAGGGTACCTATATCCGCACGCTGTGTAAAGATATCGGGGAGGCTCTGGGCTGCGGTGGCTGCATGGAGTCCCTGCGGCGGATTTCCGCCGGAAGCTATACCGTCGAGGAGGCGGTTCCTCTCCAGGAACTGTTGGAAACGGAAAGCCCGGAGGATTACCTCCGCCCGGTGGATACGATGTTCGCCCAGTACCCCGCCATCACCCTGACGGAAAATCAGGAGAAGCGGTGCCGGAGCGGCAATCATTTCTCCCACAAGGCATCCCCCGGCATCTACCGTGCCTACAGCCGCTCAGGAGAATTCCTGATGCTTGCCAAGGTGGAAGATGGAGTTATGTCAACCGTAAAAAGCTTCTTTGACGTATAACGCCCCCGGATCCCCGGGGGCGTTTGCTTAACGCTGCATTGGATACTGATATTCCATTAAAAAGTGTGTATATCGGCTTTCGTCAGCAAACCGGTGGATTTTTTGCGTAGGGCGCGGCGACCTGGACGCGCCGCAGATCACGGCTGACATTTGGAAGCGACCCCGGAGAATAGGGGCGTGTTGCGAATTCGCCTAGACAAATAGGGAAGCTCTGAATAAATCGGCAAGAGCTGGTGGCGAAAGATTTTGTCCC
>CAZCLX010000151.1:0-3712 GCA_964499615.1 uncultured Oscillospiraceae bacterium
CGGGGTCGGCGTTCCCTACGCAAAGACGGCTTGCTGAGTTAAGCCGATAAGCACATTGCTTTTTACTCTTCGGCGGGTTTGGGCGACTCCGCCTCTTTTTGAGCCATGCGATTGACCGCCAGTTTTTCCGGGCTGTGGGGGCGGAAATGCTGCCACACCAGCACACAGGTCGCCGCCAGGCAGCTGACCGCCGCCAGCAGCTGGCTGACCCGGACGGTGCCCCAGTAAAGGCTGTCCACCCGCAGTCCCTCGATGATCGCTCTGCCCAGGCCATACCAGGCGCAGTAGCCCAGGGCAATTTCCCCGTCGTATTTTTTCCGGCAGGAGAGAAAATGCAGGATCCCGAAGCCCACCAGATTCCATACCGATTCATACAGGAAGGTGGGGTGATAGTATTCCGTCACGCCGGTGACGGTATTATACAGTCCCATTTTGAAGAAGCTGTCGGTTGCCGCACCGAAGGCCTCCCGGTTGAAGAAGTTCCCCCAGCGGCCGATGGACTGACCGATGAGAAACCCCAGGGAAACCAGATCCAGCAGCGCCGGCAGGGAGCATTTCTTGATCTTGCAGAATACCGTCACGCCGATCACCGCGCCCAGCACACCGCCGTAGATGGCAAGGCCACCCTCCCAAATGTACAGCGCGGAGATGGGATCGTCGGCATACATATCCCAGGAGAATATGCAGTAATAAATCCGAGCGCAGATAACGGCAAAGGGCGTGATCCACAGAACGCCGTCCAGAATGTCGTCCTCTGTCAGTCCCGCCTGGCGGCTCCGGCGGCAGGCGTAGACCACCGCCAGCATCAGGCCGAAGGCTATGACAATCCCATAGTAATGGATAGTTAAGGGGCCAAGGGAAAATTTTCTTCCCGGATTCACTTCCAGCCCCAAAAAGGGAAAGGAAATAACAGAATAGTTGCTGGGATTCATGATTTTTCCTCCTTATCCCCGGGAACCACCACGCTGATGGCGCAGCCCTCCCGGACGATGTTGTCTTTGAGAAAGGCGATGATCTCCTCTTTCCGGATGCTTTGGTAGATTTCCGGGAAGCGGAAATAGTCAAAATTGCTAAAATGGTAGGCACAGATCCGGAAGCATGTGGAATCAAAACTGTCCAGCGCCCGGATCCGTCTGCCCAGGGCGCTTCGCTTCATCCGGAGGAAATCCGCCTCCGGGATCCCCTGGGCCGTCAGTTTCTCCCCCTGAGCAATCACCGCTTCCCGGATTTCCTCCGGGGAATCGCTGTCCCCGGAGCACAGAAGCATAGCGCAGCCGTCTGCGGTCTCGTAGCCGCCGCCAAAGGAGGAATCGATGGTGCCCTCCTGGTACAGCCGCAGGTACAGCTCCGAGGACTCTCCGAACAGTGCCTCCGCCGCCAGATCCGCCACCATCTCCTGACGGATAGCATCCTCCCCTGTCCCCGTAGGCGGGCATTTAAATCCCAGGGTAAAGGTGGGCATGGACACGTCCATGGTTCGGCGAATTTCTGTTTTGACCGGGAAACGGCTCTCCTGCCATGGGCGGACTTTCTGCCCTGCCTTCGGGTGGGTCTGTCCAAGTACCTCCCGGGCGGTGGCGGCAACCGCTTCCGGATCCACATCTCCCACCACGCACAGCAGCAGGTTTTCCGGGACATAAAAAGCCCGGTGGCTGGCTTCCAGCACCTGGGGGGTAATCTCCCGAATGGACTCCCGGGTACCTAAAATGGGAATCCGGATGGGATGGCTGTCATACATCACCGTCATCAGGTCGTCAAACACCATGCTTTCCGGGCTGTCCAGGTTCATGCCGATCTCCTGATCGATGATCCCCCGCTCGGCGTCCACCCGCTCCTGGGGAAACCAGGCGAAAGTGACAAACTCCAATAGCTTCCTCAGGCAGGCCTGGAATTCCTTGGTGCAGGAAAAATAGTAGGCGGTCATATCATAGCTGGTGAAAGCGTTTACCGACGCTCCCAGGGCGGCAAACTCTCCGGAGATATCCCTGCCTCCCGGCATGTCAAACAGCTTGTGCTCCAAATAGTGGGCGGTTCCGGCAGGGGCGCGGTATCGCTTCCCGTCCAGTGTAAAGTCGGTGTGGATGGATCCAAAATCCGCCGCCAGATAGGCGATTTTTTTGGAAAAGCCCTCCTTGGGAACCACCGCCACCGTCAGTCCGCACTTAAGCACCTCCCGGAACAGAGTTTCGTCCAGCTCCGGGTAATACGTTTTAGTCATGCCAAGTCTCCTTTCAGGAAATAGGTGCTGTGAAGGGCCAGCGTCCCGGCGGCTTCCGCCGTCTGGTCTATCGTGACGCTGCGGATCCCCGCAATGGCTTCCTCCGGGGAGCCTGGACATCCTCCCAGCGCGGCAGAGGAAAAATAGTTTTCCATCGCGCCCGGGGAGTCGGGCACCGCCTGGTAGCTGGAAATCAGCGACTCCTTGGCGCAGGTTAGCTCCTCCTCACATATCTCTCCCCGGCGGCAAAACTCCAGCTGGCGGAGGATCTCTTCCCGGGTTCTGGCCTCTTGAACGGTGTCGATTCCGGCGGAAACGGTCAGAAGCCCCTTGGTGCCGTAGTAGCTTGCTCCAATGCTGTAGCACAGAGACTGCTCCTCCCGGACAGATCGGAACAGCTTGGAGGTCATGCCCCCGCCGTAGAGGGTGGACAGCACCTGCATGGCGGGATACCGCTTATCCCGGAGGGTAATGGGAGTGGTAAAGCCCATGCACAGCTTTGCCTGGGTCACATCCAGCGTCTCGGTCACGTCCTCCCCAGGGCAGGAATGGAAGCCGGTCTGGGCAGGGAGCGCCGCCGGGCGCCGATCCGGAAAGTCAAACACCGGCATCATTAGCTCCGCCACATACTCAGGCTTGCCGCTTCCTACGTAAAAGATTTCCACCGGCGCGGTTTCCAGCAGCGCCTGATACCGGCGGTACAGGGACTCGGGGGTAATTTCCTCCACCTGCTCCGGCTCCCCCAGTCGGGGAATTCCGAAGGAATCCGCCCGGCACAGAATTTTCAGCAGTTGAAGCATGGCATAGACCCGCTTATCGTTCCGATCCGCTAAAATCGCGGAGACGGTGTTTCGCTTCTCGCTTTCCACGTAGTCCCTCCGGAAGATTCCTTCCTCCGTTACCGGCTCCAGCAGCAGCTCCCGGAGGAAATCCACGGTTGGCTCCAGCACCCGATCCCCCGGCAGGGCAAACCGGTCATCCATAAACCCAAAGAACAGTCCCGTGGTCTGGCAGTCCCCCACCCGGCGGGAAATGGGGCTGACAGCGCCGCCGTACAGCTCATCCAACCGGACGGTGATGGCCCGCAAGTCCGGACAGCTTTTGCTCCCTCGGAGCAGCACCGAGGGAAGCAGGGCGTTTTCCGGGGCGGTTTCCGCCGCCATCTTTTCCACCATCTGTACGCTCAGGCAGCCCTGCTTGAACCGGGCATCCCGGACGCACCGCAGCGTCACCCCGGGGAATAAGGAAATGGTTTCCATCCAAAATACACTCCATTGATATTTTATACTGATATTCAATCAAAATGTTAAATCCGAAGGATTGAACATTTTGATATGAAGGTCATAATGAGACGAATTCTTGGTATTTGCTATTCCGAAAATACCAAAATAACAGTGCCGAAAGGCAATGTCTTTTTGATAAAATGAAACCATTTTATCAAATGTGCATATCGGCTTAACTCAGCAAGAGCCTAAAAAGGCCTAGAAAGTCCGA
>CAZCLX010000152.1:0-3672 GCA_964499615.1 uncultured Oscillospiraceae bacterium
TCCGTCTCCATGACCTTGAACTTGGAGCCGTCCACCTTGCACACGGGGCACTTGAAGCCCTCGGGGATGCTCTCGCCCTCGTAGACGTAACCACAGACGGGACATACAAACTTCTTCATAATACGTTCCTCCATAAATTTAAAATTCCATTTTCGCCTTATCGGCGGGTTTGCTTGATTCCGGAGAGCGGGCCACGCAGTCCCGGCAAAGGCCGGTAAGCATCAGCCGATATCCCTCCACCTGACAATCCATGCCCACACGCATGATGTCCTCCGGCGGCTGCCAGTCGGGAAGATCCGACACACTGCCGCACTTTCGGCACATAAAATGGACATGTGGCTCGGTCACGGCATCGAACCGCTCCACCCCGTCCACCGTGCCCAGGCTAGCGATCAGCCCCTGACGCTTGAACAGAGTGAGATTCCGATAGACCGTAGACAAGGAGATGTCCGGGTGCTCCTGCTGAAGCATCCGGTGCAGCGATTCCGCGCTGGGATGCTGCTTTGTCTGCCGCAGGCAGGAGAGAATGGCGTTCCGCTTCCGGAACTGCTTCGCGGCAGTTTCCATAAACGCCTCCTGTCTATTTGCAAATTACTCTTATTTGCAAATTAAATATATCATATTCGTTTCGGATTGTCAAGCATTTTTTTAGCGGGTAGCAGTTAGCCGCTAGGGGACGGGGTTACGGCCACCTGCTAACTGCTACTCGCTATCCGCTAACCGCTAACGCCGCCCTCCAGCGCCAACGCGTTCTGGGTTTTATAGAGGCTGGCGTAGATGCCGTCCTTTTGGAGCAGCTCCTCATGGGAGCCGCACTCGGTGATCACTCCGTCGGCGATGGACACGATCCGGTTGGCTGCCCGGATGGTGCTCAGCCGGTGGGCGATGATCAGGGTGGTTCTGCCCACTGCCAGGTTGTCAAAGGCCCGCTGGATCTTCGCCTCGGTGACAGAGTCCAGGGCGGAGGTGGCCTCGTCCAAAATCAGAATGGGAGGATTCTTCAAAAAGATCCGGGCGATGGCGACCCGCTGCTTCTGTCCGCCGGAAAGGAGGGTTCCCCGCTCCCCCACATAGGTCTGGAAGCCCTGGGGCATGACGAGAATATCGTCGTAAATTTCCGCCTTTTTCGCTGCCTCGATCACCTCCGCCTCGGTGGCACCCGGGCGTCCGTAGCGGATATTTTCAAAAATGGTGTCGGCAAACAGAAACACGTCCTGCTGGACAATGCCGATGTTTTCATGGATGCTCCTCTGGGTCACGTCCCGAATGTCCTGACCGTCGATGCGGATCGCCCCGTCCGTCACATCGTAAAACCGAGGAATCAGCTGGCACAGGGTGCTTTTCCCGCCGCCGGAGGGGCCGACGATTGCCAGCGTTTCCCCCGGGGCAACGGTCAAACTCACATTGTGGAGCACCGCCAGATCCCCGTCATAGGCGAAGGACACGTTCTCCACCCGGATCTCCCCCCGGACGTTTTCCAGCGGCGCGGCGTCCGCCTGATCCTGAACGGTGGGCTGGGCACGCATCACGTCCACAAACCGGTTCAGGCCGGCGAAGCCGTTGGCAAACATCTCGGAAAAGTTCGCCAGCTTCCGCATGGGGTTTACAAAGGTGGCGATATACAGGCTGAAGGTGATGAGATCCCGGTAATCCATCTTACCCTTCATGATCAGCAGACCGCCTACCGCAATGACCACCACATTCAGGCTGGAAAGGAAGAACTCCATGGAACTGTTGAACCTGCCCATGGCCTTGTGGAATTCCCGCTTGGAGGTTTTATAAATCTCGTTGGCGCTGTCAAACCGCTGCTCCTCCACCGCCTGATTGCCGAAGGCCTTGGCGGTGCGGATGCCGGAGAGACTGGATTCGATCTCCGTATTGATATGTCCCGTCTTCTGTTTCACCGCTGCGGATGCCCGGCTCATGCTCCGGCGCATGGAGAAAACCACCACTACGAAAATGGGGATCATCGCTCCCACCGTCAGCGCCAGCTCCCACCGGATGGTCGCCATCACCGCCAGCGCCCCCACAATGGTGATCACGGAGGAGACAATGTCCTCCGGGCCGTGGTGGGCCAGCTCCGTCAGCTCAAAAAGGTCCGATGTAAGCCGGCTCATCAGCTGGCCTGTCCGGTTGCGGTCATAGAAATCAAAGCTCATTTCCTGCATGTGCCGGAACAGATCCTGTCGGATGTCCGCCTCCACCCGGATGCCAAAGGTGTGCCCGTAGTAGCAGACGATATAATTGAGAAACGCCCGCAGCACGTAAAACGCCACAACAATGCCCATAACGGTGAAAAACACGCCGAATTTCTCCTCCGGAAGCAGGTCGTACAGTGCCTTCCGGGTGACCAGAGGGAAGCTCAGGTCGATCAGGGAAATGCACAGGGCGCAGGTCATGTCCACGGCAAACAGCCGCCTGTGGTTTCCAAAATAGCTCAAAAAAATTCTCAGCGGCGACCACCGCTGAAAGTCCCGGGTTGCCTTCATCTTGGATTTCTTCCTCCAAATTTCATAAATTTTATACATTATACTCATAAAACGCTGGATCCGCAACCCATACAGGAAAATTTTATTCCGTTCCTATGGAAAAGCGTCCGGTTTCCTGGTAAAATATATGGCAGGTGATATTATGGAAATTTTGTATTCCGACAACCAAATTGTTGTCTGCGTCAAGCCGGTAGGGCTGGACTCGGAAAGCCAGATGCCGGAGGAACTGAAAAAGGAATTGGGTGGAGAAATATACCCTGTCCACCGGCTGGACAAGAACGTCGGGGGCGTGATGGTATATGCCCGGACACAGTCCGCCGCCAGGGAACTGTCCGCCGCCGTCTCCCGGGGGGAGATGGTCAAGGAATATGTGGCACAGGTTCATGGGAATGTACCGGAAGGGGGTGACTGGGAGGATCTGCTCTTCAAGGACAGCCGGAAAAACAAGGTGTATGTGGTCAACCGGCAGCGGGCTGGGGTGAAAAAAGCCCGGCTGGAATTTTGGCGGTTATGTGCCGGCGAGCCAGCCCTGATGCGAATCCGGCTCCACACCGGGCGCAGCCATCAGATCCGGGTGCAGTTTTCCAGCCGAGGATACCCCTTGGTGGGGGATCATAAATATGGCGCCCGGGACAATATGGCCGCGCCCCGGCTCTTTTCCTGCTCCCTTTCCTTCTCCTTCCGGAGAAAAGATTACCGGTTTGAGAAGCTGCCGCCCTGGGGGGAGACAGTATGAAGCGGGAATTCTATCTCCGATCCGCCCTGGAGGTTGCCCGGGATCTGGTCGGAAAGCAGCTGGTTCACGTCACCCCAGAGGGCATCACCAAGGGCATCATCGTGGAGACGGAAGCCTACCTGGGTAAAATCGATCCCGCCGCCCACTCCTACAAGGCCCCACCCACCGGACGAACCGCCGTCCAGTACGGCCCCGGGGGCTACGCCTATATCTATACCATTTACGGCCTTCACTGCTGCATGAATGTGGTCACGAACCGGCCCCAGGTGCCCGAGGTGGTGCTTCTTCGGGCGCTGGAACCGGTAGAGGGGATCCCTCTGATGGCATCCCGGCGGAGAACCCAGACACGGAACGCGCTTTGCAGCGGCCCGGGAAAGCTGACCCAGGCCATGGGGGTCACGAAAGCGGATTACGGCGCCGACCTGCTGGGAGACACCCTGTATATAG
>CAZCLX010000153.1:0-3639 GCA_964499615.1 uncultured Oscillospiraceae bacterium
GACCCGGGCTGTCGCTGTTTCTACTGTTGCTGACTAAAGCCGATATGCACATTTTGTTTTTCTTTTCTTTGTTACGTAGGTTCTTTGTTTGTGGTGGATTTACAAGGTCTTGTGAATCCGTATCTTGTAACACCACGTCTTGCAAATCAGCAGGCCGGCGTTCACTTCTCCTCCGGGTGAGTTGATGTAGATATCAATGGGCTTATCAGCATATTCTTTGACCAGAAGCATGATTGCCCTTACAAATTCACAGGCAGAAGCTGCCGTAATCTCGCCCTCGATGAAAAGCTTGCGGTCACTTAAAAGGCGACTTGCAATCGGAGCGTGGGAAATGCCATTACTGCTTTTGATGATTGTGCCCATTGTGCTTCAGCTCCTTCCGTACCGGACGAATCGGTCTTGATAATGGCTGCCGCTAAGGAAACCTTGAACAAATCGGCTGCGGTTTCTGTGGCTGGCCTTTTCCTCCCATATGCGGGCTGAAAAAGGGAAAATGCATCCAGACTTTCACCGTTTTCCACTCCTTTTCTGATAAAAAATCTCTCGCCACCCGCTCGCCCCTGCTTGTTTAGCTGCTTCCTAATGAAAACAATTTGCCCGTTAATCCAACCTGTAAACGCTGTTATGAAGTGACCCTTTCTAATCGTAACTTCCAGTTCGCAATCCGAATTTCCAGTCTGCCTGCTCTTTGCAAAACTTATTTCCGTTTTTCGATTACTACCTGAATTTACTTTTGCGAGACATGTTCCGTTCCGGAACTTGCTTTTGCAAATTGGAACTTCGCTTCGCAATTGAGTTTCTGATCGCAGTATATCACAGAAGCACCTGTATGTCAATGACTTTTTATCGAAATACAATAAAACTTTGCTGTGCTTTTGACGCAACGAATGGCGGGAGACAGAAAAATTTTTTTGCGCCAGCATTCGGTGGAGAACGCTGACGCGAAAAAACGTTACTTAACAATAAACCCGGCGGGAAGCTTCCAGGAGCTGTTGGAATAGTAGAAGGTGACGGATGTCATCAGGTATTCTCCGTCATAGTACATACAGGTGGAGCTGCCGCCGTCCAGGTTGGCGGCGTTAACCGCGCCGTACTGAGTCATGATTTCGATTAGGTCGGCGGCGGAGGCGCCAAGGTGGCCGTTCTTGCCCCGACCATCGGTCACCAGCAGGAGAACGGAGCCGTCGGCGCACTGACCGATGGCGGTGCGGGGATTCAGGCCGCTGCCAACGCCGTTCATACCCCGGGGATTGCCATTGATGATCAGCTGGACAAAGTGGTTGTTGGTGTCGCTGCTTTCCTCCTGGAAGGTCACCGCGTCCCGGATGCCCTTCTCCTTGATCAGAGCTTCCGTTTGGGAGGCACTCATGCCGGCTACGTCAATAATCTGCAGGAAGTTGTCGTTGTCAAATCCAATGAGAACCAGCCCCTTGGCTTCGGTGGGGTCGTTGCGCTGAATTTCACCGTTGCAGACAATAATGCCTAAGGGATAGCCGCCGGTGTTGTTGTTAGAGTTGTAGATGCCGCCGTTGATAGCCGCCAAGGCGCCGCTCTGCTGGGCCAGCTCTTCCAGAGTAATGCCGGTTTCCCGCCAGGGGTAGATGGTGGCCAGACTGACCCGGGAGGGATCCCGAACCTTGATCAGCTTGGCGGTGTAGGTTCTGCCGGAGATTTCAACGACTTCCAGATCCTTCACTTCAGGGTCTTGGGAATCCTCCTCCAAGCCCTCGAAGCTAATGAGGGCGGTATCCACTTCCTCGTCCAGCTTGTCCATGGAATTGTCGTTCACGATCTCCTGAACCTCGTCGGAGGGGACAAACCAGGACACCAGGAATTTTAATTGCCCGGTTTCCAGCATAGTTGTCACGAAGGTGCGCTTGGCGCTGGGGGAGGTGGAGCCGCAGATCATTTTCATGGACAGCATCAGGGTACCGGCGAACACCACGATTACAGTCAGCACAACCGCGAAGAACCGTGCCAAATGCTCCCCAAAGGTAGGCTTGCGGTACTTGGCGCGGCGGGTCTGGGCGTTGGGCGCGGGCTGCGCTGCGGGACGTGACTGACGGGTCGTTGAAGCCGGCTGCTCCGCTGTGCGGTTCTGGAGCGTCGGCTCCTGGCGGCGCTGCCCACGGGGCGCTTCAAATTTTCCTTTCATAGAGCGCCTCCTCAGAGAATCTCGCGGTAATCGACAAGAACCCAGTGGGGGTCATCTTTGCCGTTATCGGTATCGTCGTACTTTACAAAATAGAATGTGGAATGCATGGCATCCTCTCTCTCTTCTCCGGTGCGGGTCAGTACCAGCGTCTTTTCCAGGTGAACGTCGCAGGAGAAGCAATTGTCGGAATAGACTACGTAATTGGAAATGGTTTCCACCTGGAAGGGGGGATCTTTTAGCCTATGGTTACTAGTAAAGGTAATATCATTACCGGTTGCCCATTGCCACGCCACGCCCTGGAGATAGGAATCCTTGATCAGGTAGGGGGAGATTTGTGCGTAGCCGTTATTATTGCCGGAGAGATCCTGAGACATAAACAGGCTCCACAGCTTCGCCACTTCCAGCGGGTCAATATCCACGGAGAGAGGAAGGGAGTCTTGACCGGCAAAGCCTTCCTCAATGGTGACCTTCCGGTTCTCCATGGTATATTCCACTTCGTTGCCGCTTTCATCCAGGATCTTAAAGTTCGGCTCGCCGGAGAGAATACTCAGAATATAGGTGGCGGAGTCCGGCACATCCGGGCAGTATTCCTTCACGTATTTCAGCTCATCGATGGGCGCCAGGGTGGCGGCTTCTTTCGGCACCGTCTCCAAGCCCTGGATGGTGTAGCTGGATGGAACGGTGAATTTGTAATCTGTGAAGGTAGGAAGGTTTTTCTGGTCGAAGGGGACGGAGTTTCCCAAAATGTCGCAAATCTCCACATTGGGGGGCGTCAGTTGGTACAGGTCGTAGGTAGCCTGCCCGTCGGAGATCGCGCCCTGGATCACCTCGCCGTTGCTCTTCACGATCACGGAGGCGGGGGCAGTGAGATGAAACTCGTAGCCGGTGACCTCCATATCTCCCACACTCCACTGGTCCATGGTGAAAATCAGCAGCCGGTTTTCCTGCCCCACATGGAGAAGCTCGGCGGTAGCAACCTTTATTCCGTCACTCAGCACATGAAAGGTTTTTTTCGAGGCATCCACCACGCTGTGGTCTTCCAGAAAGGTAATGGTGCTGGCAAGAAAATCTTTTTTGAATTGGGCGATTTCCGACTCGGTTGCGCCCCGCTCCCGCATCTTATCCAGGGACATCATTTCCTCAAATCTGCCGCTCTTCTCCAGCTCCCGCAGCTTCTCTATCTGGGCGGCAAGGATGTTTTCCGGCTGGGCGGCTTCGTAGCTTTTCAGGGAACTGTGAACATAGACCAGGGTGCATCCGGATAGCACCAGAAGCAAAGCCAAAATCAGCAGGTAGGTGCCTATAAAGGGGCGCGCCCGTTTCTTTTTGGACGGACGGCGGCGGGACTCCACCGGCTGCATCTTTCCTTCGTTCACGCTTCGTTTTTCCATGGTAATTCCTCTCTGTGTAATCCTGTTTCAACATGAAATAATCTATACAGAGTATAGTTTATTTTCCCCCCGAAATGCAAGATATTTAATTAG
>CAZCLX010000154.1:0-3622 GCA_964499615.1 uncultured Oscillospiraceae bacterium
GTCTGGGACAAAATCTTTCGCCACCAGCTCTTGCCGATTTATTCAGAGCTTCCTTCGTATACCACGCCCCCGCAAAAAGTCAAGGGCAATGCATCAGATGTGAGAATAGATAAACTCCATATCCCCCTGGACAGTGAGAGCGCCGTAGTTTGCGGTGAGAACCAGGTGGTCGCCTTTCTTTACCGGGGTGCCGTCCAGGGCGCCGGAGCCGGAAAGAATGCTGACGTTCACAAAGGGCTGATCGAATGTGAATTCCGCGGTTCCCTTCAGCTCCGCCCGGCAGACGCTGTAGTAGGGGCAGGTCACAAGGTGGGTCACCTGGGCGTCGCCCACCTGGGTTTTCTTCTGCTCCGGGGCGCAGGGAACGAAGGGGGCTTTCGTCACCGCCAGGCTCTGGGCAATGTGCAGGGGACGCTTCTTGCCGTGATCCAGCCGGTCATAGTCGTAGAACCGGTAGGTCACGTCGCTGGACTGCTGGGTCTCCAGGATCAGGGTGCCACCCTTGATGGCGTGAAGACAGCCGGGGTTAATTTGGAAAAAGTCTCCCTTGTGGATGGGCACTTCCCGGAGAAGGGCTTTCCACTCCCCCGCTTCCACCATCCGGGCCATTTCCTCCTTGGAGGAAGCGTTGTGGCCGATGATGATGGTGGCGCCTTCGTCGCAGTCCAGCACGTACCAGCACTCGGTTTTTCCAAGGCTTCCGTTTTCGTGGACAGCGGCGTAAGCGTCGTCGGGGTGAACCTGGATGCTCAGGTCGTCCCGGGCGTCGATAATTTTAATGAGCAGGGGAAAGATATCCCCAGGGAGATTGCCAAACAGATCCCGCCGCTCCTTCCAGAGCTGACCTAAGGTTTTTCCGGAAAATTCAGGGTTTGCGATCCGGCAGTCTCCGCCGGGGTGGCCGCTGATGGCCCAGCATTCTCCTGTGTGGTCGCTGGGGATCGGGTAGCCGAAAACTGTGGCCAGCCGCTCCCCGCCCCACAGTTTTTCCTGGAAAATCGGCTCCATTTTCAGAATCGTTTTCATTTCGCGTTCTCCTCCGCGTCCATGGCAAGCTTTACTGCCCCCATGACGCCCTGATTGTCGTTCAGGCTGACGCCAACGATGTAATTTTCCGGATGGTCAAAGGCGGGGCTTTTCAGGTATCCGCCAAGCTGCCGGATCGTTTCCTTCCGCACCAGATCCATGAGAGCGGGCTGATGGGTGACGCCACCGCCAAGAACGATTTTTTCCGGGGAGAGCATCAGAATATAGTCAGCCAATGCCTGACCGATGTAGTAGGCTTCCAGATCCCAAACTTCCTTCCGTCCGGAAAGCTCCGCGCCCTTGACGCCCCACCGCTTTTCCAGGGAGGGGCCTGCCGCCAGGCCCTCCACGCAATTATCGTGGAAGGGGCAGGCGCTGCCCACCATGGGGTCATCGGGATGGCGGTGGAGGATCACGTGGCCCGCCTCCGGGTGCATCATGCCGTGGTAGGGCTTGCCCCCAATGATGACGCCCACGCCCACGCCGGTGCCCACGGTGACGTAAATGCTGTTTTCTACATCCCGGGTGCAGCCCCAGGTGGCTTCCCCCAGAGCGGCGGCGTTCACGTCGGTGTCAAAGCCTACAGGAACCCCCAGAGCCTTCCGAAATTCGTCTACAATGGGGTAGTTCTGCCACGCCAGCTTGGGCGTGGAGGTGATATAGCCGTAGGTGGTGCTTTTTCGGTTCAGATCCACCGGCCCAAAGCAGCCAATGCCCAGGGCGGAGATCCCCTTCCCCCGAAAAAATTCCACCATAGCAGGCATGGTGTCTTCCGGGGTACGGGTAGGAATGCTGGTTCTATCCAGAATGCTGCCATTTTCGTCACCGATGGCACAGACCATTTTGGTGCCGCCGGCCTCCAGCGCGCCGTAAAGTTTCATATTTGTCAGCTCCTTATGTTACGGTTTTCATGCGCCTATCATATACAATTTTCTGGCGGAATGCAACTCTTTTTTGAAATCGCTTCTTGCAGATGAAGCGAAAAAAAACGGGGGGGAGCACTTGACCTGAAATGGAAGGTATGATATAGTAGACAATCAATACGCCGGTTTCCGGCGATAAAAGACAGAGGTTGAACATGAATCGGATGAAAAAGGTTTGGACCTATTTCGTAATCGCGTTTATCGCCATGCTGGCGGCGCTCAACTATGAGATCCTGGTATTTCCCAATCAATTTGCCCCGTCGGGGCTGAACGGTATTTGTACGATGATCCAGTATGTCACGGGAATTCGGGTGGGCTATATGAGCCTGCTGATCAATATTCCCTTGGCAATCTGGGTCTATTTTACGGTCAGCAAACCCCTGGCTGTGCGGAGCATGGTCTATGTGGTGATATTCTCCGTAGGGATGCTGGTTCTGGAAAAGCTGGACTTAAGTGCCTTTGCCTACGCCACGGAGAACGGCACCAGCCGGATCCTGGGGCCTCTCGCCGCCGGGATCGTCATGGGCTTCTGCTATTCCGTGCTGATTCATGCCTGCGCCTACACCGGCGGTACGGACTTCGTCTCCGCCCTGATCCACAAAAAGCATCCGGAGAAAAGTATGTTCAGCCTGATTTTCATGATTAATGTCATGGTGGCGGTTGCCAGCTATTTTGTATACGGCTACAATATCGAGCCGGTGCTGCTGTGCATTATGTACAGCTTCGCCTCCACCACCGTGGGAGACCGGTTCATGAAAACCGGGCGCAGTGCCGTTCGGTTTGAGATTGTCACCGAGCATCCCGAGGAGATCTCCCAGCAGATCATTAATGTCCTCCACCACAGCGCCACCCGTTTGCCTGCTACGGGGATGTACAGTGGGGAGAAAACCAGCATTCTTATGTGCGTGGTCAACCGCTCCCAGGTACATCAGATGTGCGCCATTCTCAAAAAATACCCCCACACCTTCTCCATGATGAACCCGGTAGATGAAGTGGTAGGTAACTTCAAGCAGCTTTCCCAGCGGGGTGAGGAGCTTCATCCCATCCTGGACGAGGGCGACGGCGCAGAAGATTAGCGAGTTGACAGTGGATAGGCATGGTATCCCCTTGCGGGGATGATTCAAAAAATGAGGACATTGCTATGAAAGCTCTGAACAAATCGTCTGCGGCTGGATGGCGGATCTTTTGTCCCGTTCATGCAGTGTTAAAAATAGGAAATACATACAGTATTCCTCCATTTTTAACACTTTTGTCTGGGACAAAATCTTTCGCCACCAGCTCTTGCCGATTTATTCAGAGCTTCCCTATATTTCTTTGCATCCTTTTTCAATTCGTCCTCGCAGAGGGGATCAGACTGTCAACTCCCCATTTTGCTTGCTTTAACACTTGATTGGCATTATCAAATACAAATATATAAGGAGGAAACAACCCAATGGCGTACTACTACCAGGAGCCAAGCCACACCTTCAGCGAGTACCTTTTGATCCCCGGCTACACTTCCGAAGACTGCATTCCCGATCACGTCAGCCTGAAGACCCCTCTTGTCAAGTTCCGTAAGGGGGAAGAGGAACCGGCCATCAGCCTGAACGTACCCCTGACCTCTGCTGTCATGCAGTCCGTTTCCAACGATTCCCTTGCCATCGCCCTGGCCAAGGAGGGCGGCATCAGCTTCA
>CAZCLX010000155.1:0-3620 GCA_964499615.1 uncultured Oscillospiraceae bacterium
GCTACAAGCACTACCACGACGACGTGGTGGAGAAGTTTGTGGAGCTGTCCATCAAGAACGGCATCGATATCCTGAGAATTTTCGATGCCCTCAACGATTTCCGGAACATCCGCACCGCTTTGGAGGCCACCAAGAAGTATGCCAATGCCAACACCATCGCTTCCGGCTGCATCTCCTATACCCAGTCTCCGGTTCACACCGTGGAAAAGTACGTTTCCATGTGCCGTGAGCTCCAGTCTATGGGCTTCGACACCATCTGCCTGAAGGATATGGCCGGCACCATGAGTCCCTACGAGGCGGAGCACCTGATCAAGGGAATCAAGGACGCCGTAGGCGATATGCCCCTGATTCTCCACACCCACTGTACCACCGGCATGGCCTATATGACCATCACCAAGGCTATTGAATCCGGTATCGACGTCATCGACACTGCTACCTCCTGCTTCTCTGGCGGCACTTCCCAGCCCGCTACTGAGACCCTGTACTACGCTCTGACCCAGTACGGCATCGACACCGGTCTGGACGAAGCCGTTATTAATAAGGTCAACGATTACTTCAAGCCCATCAAGCAGAAGTACATCGACTCCGGCCGCATCAACCCTAAGAGCATGGGCACCGACGCCATGGCTCTGGTATACAAGGTTCCCGGAGGCATGCTGTCCAACATGATCGCGAACCTGACCGATATGCATGCCATGGATAAGTTTGACGAGGCTTTGGCGGAGATCCCCAATGTCCGGAAGGATCTGGGCTATCCTCCTCTGGTTACTCCTCTGAGCCAGATGGTTGGCAACCAGGCGGTCACCAACGTTTTGGTTGGTCAGCGGTACAAGAATGTCTCCAAGGAAGTGAAGAACTACTTCAAGGGTGAGTACGGCATCGCCCCCGCCCCGGTGAACCCGGAGCTGGAGCAGCGGATCCTTGCCGAGAGCGGCATGGAAAAGCCCCTGGACTGCCGGGTGGAAGACAGCAAGCGCACCGGCGAGGACTTCGCCAAGGCAAAGGAAGCTCTGGGCAACCTGGCACGCTGCGAGGAAGATGTGATGAGCTACATCTGCTACCCCGATCAGACCGTGAAGTTCCTGGAAGGCCGGAAGGCAAAGGAAGAGAACAAGGTTACCTACACCATTACGGAAGCGTAAGGAGGCCAATATATGGTTATGCTGACTGCTACCGGAATCGGTAAAAACCTGTCCATTGGGCAGGCGGGTATCCTGGCGTTGCTGGGTTATGCTGTCGTGTTTTTCGGCATCATCCTGCTGATGCTGGTGGTTATGGCCATGGGCAGATTTTTCATTGCCCGGGATAAGAAGGCTGCCGCCATCAAGGTTGCCGCTGCCACCGCTAACACCGCTTCTGCCCCTGCCGCCGCTCCTGCCGCACCCACTGCCCCCGGCTCTGCCGGACAGCTGAAGCTCCATGATGTGGAGCCGAAGACAGCCGCAATGATCATGGCAATTGTTGCGGATAAGATGGGCAAGCCCCTGAATGAGCTGCGCTTCATTTCCATCAAGGAGGTCAAAGAACAATGAAATATAAGGTGACCATGAATAACCGTGTCTATGAAGTCGAGGTTGAGGCCGGTCAGGCAATGCTGCTGGACGAGTACGAGGCCGTTGCCCCCGCCGCTGTCCCTGCCCCCGCCGCCGCGGCTCCCGCTGCTACGCCTGCGCCTGCTCCCACTGCCCCTGCTGCCCCTGTGGTCACCGGCGCCGGCGAGCCTGTTACCGCTCCCATGCCCGGCACCATCCTGAAGGTGAATGTCGCCCAGGGTCAGACGGTGAAGGAGGGCGAGGTGCTGTGCATTCTGGAAGCAATGAAGATGGAAAATGAGATCATGGCTTCCAAGGGTGGCACCGTGACACAGGTTCTGGTAAGCAAAGGTTCTTCCGTGGATACCGGTGCTCCGCTTGTTGTCATCGGCTAAGGAGGGTACCCAATGAATATTGGTGAAATCCTTCTGAATCTGTGGGAAAGCTCCGGCTTTAACTACATTATCACCGGCTTTTTCTCCCAGGGCGGATGGCAGAATCTGGTGATGCTGATCATTGCCTGCTGCCTGCTGTACCTGGGCATCGTAAAGAAGTATGAGCCGCTGCTGCTGGTGGGCATTGCCTTTGGCTGCCTGCTGACGAACCTTCCCAACGCAGGACTGTACCATCAGTATCTGTGGGACGCTTTCATGGACGAAAGCAGCGAATTTTTTCACAGCTATGGCTATATCCTCAAAAACGCCGGTCTGTTGGACATCTTCTATATCGGCGTAAAAACCAGCTTGTACCCATGCCTGATCTTCATGGGCGTGGGTGCCATGACTGACTTTGGTCCCCTACTGAGTAATCCCAAGAATCTGCTGCTGGGTGCTGCTGCCCAGCTGGGTGTGTTCGTGGCCTTCTTTGCCGCCAGCGCCTCCGGCGTGTTTACTGCGGCTCAAGCTGCCTCCATCGGCATCATTGGTGGCGCCGACGGCCCCACCGCGATCTTCCTCACCAGCCGTCTGGCTCCTGAACTGCTGGGCGCTATTGCTGTGGCTGCCTACTCCTACATGGCGCTGATCCCCATGATTCAGCCGCCGATCATGCGGCTGATGACCACGCCAGAGCAGCGGAAGATCAAAATGGTTCAGACCTGCACCGTGTCCAAGACCGAGAAGATCATCTTCCCCATTTTGGTCACCGTTTTCGTGGCACTGCTGCTGCCGGATACCGCCCCTCTGATCGGCTGCCTGATGTTGGGTAACCTGCTTAAGGAAAGCGGCGTCACTGACCGGCTAAGCGACACCGTCCAGAACGCCCTGATGAACATCGTTACTATCCTGCTGTCTACTGCCGTGGGCGCTACCATGGTTGGAACGACCTTCCTCACCGGTCAGACTCTGCTGATCGTGGTGCTGGGTGTGGTCGCTTTCGGTCTGTCCACTGCCGGCGGTCTGCTGGGCGGTCTGGTGATGTGCTGGGCAACTGGGGGCAAGGTCAATCCCCTCATCGGCTCCGCCGGTGTCTCCGCTGTTCCTATGGCGGCCCGGGTTGCCAATGTGGAGGGTCAGAAAGCTAACCCCTCCAACTTCCTGCTGATGCACGCTATGGGTCCCAATGTGGCCGGTGTCATCGGATCCGCCATCGCTGCCGGCTTCCTGCTGAGCATATTTGGCTAATCTGTCTTTTTCGCCCCGGTGGATCTCCACCGGGGCGATTTTCTCTGTTCTGCGGAATGATAAAGCCTCTCTGTAGGGAGCGGCGACTCGACGCGCCGTTATGGAACAATGATTGAGCCGCATCCCACTATCCCGCAATGGTGGACGGGGAAAGGCCTTGGCAAGTCCCGCTCGGTGTTTTTCCGGTCGCTCCCCAGGTGGCGGCGGCGCAACCAGGTCGCCGCGCCTTACGAACCAGTGAGCAGTTATACTGATATCCAATAAAAATGTTTAATCCGCAGGATTGAACATTTTATATGAAGATCATAATGAGGCGGATTTTCGCTATTTTCCATTCCGAAAATAGCGAAAATGACAGCGCCGCAAGGCGATGTGTTCTTGGTAAAATGAAACCATTTTACCAAGAAACAGTATTAGGGAAGCTCTGAATAAATCGGCAAGAGCTGGTGGCGAAAGATTTTGTCCC
>CAZCLX010000156.1:0-3566 GCA_964499615.1 uncultured Oscillospiraceae bacterium
AGACCGCCTCCGGGGCTGTTTGGCTGGATCCCAATAAGACCTCTCCCTACGAATTCTACCAGTACTGGCGGAACGTGGGCGACGATGACGTGATGAAGTGCATCCGGATGCTCACGTTCCTGCCCCTGGAGCAGATCCAGGAGATGGACACTTGGCAGGATGCCCGGATCAACGAGGCGAAGGAAATTCTTGCCTATGAGCTTACCAAGCTGGTTCACGGCGAGGAGGAGGCGGCCAAGGCCCAGGCGGCTGCCCGGGCGCTGTTCACCGGAGGCGCCGACGCGGACATGCCCTCCACCGTCATTTCCGCGGACAAGCTTGTGGATGGGAAAATCGGCATTCTGAATCTGATGGTTGCCTGCTCCCTGGCCTCTTCCAACAAGGAAGCCCGCCGTCTGGTGGAGCAGGGAGGGGTGTTCCTGAACGACGAGAAGGTTCCCGCCGCTACAATGCAAATCACGGAAGAAATGCTCCGTCAGGGCGTGAAGCTACGTAAGGGCAAAAAGGTCTTCCACAAAGCGGTAATGGAATAAAACAATTAAGCGCATGGCGCGGGCTTCCCGTCATGCGCTTTCTTACATAAGCTGTAAGTGGTAATTCACCGGAAACCTCGTTATAATGGGGTCACACAAAGGAGGTTACCGTATGAATATCATGAATCGAATCCTGCAAATTGAAAATCTGACGAAAACCTATGGCAGCGGCGACAGCAAAACTGAGGCGCTGCGGGGCATCACCTTCGACGTGCTGGAAGGAGA
This sequence comes from uncultured Oscillospiraceae bacterium, assembly GCA_964499615.1. Lineage (GTDB taxonomy): Bacteria > Bacillota > Clostridia > Oscillospirales > Oscillospiraceae > Faecousia. The sequence continues at coordinate 759 of CAZCLX010000156.1, forward strand.
GTTCCTGGGCATTATGGGGGCCAGCGGTTCCGGGAAAACCACTCTGCTAAACTGCATCGCTACCATGACAAAACCCACTTCGGGAAGGGTGGTTCTCCGGGGCCAGGACATTTCCGCCTTCCATGGAAATCAGCTGGCAGAGTATCGGGGAAAGAAAATCGGTTACCTGTTTCAGGAATTTGAACTGCTGGAAAATATGACCGCCCGGGAAAATATCGCCCTGCCCCTGTCCCTTCACGGCGTGACCATGTCTTCCGCCCGGGAGCGGATCGAGAAGCTGGCCGTGATCATGGACATTGGGGACGCGCTGGATAAATTCCCCGCGCAGCTCTCCGGCGGTCAGAAGCAGCGTACCGCCGCAGTGAGGGCAATGATTTCTGACCCGGAAATCGTCCTCGCTGACGAGCCAACCGGGGCACTGGACAGCCGCAACGCGAAAATACTGATGGACAAACTTTCCACTGTGCACCGGGAGGAAGGGAAAACCATCCTGATGGTGACCCACGATGCCAACGCCGCCAGCTACTGCTCCCGGATCCTGTTTATTCAGGACGGGCAGGTGTTCCACGAACTGCGGCGGAATCTCCAAAAGGAAACCGCAGCCGCCTTTTATGAGCGGATTGTAGCGGTGATGGCCCAGCTGGGAGGAGGAAGCGCAAATGTTCTTTAAGCAAGTATGGCGGGGCGCCGCCAAAAGCCGGAAGGACAGCGGGCTGTTCTTCGGCTCCCTAGTCATTGCCATCGTGGCTTTTTACACCCTTCTGTCTCTGGAAGAGCAGGATGTTATGCGCTTTCTGAAAACCGTTGAGAGCGACGCGGTGAGAAAGCTGATGATGCTTCTCCCGGCAATCTATATCATTTCTCTGTTTTTTGTATTCTTTCTGGTTTACTTTGCCTGTAAATATCAGGTGGACAGCCGGAAGCGTGAACTCGGCATGTACCTGATGCTGGGGATGAAGCGGTGCCGCCTGCTTGCGCTGCTTTTCTGCGAAAACCTGTGCAGCAGTCTCCTGTCCCTCCTGATCGGGCTTCCTGTGGCGATACTGCTCAGCGAGGGCATCGGCCTGGCTACGGCAAAGCTGGTGGGGCTGGGGATTATCGGACACAGCTTCGTCTTTTCCGGAAAGGCGGTTGCCTGGACCATTGGCGGGTATATCCTGGTGCAGATGATGTCTATGTTGGCAATCATCCTTCCCATTGCCCAAATGGAACCGGTGCAGCTTCTCCATGGGCAGACTCCGGAAAAAAAGTATGACCTGGGAAAAAGCTCCCTTAGCTTTTTCCTGGGGATCCTTCTTCTGCTGCTGGCGTATTACCTGGGCATTTTCCGGTTTGCCGGACTGGAAATTACGGTATTTTTGGCGCTTATGGTGACCGGTATTTTGGGAACCTTTTTTCTCTATCGGGGACTTGGGGGCTTCCTGGGACGCCGGATCCGGAGAAAAAGCGGCGGTGCAAAGGGCCTGGATACCTTTACCGGCAGGCAAATCCAGGAGCATGTGGTCTCTCAGCATAAGGCGTTGGCGGTATCTTCATTGCTTCTTTTGATGGCAATGGCCTGCGTGCCCTATGGTCTCTCTATGGGAATCGGTGAGCGGGGTGACGGCGGAAGAAGCTGCGACTTTACACTGCTGGGAGAGGAAGCGGAAATTCAGAAGATTTTAAGTCGGGAGGATGTTTCTTCCAGGCTAAAGTCGGCCTACCCAATGTACCTGTCCCACGTGAAATGGAGTGGGGAAGCGGACGCGCCTGTAGACATTCAAAACCTGATCGATGGGGTGGTGTCTGCCAGCGGCGGGGAGATCAAAGGGGACAGCATCCACCTGGAATGGGCTATTTCCCTAAGCGCCTATAACGATCTGCTTCGGGGGATGGGCAAAGAGGAACTGCGCCTTTCGGACAATGAAATCGCCCTGTTCTCTGTCATGGGAGGCGTGCTTGCGGATGCCTTGGATACGGCGGTTAAGCAGGGCGTGTCCATCGGCATCGACGGGAAAACCTATATCTGTTACCCTGCTCTGATGGAACATAACATTGTAGCGGATCGGGCGATTACATTGTATCTTGCCGCAATTGTCCCTGACGGGCTGTATCAGGAAATTGCCAGAAGTCAGGAGCCGTACTGTTGGAATCTCCATCTTTCCGATGAATTGGTGGAGGAAAAGGGATTGATGCGGGCTATTCAGGAAATGGGCGGCTTTTTGGACGAGACCGGGGTACAATACGACAGCTATCTGGGCGGTATTGGCAGGAACCTCTTCTACTCTGTGGCGGGAAGCTATATTACCGTCTATCTTGGCATTCTGTTTCTGCTGATTGCCAATACGGTGATTGGGCTGAAATATCTCATTGGGCAGCGGCAGAATGTACATAGATATGTCACCTTGGGAATGCTGGGGGCAGACACGGAAATCATGTGCGCCTCCATTCGGAAACAGATCCATGTGTTTTTCTCACTGGTGCTGAGCGTGGCACTGGTGAGCAGTGTGGCTGCAGTGATTGCCATGTTCCGCAGCCTGACCCGGCTGCGTCTGGGGACGTCGATGATTACGGTTGCCCTGTTCGCGGCGGCGATCCTTGCGGCGTTTGCCGTAGTGGAAGTGATGTACATTCAGGTGGTCAAGAAGACGGCGTGCAGGGAAATTCGGGAATTATACTGATTTTCAATAAAAATGTGAAATCCAAAGGATTGAACATTTTTATATGAAGATCATATAAGACGAATTTTTTGTATTTTCTATTCCGAAAATACAAAAAATGACAGCGCCGCCAGGCGATGTCTTCTGGATAAAATGAAACCATTTTATC
>CAZCLX010000157.1:0-3557 GCA_964499615.1 uncultured Oscillospiraceae bacterium
TGGGAAATGCATACAGTATTCCTCCATTTTTAACACTTTTGTCTGGGACAAAATCTTTCGCCACCAGCTCTTGCCGATTTATTCAGAGCTTCCCCAGAAATAGTATAAGGAGGCAGTCCATGAAGATAACGGAACAGGTGGCGCGTCTTGCCGAGCCGGTGGTGGCGGCTCAGGGGTGCAGCCTATGGGATACGGAGTACGTCCGGGAAGGTCCGGATTACTTCCTGCGTCTGTATATCGACAAGGAGGGCGGCGTGGACATCGCGGACTGCGAGGCGATCTCCCGAGCCATGGATCCCATTCTGGATGAAAAGGATCTGATCCCCACCAGCTACCATTTTGAGGTATGCTCCGCCGGCCTGGAGCGGGTGCTGAAACGCCCGGAGGACTTCGGGAGATTTATGAACAGTCCCGTCACCGTGAAGCTCTACCGTCCCAGGAACGGGCTGAAGGAGCTGTCTGCCATTCTCCGGGGATATGAGGACGGGGTTCTCACTGTGGAGATGGGTAAGGAAACCATTGTACTGGAAAAATCCCAGGTCGCCCTGGTGCGGCTTCGGGTTGTGTTTTAAGGAGGAAAAGGAAGAAAATGGCCAGAAATACAAGAGCCAAGAAGCAGACGGAAGCCCCCAAGGTGGATATTGGCGCGGAAATCTTCGCCAGTCTCCGGGAACTGGAAAAGCAGAAGGGAATCCCTGTTGACTATATGGTGGATCGGCTGAAGCAGGCGCTCACCAACGCCTACCGGAAGGATCGGGAGGATCACCGGGATGTACCTGCGGACAATGTGGTGGTAAGCCTGGATGAGCACGGATTGAACATGTACCTTGTGAAGACCGCTGTGGAAGAGGTGGAGGACACCGCTCTGGAGATTGCCATGGATGCAGCCAGCAAAATTAACCCCAATGTCCAGCCCGGGGAGCCGGTGAACATTCCGGTGGACATCGCCAAGTTCGGCAGAATTGCCGCCCAGACCGCCAAGCAGGTGGTCATTCAGGGCATCCGGGAAGCGGAACGGGGCGTTATGTACGATAATTATTCCAGCAAGTCTCAGGAGCTGCTCACCGGTACAGTGCTGCGGATCGATCCCGTGAGCGGGGATGTGATCGTCCGTATCGGCCAGGGGCAGGAGGCTTCCGACGCGGTGCTTCGCTCCAGCGAGCAGATTCCCGGGGAAACCTATACCGAGGGTCAGCTCCTCCAGGTTTACGTTCTGGAGGTTCACAGGGCGAACCGGGGACCCCAGGTTCACGTTTCCCGGACACATCCCAACCTGGTGCGGCGGCTGTTTGAGCTGGAAACCCCGGAAATTGCCGATGGTCAGGTGGAAATCCGTAATATTGCCCGGGAGGCAGGTTCCCGCTCCAAGATGGCGGTTCGCGCGGCTATGGAAGGGGTGGATCCTGTGGGTGCCTGCGTCGGCCCCCGGGGTGACCGGGTCAACGCGGTGGTGAACGCCCTCCATGGAGAGAAAATTGAGATCGTTGTATGGAGCGAGGATCCCTGCGAGTATGTAAAGTCCGCACTGAAGCCCGCCACTGCCATCAGCGTGACTCTGGTGCCCGGGCAGAAGACCTGCAGCGTTGTGGTGCCGGACGACCAGCTGAGCCTTGCCATCGGCAAGGAGGGTCAGAACGCCCGGCTGGCGGCCCGGCTCACCGGGTACAAGATCGACATCAAGCCCGCTTCCCACGTGGCGGAATAACCGGAAGGGAGAATGCCCTGTGCAGAAAAAGATCCCTCAGCGGCAGTGTATGGGCTGCCGGGAACGGAAGGCAAAGCGTGAGCTGATCCGGGTGGTGCGGGGCACCGACGGGACGGTTTCCCTGGATTTTGGGGGAAAGAAGCCGGGAAGAGGCGCTTACCTGTGCCCCAATCCGGAGTGCCTCAAAAAGGCGGAAAAGTCAAAAGCATTGGCAAGAAGCCTGGAAACGGAGATCCCTCAGGCGGTCTACGATGCCCTGCTCAAAGAAATGGAAGGAAGCGTATGACAAAAGCAATGGGGTATCTGTCCATCGCCCGGAAGGGCGGCCTTGCGGAGCTGGGCGAGGAGCCGGTTGGTTCAGCGGCCCGGGCAGATACGGCACATCTGATCCTGGTGGCATCCGATGCTTCGGATCACACCTGGCGGCGGGCAAAGAGCTACGTCGCAGGCACCGATCAGCAGGTGATCCGTCTGGATGAGACCAAGGAAGCCCTGGGCTTCGCGGTGGGCAGAACCAGTCTGGCCATCGCTGCCATCACCGATCCGGCGCTGGCATTGGCGTTTGTCAAGGCACTGGAGGGCGGAAGCCGTTATGAGGACGCCGCAAAGGTACTGGAGGAGAAGACCCGCCGCAGACAGCAGCGTCAGGCGGAAGCAAAAGCCCACCTGAGAAATGTCCGGCGGGGCGGAAAGAAAAAGTGAAGCATGGAACTATGCGAGGAATGATCCCGTGTTAGAGGCGGGATCGTTCCGGATGGAGAATACGGAGGTGCGTTTTCTATATGAGTTTTGTGAAGTATCGTTTGAAGGAGGTTGCGTCGGATTTCGGCGTAACGCCTAAGGAAATTACGGAGATCGTGGCGAAGTTCTCTGAGAAGCCAAAGTCTAACTCTCAGGTGCTGACGGACGCCGAGCTGAACGCGGTATTTGACTATATCACCCAGCACAATCAGATCGATTCCCTGGAGCGGGTGTTTGCGGTAAAGCGGGAGGAGCGTGCGCCTAAGCAGGAGAGCAAGCCAAAGGCAGAGCCTCAGCAGCCCAAGGCTACCCAGCAGCCTGCCCAGAAGCCGCAGCAGCAGGCCGTGCGGCAGCAGCAGAAGCCTGCGCAATCTCCCAGCCAGCCTGCCCAGACCCCTGCCCAGCCTCAGAAGGCGAAGGAGCCGGAGCGGAAGCGGGAGCGCCGGGTGGTGGACACCTCAGCCGTGCAGGTGAATTCTGCCCGTTTTGACGACCGGGTGGATAGCCTGGTTTCCGAGCGGGTGCAGAATTATCAGGGCGGCAAGCAGCGCATCGGCGGCAAGAAGGGGCAGCAGCAGAATAAGAAAGACAACAAGTACCGGGGCAGCAAGTCCAGAAACGAGGAGCAGGAGAAAATGCGCCGTCTCCAGATGGAGGTAGCGCGGAAGGCTCCCGTCACCGTGAAGATCCCCGACGAGATCACCGTGGGTGAGCTGGCGTCCCGGATGAAGAAGACCGCTACCGAGGTCATTAAGTGCCTGGTCAAGAACGGAGTTATGGCTGCCATCAATCAGACCATCGATTTTGATACTGCCGAGTTTATTGCCACGGAGATGGGCTGTAAGGTGGAGAAGGAAGTTACTGTCACCATAGAGGAGCGGATCATTGACGACCATGTGGATACCGAGAGCGAGCTCCAGCCGAGAGCGCCGGTCGTGGTGGTCATGGGTCACGTTGACCACGGCAAAACCTCCCTTCTGGACGCCATCCGGAAAACTTCCGTTACCAAGGGTGAGGCCGGCGGCATCACCCAGCACATCGGCGCTTATACTGTGGATGTGGACGGGCGGATGGTCACTTTCCTGGATACCCCCGGCCACGAGGCGTTTAC
>CAZCLX010000158.1:0-3556 GCA_964499615.1 uncultured Oscillospiraceae bacterium
TCCCTTACCGGATTTCATGGGAGCCGCCACGGTACACAATTCCGGCCTGTGGCGGTTGCGGAAAGGTGTACCTTCCTGTAAAAAGCCCACTTTCCTTTAATTTTATTATGGTACCACATTTTGCGTTGTTTTTCTACTGATAATCAGCAAATTTTTCCTTCAAAAAGACTGCAAAAACGACCTGCGAAAATGTACAGGTGCTTGCTGCTTTAACCACATAGAAAAAATGGCTGAGCCTTTTTCTCCTTTCGTTTTTCCCGTTCCTTGGGTTTCTGGAAATATTTTACTGTGAAAGTCTCTGAAAAGATGCAAAATTTCAAACTCTTTCTGACTTTCACAGTAAGAACATTCTTATAGAAAGATCCCGGTTTCGCTAAGAAACCGGGATCAAACTTTGAACAATACGCAGTTATTTCGCGGCTGCCTGCAACCGGCGTTCCTCTTTGGTGCGGCAGAAGCGCTCCAGGACGGGGATCAGCAGCAAACAGACAAAGGCTGCCGTGAAGCCGCCGTTATACAGGCAGTAGCCGCCGTGAAGGTTCGGCACGGTGGTAACCATCAGGTAGTGCATCAGGCCGGCAAGGAAGCTATACTGCCAGCCGTACTTCCGGGTGATGGGGCTCAGGCCATTGGCGTAGCACAGGCCAACCATGATCGCCTGGGCGTTGACGGCGCAGCTAAAGCTTCCCCCCGCGATACCGGAGAGCCAGCCGAATACCAGGGATCCTAGGATGTACGCCAGCATGATGGGCCAAACCGTAGCCGGGGTGGAGCCGGAGTTGCAGCAGGCCAGCATGCAGAACATGATACCGAAGGTCACGCCGTTGAAGGTGCCGCCGATCAGGTTGTAATAGGCCAGGATGAACAGGCCGTAGACGCCCACATTCATCAGGAAGGCGGCGTTTCCGTGGGCAGCGGAGAAGCTGGGGGCGCTGTCATCCCGGAGAAGCTTCCAGTAGTCCTTAGGTCCGCATCCCAGCGCCAGAGCGGCGACAATGCAGATGCCGAACACCACGCAGCAGAACACGTTGGCGGTCAGCCGGGAAGCAACCTGCAATGTGGCGCTGTCAGGCGCGGCGGGAAGGTCAACGCCCATGGTCTTATACAGCACCGCCTGGAGGAAGAAGGCGGTCATACCCACCGGCACGGCAGCGCTGTACAGATCCATTCCGTGGTGCACTTTGGGCGCATTGGTAAGACCCGCAGGCAGAATAAAGCCAATGAACAGCCCCACCACCAGGGACAGCAGGATCCCGGAGAAAGTAAAGCCCACCGTTTCCGGGTTGGGATAGCGCACCATCAGCTCGGTGATCAGGGGGGCGATACCGGTGGAGAACAGCATGGCGTTGACATTGGCGCTGAGCTTTTCCTTTTTTACCAGGCAGTACAGGCATACGCCCAGGATAGAGGGCCACATGTTGACAATGTGGATGCCCCAGGAGGTAAAGCCCAGCGTCAGCAGGAAAGCCAGAGTGGAAACATTATTCACCGTTGCTCCCAGGAAAGCGTACAGTGCCAGGCAGATTAGCGCCACAAGGCCCATGTTCAGGAAGGTGGCGGCGTAGCCGCCTACGGCAAAGTAGTTGGTAGATATTTTACTGGGCTGGCTGACAATCTGCCACAGTCCGGTAAACATGGAGCCACGATCCGGCATACACACCGCCGCGATCAGAAATGCGGCGGCAAAGAAGCCAAAAGTTAGCTTCAAAAACGAGCTTTCGTTTAAATCCTTTATTTTTTTCATATAAGCACCTCATATTTCAGGATCGACCGTATTTTAGCAAAAAAGGGCAACCCAGTTTAAAAGAACTGAATCGCCCAGACGGTCGGCTGTATTTTCCTGCGCTCCACCGGGGTGACCCCCGTCGATCCGTCAGTCACGCAGGAACCTGTAAAATTTACGCCTTCTCGGCAGCCTCTACCACGTGCTTCATCAGCACGGAGGTGGTGACGCTTCCAACGCCGCCGGGAACAGGGGTGATGGCGTCCACAATGGGTTCCACTTCGTCAAACTTTGCGTCGCCGGCAATGCCGCCCAGACCGCCCTTGGCGTTGGGCTTACCCGCGTCCCAGTTAATGGACACGTCAATGACCACCTGGCCGGGCCGGACAAAGTCGGCGGTGAGGGAGTTCAGCACACCGGCGGCGGAAACGATGATGTCCGCCCGGCGGCAGATTTCCGCGGTGTTCACGGTCTTGGTGTGGCAGACGGTGACGGTGGCGTTCTTGCCCATTAGCATCATGGCGGCAGGCTTGCCCACTACCAGGCTTCTGCCAATGACAACCGCCTTCTTGCCCTTGCAGTCGATGCCGTAGTAGTCCAGAATCTCCATGCAGGCGGCGGGGGTGCAGGGGGCGTAGCCCAGGGACAGTCCCTCAAACACACCGGCGTTAGACATGTGAGTCATGCAGTCTACGTCCTTCCGGGGATCCAGCCGGTTGCAGATCTCGTTCTGATCCGCTTTCAAGTGCTTGGGCAGGGGGCGGAACATCAGCACGCCGTGGATGGCATTGTCAGCGTTCACCTGATCGATCACGTTTAGAACCTGCTCCTTGGTAGCGTCGGCCGGGAGAAGGAACTTCTTCACTTCCACACCTACCAACTCAGCCCGCTTGGTAGCGCCCTTTTCATAGCTCAGGTCGCTGGGATCCTCGCCTACCCGGATAATACCCAGGGTGGGGACAACGCCCTTTTCCCGAAGGGCGGCGGTGCGGGTTTGCAGATTCGCATTCAGGGCATCGGTTACTTCCTTGCCCAGCAGCAGTTTTGCCATATATCCATATCCTCCTAATGATTACTGATTGAAGTTCGCCCGAACCTCGCTGTAGATCCGGTCTGCCAGGGCGCAGTACTTATCCAGCATCCCATTGGTTTTGTCGTTCATCGCTTCGGCGGTGACCCGGTTTTTCAGGCTCTTGGTATTGATAAACACGTTGAGGGAAGCGGCCTGCAAAGCGGCCTTGCAGCATACCGCACCGCACCCCGCGTCGGACACCGCCAGGCGGCTGCCCTTGGCTGCAAACACGGCGATACATTCCAGCGCCTCACAGCACAGCTCCATGATGCGCATGGGCACGGCACAGGCGGTCACAGTGGCATCTTCCAGGATGGCATCCCGGTTAGGATCGTCCTTGGGAATGCCGTAGGCCTTGGACAGAGGGACAAAGCCCTTGTCATCCGCCTCCACCTGGTCCAGAAGCTCCTTCTGAAGGGCATCGCACTTGGCTTTCAGCTGGATGATCTCCGCTTCCACGTCGGCATATTTTTTCTTGCCCACGGTGAGGGAGCCTACCATATTGCCCAGTGCGATGCCGATGGCGCCCACCAGCGCGGCAGCGCCGCCGCCACCAGGGGCGGGGGCATTGGATGCCAGCACCTCCACGAAGGTACGGCAGGATTCCATAGTCATGTCCATTTTTATATTCTCCTTAATCTATGTAATGAGAATGGCACAGGCGGCGTACCGCCTGTGCCTGTCAGGAAAGAATTATGTCTTAGGAAAGCTCTGAATAAATCGGCAAGAGCTGGTGGCGAAAGATTTTGTTCCAGACAAAA
>CAZCLX010000159.1:0-3469 GCA_964499615.1 uncultured Oscillospiraceae bacterium
GACGTCTTTCAGTTGACGGAAGGGGTTATTTGTGGTAGAATAAGTGAAAATATATATTCCGTATTCTGAAATTGGAAGGACGAATTTCCTGACGCTATGGGAAGAGAATTTGAGAAAAAGTACCGGGCCAGCGCCGATATTCTGGACGCCGTTCGGCAGCGGTACGGAAATTTTACCGCCATCGCCATGGCAACTACCTACTATGACGTCCCCGGCAGAGAGCTGAGCCGCCGGAGGTGGACGCTGCGGCTGCGGCAGGAAAATGACCGAACGGTCTGCACCCTGAAAATCCCGCTGTCTGACGGCAGCCGGGGGGAGTGGGAAGTAATTGCCCCGTCTCTGAAAGAGGGGATTGCCGGTCTTCTGGAGTCGGGAGCGCCGAAGGAACTGACAGCCGTGATTTCCGGAGGGCTGGAACCGGTCTGCGGGGCCCGCTTCCTTCGCCTTGCCAGATCTGTAACCTACGAAAATGCCGCTTTGGAGCTGGCGCTGGACAGCGGTGAACTGCTGGGTGGCGGAAATTCTCTCCCTTTTTGGGAAATCGAAGTGGAGTTGAAATCTGGCAGTGATCAAGCGGCGGAAGCCTTTGGAGAAGCGCTCCGGCAGGAATTCCGCCTTACCGAGGAGCCGGAAAGCAAATTTCAGCGGGCAAGAAAGCTAGGAGGGATCATTATGTATAACGCCGACGCCTATGCTCTGGGGACCAACCGATCCGCAATACGGGATCTGTTTGAATATGGCTTAGTCCGCGCCGCTGTAGTAGGTCAGGATCATGTTTATGATTTTTCCCTGGGAAATCCCAGCATTCCCTCCCCGCCCCAGGTAGACGAGGCCATCCGGGATCTGCTGGCAACCACCGACAGCTTGTCCCTCCACGGGTATACCTCCGCTGTCGGCGACCAGGAAACCCGGGACGCTATTGCCCAGGACTTAAACCGACGCTATCACGCGTCTACCCGGGCAGAGGATTTTTTCCTGACATGTGGCGCTGCCCCGGCGCTGACCGCGATTTTCCGCGCCCTTGCCGTTCCCGGCGGGGAACTGCTGGTGATTTCGCCTTACTTTCCGGAATACAAGCCCTTTGCCCAGCAGGCAGGGCTCATTTTCCGGGAGGTTCCCCCGGATATCCCGGATTTTCAAGTTAATCTCTCCGCAGTGGAATGCATGCTCACTCCCGCCACTCAGGCAGTGCTGGTGAACTCCCCCAATAACCCCTCCGGCGTGGTGTACACCCGGCAGACGCTAACTGCCCTTGCCGGTCTTCTTGGCAGAAAGAGCCGGGAATACGGCCATCCCATCTATCTCATTTCCGATGAACCGTATCGAGAGCTGGCATACGGGGTGGAGGTACCCTTCCTGCCGCTGATTTATCCCAACACCCTGGTGTGCTATTCCTACTCCAAGTCCCTTTCCCTGCCTGGAGAGCGAATCGGCTATGTATACGTGCCGGAAACGGCGGAAAACAGCCGGGAATTGTACGCCGCTATAGCTGGAGCCGCAAGAGCCGCCGGTCACGTCTGCGCCCCCAGCCTGTGGCAGAAGGTGATCGCCCGGTGTGTATCTCTCCGCCCGGATCTCAATGCTTATGACCGGAACCGCCGGGCGCTGTATGATGGGCTTACCTCCATTGGCTATGAGGCTGCCAAACCTGACGGCGCATTCTACCTCTTTGTTAAGGCCCCCGGCGGGGATGCCGCCGCGTTCAGCGAGAAAGCGAAAGGAAAAGATCTGCTGGTTGTTCCAGGCGACAGCTTTGGATGCCCCGGCTATGTCCGGCTGTGCTACTGCGTCAGCTATCAAAAAATTGTGGACAGTCTGCCGGTATTTCAGTCGTTGTTTTCGGAATATAACGCTTAAGGAGGCGCACTATGGCGCTGAATCCAGAGGAAATGAATCGGCGGCGTGAACGTCGGGAAACTCAAAAGAGAAAAGCAGAGCAGGAGCGCCGACGTATGCGGCGGCGGCTGATCCTGGCGGCGCTGATCTTGGCGTTGTGCGGCTTTGCCATCTTCTACATTGCCCGAGGCGCTCAGCAGGCTTCCGACTCTCTTCAGGCACAAAACGAAACGCAGCCGGCCACGAAATCTGCCGCCTCGAAGCCGACGGAAGCCTCGTCCCAAGTGAAAAAACAGGATACCAAAATCACCATCCGTGCCGCCGGGGATCTGAATGTCACCGACGCTGTGGTACAGTCCGGTCTGGCGGTAAACGGTTACGATTTTACAGATGCTTTCATGGACGTGGCGGCGGAGATGGCAGCCGGAGACGTGACGCTTCTGAATCTGGAAGGCAATATCTGTGGGCAGCCCTATGGCACCCTCTCCGCCTCCGCTCCCCGGGAGCTTTTGTCAGCTCTCCGGGAAATGGGAGTCGACCTGGTTCAGATAGCGAACACCTATACCATAAACAACGGCATGATCGGCCTGACGCAAACACTGTCGGAGCTGGAGACTGCCGGCCTGGAGCCGCTGGGGGCTTACGCCAGCAACCAAGATTTCAACAGTTCCAAGGGCTACACCATGTGCACTGTCCAGGGATTGAAGATCGCTTTTGTCGCCTTCACCAAGGGCATGGGCGGCATGGGCCTTCCTGTGGGAAGTGAAAACTGCGTAAATCTATTGTATAACGACTACGATTCCACCTATAAAGACATTAACACGGAGGGCATCAATCGCATTCTGGACAATATTGCTGCTGAAAAGCCGGATCTTACAGTAGCGCTTCTCCATTGGGGCAGTGAAAACAGCGATACGATCACTTCCTCTCAAGAAAAGATCGTCAGCTTAATGAAGAAAAAAGGAGTCGATGTGATTTTGGGCAGCCATTCCCACCTGCTGCAAAAAATTGTTTTCGACCAAAAGGCAGGAACGCTGGTTGCCTACTCCCTGGGTGATTTTCTGGGAGACGCTGAACACGCTGGAACCAATTACTCCATTATTTTGAATGTGGAGGTCACAAAAAATGGTGAGACCGGAGAAACCAAGGTAACCGGCTACTCCTATACCCCTATCTACACCGTTACCACCGAGGAATGCGTAGCCATCCGGCAGGAAGGCGCCCGGCGGGTGTTTCGGATCCAGGAGGCCATGTACGCCTTCGAGAACAACTACGTGGACAAGGTAACGCAATCCGCCTACGATGGCATGGCATACGCGCTGCAGCGAATCGAAGCGCGAATCACTGGCGCGGATGAATAGAAGGACGAGAATAAACGATTCCCAGCAAAAGCGTTTGCTTTTGCTGGGAATCGTTTATTAGGCCTTGTTTGATAATTGGCATATGCATATCGGCTTTCGTCAGCAAACCAGTGGAGTTTTGCGTAGGGCGCGGCGACCTCGACGCGCCGCGGAATGCGGCTGACATTTGGAGGCAACCCCGGAGAATAGGGGTGCGTTACGAATTCGCCAGAAAAAGCCTAAGGAAACTCTGAACAAATCGTCTGCGGCTGGATGGCGGATCTTTTGTCCCA
>CAZCLX010000160.1:0-3446 GCA_964499615.1 uncultured Oscillospiraceae bacterium
ATTGTTCACAGAGAAGCAGGCGCCTACCTCCCGGAGAAGCTCCACATAATTCAGGTTCAGCAGCCAGTCGGCGTTGTTTACCATTTGGGCCTTGCCTTCGCCGAACTCGATAAACCGCTCCATCTGCTTTTTGAAACACTCGGCGTTGTGGTCGATGTCCTCTTTCGTCAGCATTTTCCGCATGTCGCTCCGTCCGGAGGGGTCGCCGATCATGGTAGTACCGCCGCCAATCAGGGCGATGGGCTTGTTGCCCGCCATTTGCAGCCGCTTCATCAGGGTCAGAGTCATGAAGTGACCGGCGGTAAGGCTGTCGGCAGTGCAGTCAAAGCCGATATAAAAGGTGGCTTTGCCGCTGTCGATCATTTCACGGATCTCATTTTCGTTGGTCACCTGGGCGATCAGGCCACGGGCCACCAGTTCATCATAAAGTTTCATATAAATTCCTTCCTTATTCTTCCGGGGCTTGGCTTACCAGGGTGCAAATGCCAGCCCGCAGGAAATTTACATTTGTTTGATCCAGGACCGTATCCTTTGGCGTGTGGATTCTGGAAAGGTACAATCCCAGCTTTCCTCGGCGGAGGGCACAAATTCCAACACCGTAGGAGAAATTTGCCTGATCCGACGGGTAAACGGAAAAGCCTTTCTCCCGGATGCTGACCTTACGGCTACCAAATCTGCCGCAGCAGGGACGGAGAAGCGAAAGCTTCTTTTTGTCCTTTTTCAGCTTTCCGGTGGGGAACAGCAAAATTTCTTCCCCATCCCCCACACAGTCCAAATTCATGACGATCTGCCGGTTTGCGACCTGCTTGTGGGCCTTTCGGTAGGCAACAGAGCCAATCAGCCCGGCTTCCTCCAAATCAAACAGGACGAAGCAGACTTTCTTCCGCTGGTTTTCCGGAAGGCTCCCGGCAATTTCCAGCAGGGTAATCACGCCGGAGGAATTGTCATTGACATTGGCCGGGTTGGCTGGGCCGAACATTATAAGGAAAATGCACAGATAGGTTACGCCGAAAAAGATCCAAAATCCGGCATCCCAGCTGAAAAAACCGACTGCCGTCCCCAGCAGGCAACCAGGCAGAAGCAGCAACAGCGCCACAAGAAGCTGATAGCCTAGAAACAGGAAAAAATTGCAGGGGGTAATCAAATTGGGAACCACCATCCTGGCACAGGTGTCATAGTGGGCCGTGACCAGGAAGCGGGCTTTTTCCGGATCGCCGATCACCAGATTGTTTGCCCCAAAGCTCCCCTGCTCCACATGGCTTTCGTAGCCCAGACTGGAAACATAGGCTTGGATTTCGGTCCGAAAGGCTCGCTTCTGAGCTTTGCTTTTCCGAACCGGAAAGGCGGTGAGCACGTCCGTTGGCTTTCCTATCATTCTTTCTCTCCTTTCCACGAAAAAAACACCCTCTACCCAACCGGGATAGAGGGCGTATAATTACGCGGTACCACCTCTAAATTCGGCACTTCCTCACGGCCAGTGCCCTCACGGCGTCCAGTAACGCCTTCCGCTTTATCGGGCGAACCCGTCTGCCCCTACTGAATTTTTCAGGGCAGCCACTCCGGGAGGTATTTCGGCGCCTTTCCCCGCTGCCTCGCACCAACCGGCAGCTCTCTGGCGGGAATGGAAACGCGTACTTCATCCCATCACTGTGTTACTTGCTTTATCCTAGCAAAAAGGCGGCAGTTTGTCAAGGGTTTTCCTCTAAAAAAACACGAAACCGCTCCGCGTCCAGCAAAAACGTCAGGCCGTCGTAGGTTTCTCCCCGTACCAGACGGTACCCGATTTTTCGGCAGCACTCCGCAAAGCCCAGACGTTGGGCACAGCGGATCATGCGGAAATTGCCGGACCAGGTTTGCAGACAAAGTTCGGGAAACCCATGTTCCAGGTGGTACTTTACAAATGCCGCCAATGCCTGGGTGCCTAAGCCTTGGCCCCAAAAGAGGTGCTCGTTGATCTCGATTCCCAGGGTGCGGTAAGTCTTCTGCCCGGGCTGCACCCGGTTCCGACTGATCCACTGCCAGCTTTCGTCAATGAGGTAGGAATTCACGGAGCCAATATGGACGCCTTGGGCTGTATCCAACTCAAATCCCCAGCGAAAGTCCTCCTTTGGCTCCTGAAGTTCTTTTTCCGCTTCCCGTCGGTATGCTTCCGGGTCAAATTTGGGAAGCTCCACTTCCATTTCCCAGGGTCCGTCCCACAGCGCCCACTCCGTTTCCACCGTGTTCCAGCGGATCTCGTCGTCAATGTCGCTTTCCCGCATATCCCGCAGGCGGATATTCCGAAATTTAATTTCCATGACGCGCCTCCCAGGCATCGGCGGTCAGCTCAAAATATAGGGACTCCCAGGGCTCCAAATGAGCAGGACGTACAGCGGGAAGAAATCCAAGGGACGCATAGAGGGATAGTGCCTTCCGGTTATCCGGATTGGGATCCACGTAGGCACGTTCCGCCTTTCCCACCCGGAATGCCTGATCCAGTGCATAAGAAAGGGAGATGTAACCTATGCCCTTTCCCCGGGCGCAGGGAAGCAGTTTAATATCCATGCAGGCAAGTCCCGTCTCGTCCACATTGTAAAAGCTCTCTCCGCAGTAGCCCACCCCCTGGGCATATACGCTGTAGTGCTGCCGACTTGGCGGCTGCTGCACCCAGGGAAGCCACTGGCGCAGTTCCTCCAGAGTTTTATGAAGTCCCTCCGGGAAACCCACGTAGTGCATAACTTCCGGGCTTGCCCAGAGCTTCCGAACATTTTCCAGATCCGCTTCCCCTGTCAAGTGAGTTTCAACACTTCCGGCAAATTTGGGCGGCAATTCGTAAGCAAGAATCAGACTATCCGGAGTCTCCGGGTCAATGTAACCCGTGTCCCGGAAGCCCGCTTTTTCATAGATATGGATGGCGGCAGTGTCCTGCTTCTTCACGCAAACCTCCACTGTCGGGAATTTCCCCTCCCGGCGGCAGTGGGCCAGAATGAGCCCAAGCGCGGCGCTTCCGTATCCCTTCCCCTGCTCCCGGAAGTCGATCATCATCTCCATCAGATGATAGCAGGCAGGCTCCTCCTCCAAATTGTGGACAAGGGCCAGACCCACCATTCGGCTTCCTTCATAGATGCCCCAGCAGGCCGCGTTCTGCCGACGATACGCGTATGCTCTTGCCAGGATCCCCGCCGGGTCGGCCACAAATTTCTTCTGCTCCGGTGCGACATGAAGGAAAAGGGCGTTCATCAGGTTCGCTTCATTGATTGGTTGTAAGGTAATCATTTCGTTCCTCCAAAGTAGATTGGAGGGTTATCTTCAGGCATGAACCCTCCGTACACGCATTAATGTCTTCTTCATCATAAAAAATCATCCTTTCTACAAAATCACCCGCTGCCGATGGGATTGGCAACGGCAAATCTATTTTATGCATATCGGCTTTCGTCAGCAAACCAGTGGAGTTTTGCGTAGGGCGC
>CAZCLX010000161.1:0-3424 GCA_964499615.1 uncultured Oscillospiraceae bacterium
GACCGACGCCGACGTTAACGCCAAGGTTCTTGCCGCTCTGGATGCCGGTCTGGTGCCATCATGTGCTGCGGCGAGACCCTTGAGCAGCGGGAGGCCGGGATCACCAGCGAATGGATCTCCATGCAGATTAAGCTTGGTCTGAAGGGTGTCCCTGAGGAGAAAATCCGCAAGGTCATCATCGCCTATGAGCCTATCTGGGCCATCGGCACTGGCCGTACCGCCACTCCCGAGCAGGCGGAAGAGGTCTGCGAGGGCATTCGCACCGTGATCCGTAAACTGTACACTTCCAAGAACGCCCGGGCTATCTCCATCCTGTACGGCGGCTCCATGAACGACAAAAACGCTTTTGAGCTGCTGGCCCAGCCTGACATTGACGGAGGCCTGATCGGCGGCGCTTCCCTGGTGCCTGAAAAATTCGTTAAGATCATCGAGGCAGCCAACCAGCCCACCGTGTAACTTTCTGCTGTCGAAAATCGCTTTTTGACACGATGAGCAGCCGCGAAAAAACGCGGCTGCTCTTTTGAGGTAACAAGAAATGCAAACCCAAATTCTTTCTGCTGAAGATCCCCGGACAGCAGCCATTGCGGCGGAAATTCTTCTGCAAGGGGGGCTTGTAGCCATCCCTACGGAAACCGTCTACGGTCTGGGGGCAAACGGTCTGGATGAAAACGCCGTGTCGGAAATTTTCCGGGTCAAGGGCCGCCCCCAGGATAACCCGCTGATCCTCCACGTGGCAGAGGCCGGGGAAATGGAGCGGTTCTGCCACCATATTCCCCCTGCCGCTTACACTTTGGCGGAAACCTTCTGGCCGGGGCCTCTCACCATGGTGCTGCCTGCAAGAGACATTGTTCCCAGGCGAACCACCGCAGGGCTTGATACCGTTGCCGTCCGGTGTCCGGACTGTGACGTAACCCGGCAGATTATCCGGCTGGCAGGGATTCCCATTGCCGCCCCCTCGGCAAATCTCTCCGGCAAACCCTCCACCACCACTGCCCAGCACGTCCTCCACGATCACGGCGGGAACATTCCCGCAATTGTGGACGGCGGCCCCTGCCGGGTAGGTGTGGAGTCCACCATTGTGGATCTCACCGAGAACCGGCCCTGGCTTCTTCGTCCCGGCGGGATCACCCCGGAGCAGCTGATTTCCGTTTTAGGGGACTTAGTGGTAGATAGGGCTGTCACCGCGCAAATTGACAAGGATGCCGTGGTGAAAGCCCCTGGGATGAAATACCGGCACTACGCTCCCGCGGAGCCTGTAGTGATCGTCTCCGGCAGCCGGGAAAGTGCCGCAAAATATATCCGGAGCCATTTTGTTCCCGGAGACCGGGTACTGTGCTTCCAGGAGGAACTTCCCCTCTACACCAACTGTGCGCCCCTTGCCTATGGCATGGAATCCGAGCCGGCTACCCTCAGCGCCGGTCTGTTTGCCGCCTTGCGGGAGCTGGATGATCCTGCCATCCATCAAGTATACGCCCGGTGCCCTGTAGGCGGAGGGATTGCCTACGCGGTCCAGAACCGGCTGAAAAAAGCAGCCGCCTTCCACATTGTGGACGCGGAGGAAGAAATATGATTCTGGGTATTACCGGCGGAAGCGGCTGTGGAAAAACCACCCTTTTGGAAGCGGTCTCCGTCTTGGGTGGCATCACTCTGGACTGCGACCAAATCTACCATACCCTGCTTAACCGGGACAGTGCTCTGCAAAACGCCCTCCGGGAAAGTTTTCCTCAGGCGTTTGTGGATGGCTCACTGGATCGGAAAAAGCTGGGGAGAATTGTCTTTTCCGATCCGGAAGCGCTCCGCCGTTTGAATGAAATTACCCATGGAGCGGTAAAGCGGGAGGTGCTTTCCCGCCTCCGGAACGCACCGGATCTTGCCGCGATCGACGCCATTGCGTTGTTTGAAAGCGGATTGTCGGATCTGTGCGACGCTACCATTGCCGTCACCGCTCCCCGGGAACACAGAATCCGGCGTCTGATGGCGCGGGACGGAATTTCGGAAGCCTACGCCGCTGCCCGCATCGATGCCCAGCATCCGGACAGCTGGTTTTTGGAGCGGTGCGGCTACCGTCTTGAAAATCGGGACGATAAAGGTTCCTTTCAAAAAGAATGCTTCACCCTTTTAATGAGAATACTATCGGTAAAATAGGAGGAAACAAACATGAATGCAGATGAACTTCGCGCTTCCCTGCTCCAGGCGCCGAAAAACGGCTATAAAAAGCTGACAAGCGAGCAGCGGGAGGAAATGGAAAACTATTGCCGGCGCTACGCCGCCTTCATCAGCACCTGCAAGACCGAGCGGGAAGCCACCGCCTGGGCTGTCGCGGAGGCGGAAAAACACGGCTTTGTTCCTGCCGTACCGGGAATGGAAGTAAAGCCCGGTGACCGGATCTATATGAACAATCGGGGAAAAAGCTTCCTGTTTGCCGTCATCGGCACGGAACCGCTGAGCCAAGGCGCCAACATCTGCGCCGCCCATGTGGACTCTCCCCGGATGGATCTAAAACCCAATCCCCTGTATGAGGACTCCGAAATTGCCTACTTCAAGACCCACTACTACGGTGGAATCAAGAAGTACCAGTGGACCTGCGTTCCTCTGGCCATTCACGGCGTCGTTTGCCGGAAGGACGGCTCCACCGTCACCGTGACCGTGGGTGAAGACAGTTCCGAACCCATTCTGCTGGTATCCGACCTGCTGGTTCACCTGTCCGCTGACCAGATGAAAAAGACGCTGGCGGAGGGAATCACCGGGGAGCAGCTGAACGTAATCATCGGTACAGAGCCTCTGGAAGGGGAAGGCGCGGATCTGGTGAAACTAAACATCATGCGGCTGCTGAACGAAAAATACGGCATTGTGGAGGAGGATTTCCACTCCGCAGAGCTGACCATGGTCCCCGCCGGCCCCTGCCGGGAGGTGGGTCTGGATCGGAGTCTGCTGGGCGCTTACGGTCACGATGACCGGGTATGCGCCTATGCCGAGCTGGAGCCGATGATGACGCTCCCGACCCCCAAGCACACCGCCGTGTGCATCCTTGCCGACAAGGAAGAGATCGGCAGCGTGGGCATCAGCGGTATGCAAAGCCATGCCTTTGAATACTTTATGGGGATTCTTTGCGACGGTCAGAAAGTAAAGCTTTCTGAGTGCTTTGCCAGTTCCTTCTGCCTGTCCGCTGACGTCTCCAACGCCTACGATCCCAACTTCCCGGAGACCTGCGACAAGCGGAACAACAGCCAGCTCAATTACGGCGTTTCCATCTGCAAGTACACCGGTTCCCGGGGTAAGAGCGACGCTTCCGACGCCTCCGCCGAGGCCATGGGCCATGTCCGCCGGACGCTGGACGAAGCCGGCGTTCAGTGGCAGCTTGCTACCCTGGGCAAGGTGGATCAGGGCGGCGGCGGCACCGTGGCGGCCTATATGGCCAACCGGA
>CAZCLX010000162.1:0-3404 GCA_964499615.1 uncultured Oscillospiraceae bacterium
TGGCATCCGATGCCTCCAATTTTGTAAACGGTCACATTCTGTACGTAGACGGCGGTATCCTGGCCTATATCGGCAAGCAGCCGTAACAAAGAAAGCGGAGGTTCCCTATGCCCAGCGAGTATCAGAAATGGATTGCCCGGGATGTCAAGCCGGAAGAGAAAATTCCGCTGACAAAAGCGCAGCAGCGAAAAAACTGGTGGTATTATCATAAGTGGTATGTGATTTTTGGGGTGGCGCTGATGTTCTGCCTTGGCAGCATCTTGTGGTATGTTTTCGGCATTGGGCAGGTGGAACCGGATTACCAAATCGCCTATGTAGGGACGGAAAGTCTGCCGGAGGGAACCGTTTCCGCGGTAAAGTCCGCTTTATCCAGCCTGGGCGAGGACTTGAACGGTGACGGGGAAACCGTGGTGGAGCTGGTGCAGTATGTTTCCGGGGATATGGAATCGGATGCCGCCGCCAACGTGGCGCTGGTTGGGGATCTTGTAAGCTGTGAAAGCTATTTCTTCCTCCTGGAGGATCCGGAGGCTTTCCAAAATCGCACCCAGGCGCTTTCCCGATTGGACGGATCCCTGCCCGCTGAGGATGATCCCATAGAGCAGCTGTGCCTGCCCTGGGGTAAGTGTCCGGTGCTTGCCGGTTTGGAACTGGGAGATTACGAAATTTCTCTGCTGGGGGAAACAGGGACGGGAAGCAATCAGGAACTGCTGTCTGGGCTGTACATTGCCCGCCGTGGTTTCTGGGAGAAGGAAGCACCTCGGTATCCGGAAGGGTACGCCGCCCTGTGGGAAACCATCACGGAGGGCACGTAATTTCGAACGGGGCAGTCACGGTTTCGTGATGTGTCCCGTTCTTTTTGAAAATTGAAACGTCGATGCATTATTTGTTATGCAAGGTAGTGTATTCATGGATTTTCTGTTAAATGCGAATACGGACATAATTTGTCAAAGCCATTCCCCGGGAGTAAACAATGCCGTTGAAATTTTACGGCGGGATATCCATAAAAGATTTCTGCCTTCGGACAGCGTAAAAAATACGATCCTTCTGACTGTGGAGAAGACGCTGGAAAGTGAGGACTTTTTGCTTGAGGTCAGTGACAGCATGACGGTTCGCGCCAGTGACGGGCTTGGTTTTATATACGGGCTTCTCTATATCAGTGAGCATTTCCTGGGAATTCGCCCGTTTTGGTTCTGGATGGATCAAACGATTAAAAAATCAGAGAAGGTTTCCGTCCCATATGGGCAGTACCATGGGCGCAGGCCCATGGTAAAATACCGGGGCTGGTTTATTAATGACGAGGTGCTCATCGCGAAATGGAGCATAGACGGGGACAGCACGGAGCCTTGGCGTATGGCCTTTGAAGCCCTTCTCCGCTGCGGCGGCAATATGGTGATTCCCGGCACCGACAAGAATTCCCGGATATACCGGCGTTTGGCGTCGGATATGGGCCTTTGGATCACCCATCACCACGCGGAGCCGTTGGGGGCGGAAATGTTTGTCCGACGGTATCCCACTCTGGAACCCAACTATACCGAACAGCCGGAGCTGTTTCACGGGCTTTGGGAGGAGAGTATCCAAGACCAGAAGGATTTCAAGGTGGTGTGGACCCTGGGCTTTCGGGGACAGGGGGACTGCCCGTTTTGGAGCCACGATACCAGCGGACGGTTTGATACGCCGGCGAAACGGGGGAAGCTGATTAGCGATGTGATCGAGCTTCAACGACAGCTTGTCGAGAAGTATGTGGACAGGCCTGTGTTCTGCACGAATTTGTACGGCGAGATCATGGAGCTGTATCAGCAGGGCCATATCACCCTGGCGGAGGATATTATCAAAATCAGCGCGGACAACGGCTACGGGAAAATGGTGACGAGACGACGGGATAACCACGCCGTCCGCATTCCCTCCCTCCCAAAGGAGCCGGCTTCCCACGGAGGCATCTATTACCACGTTTCCTTTTATGATTTGCAGGCGGCAAACCACATCACCATGCTTCCCAACTCCGTGGATTTTGTGGATCGGGAGCTGACAGAGGTCATCCGGAAAAACGCCACTGACTATTGGATCATCAACTGCTCAAATATCAGACCCCACGTCTATTACCTGGATGCGGTTCGGAAAAAGTGGTTCGGTGAGTCTGTCGGCGATGAAGGCCACAGCCAGGCATTTGCCGATACCTATTACGGCGGGGATCCGTCCGTTTCTCAAATGTACCGGGACTATCCCAAGGCCATGCTTCCTTACGGCAGTGAGGAGGACGAACACGCGGGGGAACAGTTCTACGCGGAAAATGTACGCCTATTCATCCATGCGTTTTTCAATGAGGAGTTTCACGGAACCACGGGACTAAGATGGCTTGTCGGAGATCACCCCTTGGATGAGCAGGTAAGACGGTACACCGAGCTTTGCCGCAAAAACGCGGATAACATAACCGGGTATTACAACCGCTGCCAGGTAATCAGCAGTTCCCTTGCGGGAGACAGAAAGAAGCTGTTTGACGGGACTCTGTTTTTGCAGGTGTCCATTCATTACTTCTGCACACGGGGCGTGATTGCCTTTGGAAAGGGATTCGCCCAGTATCGGGCGGGTGCGGTAAAGGACGCCTTTATCACCCTGGGGGACAGCGCCAGAGAGTTCGACACGGCGGCGAAGCGTATGAGGGCGTCAGAGTACGGCGTATGGAAAGGCTTCTATTATAATGACTGCTTTGCCGATGTGAAGCATACCGCTTACATGGTGAAGAAGCTGATGGGATATGTCCGGGAACGGGGCGACAACGCCCGACATGACCTGTGGTATCGGGACGCGGTGTACGCACCCGAAGACAGACGGGTATTTACTCAGCTGGTGCTGGACAACCACATGACCGACTGGGAGCTGTACGAAGCTTACAAAGGAAGCGAATAAGGGATGAAACCGGAACAGGTTTTTCAGCAGAATCGCAGGATACCTTCTGGGAACCGGAAGCCCGCAGTTTTTGCGGTTTAATACTATTTCTGGATAAAATGGTTTCATTTTATCCAGAAGACATCGCCTGACGGCGCTGCCATTTTTGATATTTTCGGAATAGAAAATACCAAAAATTCGTCTTATATGATCTTCATATAAAAATGTTCAATCCTTTGGATTCCACATTTTTATTGAATATCAGTATAAAGCCGCAAAACTGATTGGCTTCTACACCATGCCTCGGTACACGATATGAAAACGTAGGCGGTTACGATGATTTACAGACCAGCTTATGTCGAAAAGACCATAGCCTACACGAATACGCCCTTTGTTAAAATTCTGACCGGTGTGCGTCGCCGCGATTAGTACAGGAATTTATGCGCACCAGGTGCTGGCGGACATTTTAGGGAACCTCTGATTAAATCGACAAGAGTCGATGGCGAGAGATTTGGCCACAG
>CAZCLX010000163.1:0-3358 GCA_964499615.1 uncultured Oscillospiraceae bacterium
AGCTGGGCGCGGATCTTGCCAGGAAGTACAAGGAAAACCCGGTAGTTGTCAACGCCATTGAGGCTCACCACGGCGACGTAGAGCCAAAAACTGTAATTGCCGTCCTGGTTCAGGCTGCCGACGCGGTTTCCGCCGCGCGGCCCGGCGCACGGCGTGAGAATATAGAAAACTACGTCCGCCGCCTGGAAAAACTGGAAGAGCTGACCAGTTCCTACCCCGGTGTGGATAAAGCCTTTGCCATCCAGGCCGGCCGGGAGGTTCGGATCATGGTCAAGCCCGAAGTGGTCACCGAGGACAACATGATCATTCTGGCCCGGGATATTGCCAAGAAAATTGAATCCGAGCTGGAATACCCCGGTCAGATCAAGGTCAACGTGATCCGGGAAACCAAAGCTGTGGAATTTGCGAAATAAACACATCGCGCCTGGGGAACCTCCCCAGGCGCGGATATTTTAAAATGAAGCGGCGCAAGCTGCCATGAAGGGATGGCTTCGCCATCATGAAGCGCACTGCATTGAAGCCTCTCCCACGGGCTAAAAAAGTGTCAACCGGACACTTTTTTGCTCCGGCTTCGCCGAGGCCGCCCTTTCGAACCCCATCACCGCCCCATAAAAAAGGCCGCCCATACAGACGGCCTTTTTTATGGGGTGGATGATGGGACTCGAACCCACGGTCTTCAGAGCCACAATCTGACGCCTTAGCCAACTAGGCCACATCCACCATAATTTGAAGTTAGAAGTAAAAGTGAATAGTTAATAAGTAAAGTGTCGGCAAAGCCGACAGATTAAAACTCCTTCACTCTTAACGATTACTTATTACCTACTGCTGCAAGCAGCACTGACACGCCAGGAGGGACTCGTTTGCATTTTTGCCTTCGGCAAAAATAATTGTAGCCGCCAGTTTTTGAACTGGCGTCAGCAATATGCCACTGGCATATTGCGTTTGAATGGTTCGAGTCCCGGGAAGCCGCTCTAGTAAACGAAAACTTTCGAACCTCTCCAGGCTGCCAGCTTGTTTGGCACGCCAGGAGGGACTCGAACCCCCGACCTACTGCTTAGAAGGCAGTTGCTCTATCCAGCTGAGCTACTGGCGCGTGTTATGGAGCGGGTGACGGGAATCGGACCCGCGTATCCAGCTTGGAAGGCTGGTGTTCTACCATTGAACTACACCCGCATAGCCCATCTCTGGCGATTCAGCTATAGAATTCTAGCATACTTTTCCGGTTCTGTCAAGGACGTTGTTCCAAAATATCCGGGATTTTTTTATAAATAATGTCCGCCACCGCACCGTCATCACAGCAGCACACGTTGGGATACCGGTCTGCCACCGGGGCATCCGCCGGGCAGAAAGGAAAGTCCGCCGCATCCAGCATAGAGATATCGTTTTGCTCATCCCCTACGCACAGCAAAAGCTTCTTCCCCAGCTTCTTCTTCAACTCCAGCGCGGCGTTGCCCTTGGAGACGCCGGAGGCATGGATGTCAATGATTCTGGGAGCCACCCGCAGGATGGTAAGCTTGTCTCCATACTCTGCCCGGAGAGCGGATTCCACTTGATCATAGCGACGCGTCTCCTCTTCATTCCCCTGGAACAGGTGGGCAACCGTCGTGCTGCGCAAGGGGCCAAAAATGCTGAGTTTTATAAATGGTCCCACATCCGTCTCCGGCTCAATCACTCCAACAGGGCAGCCCGCCTCCCGATAAAATGCTTCATATGTAGGATTTGGAGAGAAAATATAGTGCTTGTCCCTGCCCTGAAACTCCAGGATCAGTCCCGGAGAAAGGGCCTGGATCCGCCGAATCGTTTCTCCCTGATCCATGGCGATGGGAGAGAAGAATAGAAACGCTTCCCGCTGAGTATCATAGGCAGCGCTGCCATTGTACAGTAGCAGCGGTGCGTTCACCGGAACCTGCTGCAGAAACCGGTGGAACATGGGAAGGCTCCTTCCTGTATTGATGGTAAACGAGCCACCCTCGGAAATAAAGTACCGGATGGCGTCCAGATTCCGCTGGGGAATGGTGGAATCCCGAGCGGTCAAAGTCCGATCAAAATCACCGGTCAATAATATATCAGAATATTTTCCCATGGGATGTCCTCTCTTTCTGGTAACCGATTATACTATCCCCTCTACCTGATGTCAAGTCACGGCAGGCACCAGGATTTATACTGTTTCTTGGTGAAATGGTTTCATTTTACCAAGAAGACATTGCCTTGCGGTGTTGGCATTTTCGCTATTTTCGGAATGGAAAATAGCGAAAAATCCGTCTCATTATGATCTTCATATAAAAATTTTCAATTCTGCGGATTAAACATTTTTATTGAATATCAGTATTATTGGGGTCTGTCATTTTTTCTATGTGTTTTGCGGCAGATGTATTTGCCATGCCGGATTAAATAGAACATTGGCACAGTGCCGCATCGCTTCGATTAGCACTCTAACGCAAAGAGTGCTAACTTTTACAAAGTGTTAACATCAATGTAACAAATAAACCTAAAACGGGTACTACAATAAAATCAGAAGAAGAAAAGAAGGTGAGTCCAATGGGCCAATCAGAAGCAACGGCATTGAATTAACCATGAAAGGATGTAAAGTCCAATGGGCCGCTGAAACCGATTCTCGGTCTACCCCATCGGTATAGTATTAGAAAGGGCGGACATACTAAAATACAGTAATTTTGGAGGTATTTATTATGTTTGAACTTAGACCTTATCGCAGACATCAGAATGAAATTGCTTACAATCCTTTTCGAGACATGGAAGAATTCGAAAAAAGATTCTTTTCCGAACCGTTCGGTTCTTTCTTCAGCAACGGAGATATTGCGGAGTTTAAGACGGATATCACCGATGAAGGCGATCATTATGTCTTGGAAGCGGATTTGCCCGGATTCGATAAGAAGGATATCCATCTCGATATCTCCGACAGCACACTGACGATTAACGCCGAGCGTCATTCAGAGCACGAGGAGGAGGATAAAAAGAAAAAGTACGTCCGTGTGGAACGTTCCTACGGAAAGTACAGCCGTCAGTACGATGTATCTTCGGTCAATACCGAGGACATCAAAGCAAAGTATGAAAACGGTGTTCTGAAATTGACCTTGCCGAAAAAGCAGGAAGCGCTTCCTGAATCCAGACATCTTGAAATTGAATAAATGTGGGCGGTGTGATTTGCACACCGCCCTTAATTGTGTATGACGGGCATGCCGTCAGCCTGTGGTGAAAGTCCACAAGGGGCGGAGTTGCCAACGAACCCCAGAGCGACTCCCAAGGTTCATATCGTGAGGTGTGGGCGAGAAGAAGGGATAGCGAAATCGTAGCCTGACGAACAGAAACCTGATACAAGGCGTTTATGGCGGATAAGCTG
>CAZCLX010000164.1:0-3304 GCA_964499615.1 uncultured Oscillospiraceae bacterium
ATGGGACAAAAGATCCGCCATCCAGCCGCAGACGATTTATTCAGAGTTTCCTTAGGTTCCGGCACGCAGGTATACAGCGTAAAGTCCCCGTACGGCTTCGATTTTACAGGACGGAAGGCCAGCTTTTTTGGGGCGCCTCAGAGGGATGGTTGTTGGATGCGTATTCACACTGAGATAGTCGTTTTCCCGAAAAAGAGCCGCAATTACAGCCCGGAGAGACTCCTCCATGAGGCCCTGCCGCCGGAAGTCACGGGAAATGCAAACGTCAAGTCCCTTCCCCGCCTGTCGGGGAAAGATTCGCCGGATGGATGCAGATATACCCCACTGTCCTGCCGGAAGGGAGCGGACACACCGCCAAAAACTCCACCTTCCTCCGAAGCCAGTCAAAGGTCTCCTGCGCCGAGGACCGATCCGTTACGTCGTGGAGGTCCAGCATGACCTGTAGATTTTCGTCAATGATATAGGAAAAATAATCCTCAAAATCCTCCGGCACATGGGGACGGAGCAGAAGACGGAAGTGTAAATGGTCATTTATTTCTCCTTTTCGGCAGTCAAATTGATCCAAAACCGCTGGATGATCCTCTGACCGTCTACCTGGACGCTTTTTTCATAGACATTGCCATTTTTACGGATGATCTTTTCACTGGCAGTGTTGCCGTCATGGCAGGTGACGATTACCCGTGTCAAGCCCTTTTCCTGGGCAATTAGAAGCATAAGCCGGGGCATTTCCGCACCGTAGCCCTTGCGCTGCTCGCTTGGGCGGACGGAATAGCCAACATGACCACCCCAAACTGACAGAACCGGGTGGTTTTTAAACTGCCGCAGATCAATGATGCCCACCATTTTATCATCGGTTTCCCGAATGGCTAGATAAACATTGTCCGGAACGAATCCCTCCGGGCAGGTTTCCGGACTTGCCGTTTTTTGGATTTACTCCAGCCAGCTTTCCGCGGACGCGGCTTTCCTCAGCCTCGCGCAGCCGTCCAGAGACAGTCCGACTTCCGGCATTTCCGCCCGATAGTCCCAAACCTTCTCCCCGTCCTCCGGCGAGGGAGGCACAGTTTGATTCGCTCCATACGTTCTCCTTTTTACAAAAAGCCGCCGCGAGGAAACCTCTGCGGCGGCAATTCATGAGATCTATTACTGCTCCGCGTAGACAGAGCACTTCCGGCGATCCTTGCCCATGCGCTCGAACTTGACCTTGCCGTCAATCAGAGCGAACAGAGTATCGTCCTTGCCGATGCCCACGTTGGTGCCGGGATGGATGTGGGTGCCTCTCTGACGAACCAGAATGTTGCCGGCCAGAACGCTCTGACCGTCGGCACGCTTCACGCCCAGCCGCTTAGACTCGGAATCACGGCCGTTCTTGGTGGAACCGCCGCCCTTATGGTGAGCGAAAAACTGAATACCAATTTTCAGCATGTGTTACACCTCCAAAACTTCGATATAATCAGGATAATCGTCCCGCAGGGAGCAGAGGTAAAGCATCATTCCGGCAAGCACTGCCTGGACGCTGTCCTCTTCATCGCAGGACACAGGAAGGATCAGGGTGACGCGGGCTTCCTCGCCCTTCACCCGAACCTTGGCTTTCGCGCCGCACACCTCGTTGATGGTGGCCTCAGCCATGGCGACCACCGCGCTGACGGCAGCACACACGATGTCACTGCCCGCCTCGGCGTAGCCGCTGTGACCCGACACGGAGAATCCGGTGATTCTGTCATTATCGGTAAAAAATTCGCACTTTGTCATACATTACAGGGCGATCTTAGTGATCTCCACCTTGGTGTAGGGCTGACGGTGACCGATCTTCTTCTTTTCGTTCTTCTTGGCCTTGTAGCGAAGAACCTGGATCTTCTTGCCCTTACCGTTTTTGATCACCTTGGCTTCAACAGCGGCACCCTCCACGGTGGGAGCGCCGATCTTGGTGTTCTCGCCGTCCAAAATGGCAAGCACCTGATCGAACTTTACGTCGGAGTCGGCTTCCACACCCAGTTTCTCCACGAAGAGAACATCTCCCTCAGCAACGGTGTATTGCTTGCCTCCGGTTACAATAACTGCTTTCATTGACTTTCACCTACTTTATATTGTGTAGTCTCGCTCTGAAGGTGGGCGCGAAACGCGCCAACTTTGACCTTTTCAATGCGGCCTGTATATTCTACCATTCAGGAAGGGAAAAGTCAAGGATTTTCTTGCTTTTCTCCAGAAAATCTGATATACTTTTCGGGAAACCCAAGGGGAAATTTCAATTATGGAAAGAGGACGGCAGTATGAAAACCAGAAGCTGGATCCTTTTGATTTCCGCGCTGCTGCTGCTCAGCCTGGGTACGGCGGCTTTGCTGTACTACGGAAAAACGCCGGGGAACCGGGCGGAAATCTACAGCGGCGGCACATTGGTTGCCACGGTGGATCTGGGAAAGGAACAGACGTTCACGGTCATATCCCCGGACGGCGGCAGCAACACCATCACTGTCCGCCAGGGGAAAATCGCCGTTACTCAGGCAAGCTGCCCCGATCAGTGGTGCGTCCGTCAGGGCTACCGTAATCGTGGCGGGAGCATTGTCTGCCTTCCCAACCGTCTTGTTATTACCTTCCCCTCCGGAAGTTCTGAAATTGACGGCAGCCTCGGATGATTTTTTCAGGAATCTGCATTTTTGTCTTGACAAATTCCCTATCATACTATATAATACAAAAGCTGTGACGGACGATTAGCTCAGCTGGCTAGAGCATCCGCTTGACGTGCGGAAGGTCATAGGTTCGAGTCCTATATCGTCCACCAGATAAGACAGCTTTCCCAGGCACTCAACGTGTAAGCGCCTGGGAAGGATGTCAAAAAGGTATAGTGGTTCCGTAAAGAGAAGTGCGGGAAGTTTGAACAGGGTCACGTCCACAAATGCTCCACAGGGATGTGCTTTCGGCTTTAACACAAGCCCCTCCCTCATGTGACATACTACTAGGCGAACCGTTCGATACGCTGAGGGCTACACCAATACGCCTGATTTCTTAGCCGTTTGGCAGTTAGGCAGTTATTTGCTTTCCGCGATTTTGGAATCCACACCGAGGAAATTTGGTTTTCACCTAATTTCCTATTGACAAAACTTGTTAGGTCTTGTACAATTGTGGCGTGAACACATTTGTCACAAGGTCTTATCATACCCCTCTGACCGACCAAGTAAGAGGGGTATGAATTTTTTAACCATGTGTCCGATCACACAGCCGATTTTACGAGAGGAACTCTCCTGTTCCAGGTTCCCCTTACCATCGGCGGTGCATTTATTTTAGCACGACCAGGGAAAAAGGTCAATAC
>CAZCLX010000165.1:0-3286 GCA_964499615.1 uncultured Oscillospiraceae bacterium
CAAGGCTCTGTCCGGTGGTCAGCGTCAGCGTGTTGCCATTGGCCGTGCTATTGTCCGTGCTCCTCAGGTCATGCTGATGGACGAGCCTTTGTCCAACCTGGACGCCAAGCTCCGTAACCAGATGCGTGCTGAGATCATCAAGCTCCGTGAGCGGATCAACACCACTTTCATTTACGTTACCCATGATCAGACCGAGGCTATGGCCTTGGGTGATCGGATCGTTATCATGAAGGACGGCTTTATCCAGCAGGTCGGCACTCCTCAGGAAGTGTTCAATCATCCTTACAATCTGTTCGTTGCCGGCTTCATTGGCACACCTCAGATGAACCTGTTCGATGCCAAGCTGGTTAAGCAGGATGGCAAGTACGCTGTGCAACTGGCTCACATCACGGTTGAGTTGTCCGAAGAAAAGCAGGCCAAGCTGAAAGCCAACAACGTTGCTGAGCAGGATATTGTTCTGGGCGTCCGTCCTGAGCATATTGAGCTGTCCAAGGATGGCATTGACGCGAAGGTCGATGTGTCCGAAATGATGGGTTCCACCGTGCATCTGCACGTGACCGCTATGGGTCGGGACGTGGTTCTGGTGGTCTCCACCATGAACATGACCGGCGCGGAAGTGTCCGCTCTCAGCCAGGGTTCCAACGTGAAGTTCTCCTTCGGCGGACATGTGTGCCATGTCTTTAACAAGGAAACCGGTATCAACCTGGAAGCCTAATTCTTAATAATAGCAGCGCCGGATCTGTCTGCGGGCAGATTCGGCGTTCTTTTATTTACGGGCGGTTAAATGACATTTTTTCAATAATTGTGCGTGGGAGGAAGGAATACGTTGTGTATTCCTTCGTTTTTCATTTCTTAATTTTATATTTCACTCTTGCGTATTTTCAAATCTGTCGTATAATGGAGAAGAAAGAATTCGAAAACAGGAAGGGAGGACAGCATTTTGGAAAGGTTTGACACGCTTGTCATCGGCGCGGGTTTTGCCGGCGCCGTCTGCGGGAGAGCCCTTGCTGATGCTGGGAGGCGGGTTTTGCTGCTGGAGCGGCGGAACCACATTGGCGGAAACGCCTACGACTGTCTGGATGAAAGCGGTGTGCTGATCCACAAATACGGGCCCCATATTTTCCACACAAACGACACCCGGGTGTACGGTTTTCTCTCCCGATTCACCCGGTGGCGTGACTACCGTCATCAGGTGGTGGCAAACATCCCCGACGGGGAAACGCGGCGGGAATTTCCAGTTCCCTTCAATCTGTGCTCCCTGGAAACCTGTTTTCCCCCAAAGGATGCCTCCCGGCTGGAAGAAAAGCTGCTGCGGATCTACGGGCCGGAGCGGAAGGTGACCATTCTGGAACTGCGGCAGAATCCGGATCCGGAAATTGCCGCCCTGGCGGACTTCGTCTATGACCATGTATTCGTTAGGTACACCGTGAAGCAGTGGGGTACCACTCCGGAGGAAATTGACCCCAATACCACCGCCCGGGTGCCGGTGTATTTGTCCCGGGACTGCCGGTACTTCCAGGACACCTATCAGGGCGTCCCAGAGGAGGGCTACACCAAAATGTTCCAGCGGATGCTGGATCACCCCGGCATTACCCTGACGCGGAACACCGATGCGAATTCCGCGCTTCGGTTTGAAAACGGAGAAATCCTTTATCAAGGCGTTCCCTTCCGGGGCAGCGTCATCTACACCGGTGCGGTGGACGAGCTATTTCAATGTGCCTACGGCCCTCTCCCCTACCGGACGTTGGATTTCCTGTTTGAATCCCATTCGGTGGACGTTTTCCAGTCCCACGCTACCGTGAACTACACCATGGATATGCCCTACACCCGAATCACCGAGTTTAAGCAGCTCACCGGGCAGATTCTCCCCGGTGTCACCTCCACGGTGAAGGAGTTTTCCAGGGCATATACCGGGGCGCCAGGGGAAATTCCCTACTACGCCATTATCTCCCCGGAAAATACCGCGCTGTACCAGAAATATGCCGCGCTGGCGTCCGGCTACAAAAATCTGCATCTGCTGGGACGTCTGGCTCAGTATCGCTATTATAACATGGACGCCATTGCCGCCCAGGCTCTGAACCTGGCAGATCATCTTCTAAAGGAGAAAGAAAATGGGTAAGCTGATTACCTTTACCGTTCCCTGCTACAATTCCGCCGCCTACATGGATCACTGCGTATCCTCCCTTCTGAAAGCCGGGGAGGAAGCGGAAATCATTCTGGTGGACGATGGCTCCACCAAGGACGACACCCCGGAAAAATGTGACCGCTGGGCAGCGGAGTACCCAGGCATCATCACCGCCATTCATCAGGAAAACGGTGGCCACGGCGCGGGGGTCAACGCCGGTGTCCATCGGGCTGTGGGTACCTATTTCAAAGTGGTAGATTCCGACGACTGGCTGGATGAAACCGCCCTCAAGCGGGTGATGGATCGGCTCCGGGAGTTTGCCGCTATGGACACACCGGTGGACATGGTGTGCGCCAACTATGTGTATGAACATGTGGAAGACAACACCCAAAAGCCTATGGGCTACCGGAACGCCTTTCCCACGAACCGGATCTTCACCTGGGACGAGACCCGTCCCTTTCTTCCCCAGCAGTGCCTGCTGATGCACTCCGTGATCTACCGTACCGCGTGCCTGCAGCAGTACTATCGGGATCTTCCCAAGCACACCTTCTATGTGGACAACGTGTTTGTCTACCAGATCCTCCCCTACGCAAAGACCATATACTATTTGGACGAAAACCTGTACCGATATTTCATCGGCAGAGCGGATCAAAGCGTCAACGAGTCCGTGATGGCCTCCCGGGTAGATCATCAGTTCCGGGGAACACGGATCATGCTGAAAGCCCACAACATATCCCAGGTCGCCGCCGAGAATCCCAAGCTGGCCCAGTACATGAAAAACTTCATTTCCATGATGATGGCAATTTCCTCTATTTTCTCCGTCATCGCCGGAACTCCGGAGGCACTGGATGAGCGGGAAAAGCTTTGGCAGGAGCTGAAAGAAACGGATCCGGCGCTGTACCGGTACTGCCGCCGCCAAATCACCAATTTTGGCGCCAACCTACCCGGCCCAAAAGGCCGGAAGCTATCCATCGCGCTGTACCACACCGCTCAGAAGGTGTTTAAATTTAATTAATACTGTTTCTTGGTAAAATGGTTTCATTACCGTGAAAGTCTCTGAAAAGATGCAAAATTTCAAACTTTTTCTGACTTTCACAGTAAGATTTATTTAAGGAAGCTCTGAATAAATCGGCAAGAGCTGGTGGCGAAAGATTTTGTCCC
>CAZCLX010000166.1:0-3154 GCA_964499615.1 uncultured Oscillospiraceae bacterium
AGAGCTGGCAGCGAGAGATTTTGGCTCACCGGAAAGTATGGAAAACGTGGGAATACTGGATGTATTTCACGTTTTTCATACTGTACCGGTGGGGCAAAAGATCCGCTGTCCAGCCGCAGGCCGAATTGTTCAGAGTTTCCTTAGGAAAAACGGAACGCCACCAGCGCCGCCAGCACCATTGCCACACACAGATACATTGTTTGATCTCCTTTCTTATGACGCGGTTTGGGCTTCTTTTTTCGCCATGATCACGCTGATCTGGCCCTTATCGATTTTTCCGCTGGGGGTCATGGGCATCACCTTCAGCCGGAAGCAGCCGTGGGGGAGCATATATCGGGGAATCTGCTGCTTCATATTGAGGATCAGATCCCGGGGAGCGCACTCCCCGGTATAATACAGATGGAGCCGCCCGCTTCCCGCGGAGAGTAGGCAGCACACCGTCTGGACGCCTTCGCAGGCACCGGCGATTTTCTCCACATCTTCCAACTGCACCCGGTGACCCTGGAGTTTTACCTCGCCGTCGGTGCGTCCCAAAAATTCCAGTTCACCCCGGTGGTTGTACCTGCCCAGATCGCCGGTGCGGTAAATTTTCTCCGGGAAATCCGGATTTCTGGGGTTCTGGACAAAAACGGCGTCGGTGCTCTCCGGATCCCGGAAGTATCCCAGAGTCAGGCAGGAGCCGCGAATGCAGATCTCTCCGGCGGTGCCTGGGGGCACATCCTGGCCGTTTTCCCCCAGCAGCAGGATAGACGCGTTGGGGAAGGGCCGCCCAATAGGGATTTGCTCGCCGGGATTAAGCCGCCGGGTGACTTCGTAGTAGCAGCAAACCCCGGTGGCCTCGGTGGGGCCGTACAGGTTCAGGAACCTGGCTTTCGGCAGGGCGCTCTGCCACAGGTTCAGCTGGGCGGTTGGGAACACCTCCCCGGAAAACGTAACGGTGTGAACATGCTCCGGGCGGATCTTCTCAAAGGTGCCCAGAGAGGAAATCATGGACAGAGCCGAGGGCTGCCAGCACAGGGTGTTTACCCCCTCCGCGTTCAGGTACTTCACCAGCTGCACCGGAAACATCAGCTTTTCCTTGGAGATCAGGCAGGTGGAAGCGCCGTACTTCATGGTGCACATCATTTCTTTCAGGCAAGCGTCGGAGTAGAAAGGAGTATGGCAGCCAAAGACGGTGTTGGAATCGCACCGGAGGAGGGATCCAAGATGCTCTATGTAGCCAATGACCCCCCGGTGGCAGCCCATGACCCCTTTCGGCGCTCCGGCGGAGCCGGAGGCAAACACCACA
Organism: uncultured Oscillospiraceae bacterium; assembly: GCA_964499615.1. Lineage (GTDB taxonomy): Bacteria > Bacillota > Clostridia > Oscillospirales > Oscillospiraceae > Faecousia. The sequence goes on from CAZCLX010000166.1 coordinate 1,289, forward strand.
TACACCGGATCCGTATCCACCTGCCGCGCGCGGACCATCGCCAGAGCGGCCTCGCACAGGGTTTCCTGGGCGGCGTCCTTATAGTTTACCCGGGCGGAAACAAAGGGAGAACCGTTCAGCAGATGGCAGGTATCCTCGTCACAGATAATGACTCTGGGGCTGATTTTTTCCAGCAGCTCCATCAGCCGCCGCTTTGGCAGGGTCTCGTCCAGGGGCACATAATAATCTCCGGCATAGACCGCCCCCAGAAACGCCCCGATGGAGCGGGGACGGCGGGGCATCAGCACCGCCACCGGCTCCCGGCGGATCCCCCGGCGAAGGAGATAACTGCCAATGGCCCGGGCATCCTGGTGAAGCTGCCCGAAGGTAACGGATGTTTCTTCATTCCAAAACGCCCGCTTTCCCGGCAGCCAGGCAACGGTCTGTTCCAGGTACTCTAAAATATTGGTGATCATTTGGTATGGCTCCCTTCACCCCGGTTGCCCGGGAGATTTCCATCTATTTATATAGACGCTAAAAAAAGCGAAAAGTTTCGATTTTCGGAAAATTATTATATGCACATCGGCTTTCGTCAGCAAACCAGTGGCGTTTTGCGTAGGGCGCGGCGACCTCGACGCGCCGTGAGAAGTGGTCATGATTCGGCGGCGGCCTCGGAGAATACGAAAAGCGTTACGAATTTGCCGAATAAAGTCAAAATATCCAGCCCAGTGCCGCCGGAACGCAGGGGTCGGCGTTCCCTACGAGAAAGTCGATAAATGTCGCTTATTCCTTCGGCGTGGGCGGGTACAAACTCTTGTCCCGGTTGTGGCTGCCGTTGTGAGCGTTGGAGTACTCGTCCAGGAACTGATCTGTCACCATGCAGAAGTCGTCGCCGTCGCCGATCCTTGGGGTAGCGTCGAAATGGTACCAGGTATTTCCCCCGTCGGCGCTGACCAAGCTCCAGTAGTGGCCCGCGTCCTCCGGGTGAAGGGGAACCTTCACCACATCCAGATTGGGGATCCCCAGCCGCTCAAAAAACAGCTTGCACACGGAGAAGTAGGTGAAGCAGTCCCCGCCCCGCTGGGTCATTCCCACCCATGCCGCCTGGAAACGATCCGATTTATCCGAACTGCCCAGATAAGCGATGTGACCCCTGGCCCAGCTGTAGATTGCCCAGATCTGATCCTCCGTATCCATCTCCAGGGTGATGATCCCGGTGAGAAGGGTATCCGCTAAGCTGTAAATTTCCTCCAGGGGAACGTACCCTTCCTTTTTTGGCAGGATGGTCAGGGTTGCCGTGGCGGTGGATTCGTTACCGGAAGAATCTGAGGCGATATAGTACAGAGTGTATGTCCCCGGCTCATTGAGATCAACGCCGTCATCCACCAGCTCCAGAAGCGGATCGGGATCCCGGTCATCGGTGGCTGTCACGCCGTCCAGGGGAAAGAAATCGTCTCCCTGGTAGATCATGTGATCCTCCATGCCGGAAATCACCGGCGCCGTCCTGTCCGGCGGCGGGGTAGGTACCGTAGGCTCGGAAATGGCAGGCTCCTCGGCGGCATTGGACGGCAGAACCATCAGCATCCGGCAAGCGGTGAAGGCGCCGCAGATCAGAATTAAGAAACAAAGCAGACCGGGCAGCGCCAAACTCCTGCGCTTGCGGACATATTTACCGGTCTTATTCATGAAAATCACTCCTTACAAAGGAAAGCGGGGAATGCTTTCCTTTTTGGGAAAACTTATTACACCGCCGCGCCTGCGCTTCGCTTGCTCCAAGAGGGTGGATATAAAAATAGCGCCTCCAAAGGGAGGCGCCTTTGCTTTCCCCGGTTGGTAACTTTAGAATACCGGGGCGTTGTATCGGAAATGCTTCAAAAATGTTTCAGA
>CAZCLX010000167.1:0-3154 GCA_964499615.1 uncultured Oscillospiraceae bacterium
TTACCGGGGTAGGCCCCCGGTACTGCCCCAGCATTGAGACGAAAATCGTTCGGTTCCCGGATAAAGAAAGGCATCAGCTGTTTATCGAGCCTTGCGGCATGGACACCGAGGAAATGTACATCCAGGGCTTTTCCTCCAGCCTGCCGGAGGACGTGCAGCTTGAAATGCTGCGCTCCGTGCCCGGGCTGGAAAAGGCGGAGATGATGCGCCCCGCCTACGCCATTGAGTATGAGTGCGTGGACCCCACGGCACTGCTGCCCACATTGGAGACAAAGATGGTTTCCGGGCTGTACGGCGCGGGGCAGTTTAACGGCACCTCCGGCTATGAAGAGGCGGCGGTTCAAGGCTTTGTGGCGGGGGTGAACGCCGCTTTGAAGCTCCAGGGGAAAGCCCCTCTGATTCTTACACGGGATACCAGCTATATCGGAACCCTTATTGACGACCTGGTGACCAAGGGCACCCAGGAGCCATACCGGATCATGACCAGCCGTTCGGAATATCGGCTGCTCCACCGGCAGGACAATGCCGATGAGCGGCTTACCCCCATCGGCGCAAAGCTGGGGCTGGTCAGTCAGGAGCGGCGAAAGCAGGTGGAGGAAAAGTATGACGCTATCCGGCGGGAAATGAAGCGGCTGGAAGCCACCGGCGTGGCGGAAAGCCCTGCCCTGAATGAAATGCTGATTTCCCGGGGCACCGCCCCGGTTACCGGATCCGCCCGGCTGGCGGACTTACTCCGGCGGCCCCAAGTGAGTTACCGGGATCTGGCACCCTTTGACCCGCACCGGGGGGAGCTTCCCCCCGGCGCGGCGGAGGAGGCGGAGATCCAGATGAAGTACGCCGGGTATCTTCTCCGCCAGGAAAAGCAGGTGGAGGAGTTCCGAAAGGCGGAAAACCGCCTTCTCCCGGCGGATATTCCCTATGACGAGATCCAGGGCCTAAGGCTGGAGGCCAGGCAGAAGCTGGCAGCCATCCGCCCGGTATCCCTGGGCCAGGCAAGCCGTATTTCCGGTGTCAGCCCGGCGGATATCGCCGTGCTGATGATCTATTTGGAGCAGCGCGACGGTTAGCAGGCAGCTGTTAGCAGTTCGTAGGGTGCGGTGACTCGGCGTGCCGCTGGTATGAGGGATCGTCACCCGAAAAGCGTTCTGAAAGACACCGCAGCGGCCTTGCCAAGACCTTCCTCCGTCCACCGTTGCGGCATAGTGGGAAACAGATCAATGGACGTTCCTTAACGGCGCGCCCTACGCACGGCTGCCCCGGGACACCGTCTCCTAACTGCTAACCGCGCACATCTTGGATTCTTCCGGCATAGAATCATGATTGGAGGCGATATTTTGGCAATCGTGAGAACGGATGTACCCCAGACCTCCCGGCTGTGCGAGGACGCAATCCTGGCGCTGACGGAAAAATACCCTTTCTGCAAAAGCGAGGAACTGACCACCACTGCCTACGGACGGCCCTTGCTTGCCCTCACTGTTGGCACCGGGGAGCGGCATGTGCTCTATACCGCCGCCCACCATGCCAACGAGTGGATCACCGCTCCGGTGCTTCTGAAATTTGTGGAGGAGCTGGCAGAGGCAGCGCAAGCCGGCGGCACCCTCTACGGCGTCCCGGCGGAAAATATTGTAAAAGCCGCCACCATCCATACCGTCCCCATGGTGGATCCGGATGGGGTGGATCTGGTGACGGGAGCCATTGAGCCGGGGACGCTTCCTTATGAGAGCGCCAGAGCCATGGCGGATTTTTATCCCAATGTGCCCTTTCCCGACGGCTGGAAGGCAAACCTGCTGGGCGTGGACCTGAATCTCCAGTATCCCGCCGGATGGCTCCAAGCCAGAGAAATCAAGTTCTCCCAAGGCTACATCCGTCCCGGCCCCAGGGACTATGTGGGCAGATCCCCCCTAAGCCAGCGGGAGTCTATTGCCCTAGCGCGGTACACGGAGGAAGTGGATCCTGCCCTGGTGCTGGCCTACCACACCCAGGGGAAGGTGATCTACTGGCAGTTTGAGGACATTACCGTGCCGGAGGCGGAAAAGTATGCCCAGGAGTTCTCCCGGGTCAGCGGCTACGCGTTGGAGGACACACCCTACGCCTCTGCCTTTGCCGGGTACAAGGATTGGTTTATCAAAACCTTCCGCCGTCCCGGCTTTACCATTGAGGCAGGCTCCGGCGTGAATCCGCTGCCCATCTCCCAATTCGACGAAATTTACCGGGACAATTTGGGCATCCTGGTGACAGCTGCCACAGGATTCTGATTTTTCCTACAAAAGAGGTAAGCAATGGTTGTATTTTTTGATATTGACGGTACTGTGGTGGACGATGCCACTCAGGTGATTCCGGTTTCCGCGATCCGGGCGGTGGAGCGCTTGCGGGAGAAGGGGCATATTCCCGTGGTGAATACCGGCCGCCCCTTCTCCCACATTGACCCCCGGGTTCGGGCTATGGCGTTTCAGGGCTGGGTCTGCGGTTGTGGTATGGAGATCCGGTTGGGGGACGAATGGCTGATCCGAACCCGGCCGTCAGAAGAGATTTGCCGGAAAACCGTGGAAGCGGCCCACCGCTGCCGCATGGCGGCCCTGTACGAAGCCGACGGCGGGGCGATCCTGCTGGAAAAGGGCGGTGTCCGCCATCCAAACGGGGAGACAGAGACAGCCCGTATGATGAAAAAAGGCTTCCCTGTCCGGGAATTTGCCCCGGGGGAAGCGCCGGACTTTCTCAAACTGGTGACCTATGATACCCCCGGCTGCCGCCGGGCGGAATTCCTCGCGGAGATGGAGCAATACTATGTCTGCATTGACCGGGGCGGCACCATGCTGGAGCTGGTGAAAAAAGGCTGCTCCAAGGGGGCTGGTATCACCTACCTCTTGGAAAAGCTGGGGGCAGTCCGGGATCAGGTTCTTGCCATTGGCGACAGCACCAATGACCTGCCCATGTTCGCCCTCGCGGGCCACACCGTCTGCATGGGCGGCGGCATGGCAGAATTGAAAGCTCAGGCGGAATTTGTCACCGCTCCGGTGCTGGAAGACGGCATCGAAAAAGCGCTGACACATTTCGGATTGATTTGAAAAATCTCCCCTACTCGATTAAAATGAAACCATTTTACCAAGGGAAGCTCTGAATAAATCGGCAAGAGCTGGTGGCGAAAGATTTTGTT
>CAZCLX010000168.1:0-3081 GCA_964499615.1 uncultured Oscillospiraceae bacterium
GATGGGACAAAAGATCCGCCATCCAGCCGCAGACGATTTGTTCAGAGTTTCCATAGAAGACACCGGGGTCTCGCCCCCGGAAATTTCCGCCACGCCCCGGATCAACATCGATTACGCCGGAGACGCCGCAGCCTACCCCTGGCGGTTTGTCTGGAAGGACAGTCCCTTTCTTTCCGTGAAATAAACGGCGGAAACACGCAGATCAAAGGCGGGGGCAAGCCCCCGCCCTACGCAAATACACGCTCCCCTTTTTCAAAAAGAGGAGCGTGTGCTTTTATTTCGCCGGGAACTGGGAAACCGGCTTCATTTCGCTGGGGATGATTTTGTAACTGTCCAGGACGGCCTGAACCTCTTCCGGGGTCATAATTTCGTCAAGGATGTAATCTCCGTCGGCGCTGCGGCCCCATACATTTAACATTTTGATTGAATATCAGTATTAAATTACTTTTTGAATTGTGCAGATCGATGAAATTGCGAAAATCCGGAAAATTCACTTTACTTCTTTATCGTGGTAAAGTATAATGCGGTTATTCAGAAAACAGCGCGTCCTGTGGGCGCGTCGGAAAGAGAGGAAATCAATATGAAAAAATGGATCGCTTTGCTGCTGGCTGTTATGCTGGTGCTGACTGGCTGCGCTGCCAAGGGAGAAACAAGTTCGGATCTCAAGTACATTCAGGATAAAGGTACCCTGATCGTGGGGATCACCGACTACGCCCCCATGGACTACCGGGACGACAGCGGCGAGTGGACCGGCTTTGACGCGGAATTTGCCCGGCTGATTGGGGAAAAGCTGGGCGTCACTGTGGAATTCTTTGAGCTGGCGGACTGGGACAGCAAGTTTTTTGAACTGGAAGCCAAGAATATCGACTGCATTTGGAACGGCATGACCATCACCGATGAGGTGCTGAAAAACACCAGCTGCTCCAATCCCTATGTGAAAAACGCTCAGGTGGTGGTAATGCCCACGGAACGAGCGGCAGACTTCCCGGATGCCGAGAGCCTGAAAGGTCTTTCCTTCGCGGCAGAGAAATCCTCCGCCGGGGCGCAGGCTCTGGAAGACCTGGGGATCACTGACTACGTAGCCACCGGCGACCAGGCGGGGGCACTGATGGAGGTGAAGGCCGGCACTGCTGATGCCTGCGTCATTGACATCACCATGGCGCTTGCCATGACCGGCCCCGGCACCAGCTACGAAACGCTTTCCGGCGGTTTGGAACTGACCAGCGAGGAATACGGCGTCGGCTTCCGGAAAGATTCCGACATGGCGGAAAAATTCAACGCGCTTATGGCAGAGATGCTGTCGGACGGAACGCTGGATGCTTTGGCGGAAAAATACGGTTTGACCCTGGTAAAGTAATATGTTTGGGCAGGTTACATTGGAGCTGCTGGGGGGATTCCTGCAAACACTCAGGCTGTTTGTTTTGACGCTGGCTGTGTCCATTCCTCTGGGATTTGTGGTTTGCTTCGGCTCCATGAGCCGGTTCCCTCCTCTTCGCGTTCTTACCCGGCTGTTTATCTGGGTGATCCGGGGAACGCCCCTGATGCTCCAGCTGATCGTGGTGTTTTTTGGCCCTGGGCTGCTGTTTGGTGCGCCCTCCATGGACCGGTTTCAGGCGGCGCTGCTGGCGTTTTCCGTTAACTACGCCTGCTACTTCGCGGAGATCTACCGGGGCGGCATAGAAAGCATCCCCAAGGGACAGTACGAGGCAGGACAGGTGCTGGGCATGACCAGAGGGCAAATTTTCTGTCGGGTGGTGCTGCTGCAAATGGTGAAGCGGGTGCTGCCTCCTATGGGAAACGAGATCATCACCCTGGTAAAAGACACCGCCCTTGCCCGGACCATCTCCGTGTATGAGCTGATGTGGCGGGGACAGGCGTACATCAAAAGCGACGGACTGATCTGGCCTATGTTTTACACAGGAGCCTTTTACCTGCTGTTCAGCGGCGTGCTGACCCTGCTGTTCCAGGAGGCGGAAAAGAAACTCGACTATTTCAGAGGTTAGACCATGGCACGACTACAGGTAACCAACTTGCAAAAGAATTTCGGCAGCACCGATGTCCTTCGGGGGATCTCCTTTTCCCTGGAAAAGGGGCAGGTGCTTGCCATCATCGGCTCCTCCGGCAGCGGAAAAACCACCCTGCTTCGGTGCCTGAACTTTCTGGAGACACCGGACGACGGAGAGATTGCCATAGATGGGGTGAATCTCCTTGCCGGAAAGGGTTTCCAGCTCTCCGAGGAACAGAAGCGGAAAAACCGGCTCCATTTTGGCTTGGTTTTTCAAAACTTCAATCTTTTCCCCCAATATACCGCCTTGGAAAACGTGACCCTTGCCCCCAGGCTGCTGAAAACCCTGCCGGAAAAAGAGATCGCGGCTCTGGGTGAGAAGCTTCTTACCCAGGTGGGCTTGTGGGAAAAGCGGGATTTTTACCCCTGGCAGCTTTCCGGCGGTCAGCAGCAGCGGGTGGCCATTGCCCGGGCTCTTGCCCTCCAGCCGGAGGTTCTGTGCTTTGACGAGCCAACCAGCGCCTTGGATCCGGAATTGACGGGGGAGGTGCTCCGGGTGATCCGGTCACTAAAAAACCGGGAAAACACAATGATCGTGGTAACCCACGAAATGGAGTTTGCAAAACGGGTAGCGGATATGGTAATATATATGGCAGAGGGTGTGATCGAGGAAATGGGCACTCCGGAGGAGATATTTGACGCTCCCCGCTCGGAGAAAACCAAAGCCTTTCTCCGTTCCTCCCAAAACAATATTTAGGAGGATCCGCTATGGATAAGGAAGAAAAGATCCGGGAGCTTTATAAACTGATCGTTTCTCTTCAAAGCGTAGAGGACTGTGAAGCGCTGTTTGACGACCTGTGCACCCGGAGGGAAGTGGAGAATATGGCCGAGCGGATCCACGCCGCCAAGCTGCTGATGGAGGGAAACACCTACAGTCAGGTGATCAGCCAGACGGACATTTCTTCCGCAACCCTGAGCCGGGTCTCCCGCTGTGTTCAATACGGCCACGGCTACTCCCGATTGCTAAGGAAACTCTGAACAAATCGTCTGCGGCTGGATGGCGGATCTTTTGTCCC
>CAZCLX010000169.1:0-3062 GCA_964499615.1 uncultured Oscillospiraceae bacterium
CCAAATCGAATGGCCGAATTAGATGGAGATGGCGTTATTTCAGACTAGCTGCGGCCCAAAAACAGGAAAACCTGCAATGTCTAAGTGAAAAAATCGGATTTTTAGAGGCGGCCATAAGGAAATTCAGACTACTCAGTGACTCCAAGGAGATATTCCTATAGAAATCTACCCTGTGGTTATTGTCTGTCAATGGTTTGCTTGGCAAACTCCCACATGACCAGTGTCAGTGCACAGCCAGCTAGAATTTCTATAATAATGCTGGCGGCATGGAAAGATTGCAAACAGGACATTATTAGGTATACACAGAAGATGGCAGTTGGAATAAACCAGTATTTTTGGAGCCATTGCCGATTCCTGGAAAAGCCTAGCTGTTCCGTCATCAGCAGCACCGGAACTAAAAGAAATGCTGTGCCGCCAATCCAGCTTACCTGAGAAAATGTCGGCCAAAAGGAAAATGAGAGGGAGACACAGCCGGCAGAAAATAGATTTTTTCTGGGTTTTGTCTGCAGCAGTCCGTATGCAGCCAGCAGACATCCTATAATTCGCAGCAGGAAAACAAGATACATTGTCTCAAGGACATATGCAACGTACAACGGTGCCACTGCTTCTATGCCAAATAAAATGGCCGCCGCCGTCGTAGGCTTTTTAATGTGCGTGAGGAATTGATTCGGAGGCGTGTTGTTTTTTTTGAGAGAAGTGGATTTCTCTGCCCCGGGCAGGGCCTGAAGCTGTCGAAGCAACTCCTCCATAGTTTGAAACCTATCCTTGCTGGCAATTGCCATGCCCTTTTTGAGAATTTCAAATTCTTTCGGACGCAGGGATGGCTGGCGTATCAAAGAATCGCCGCTAATGCGCACTGTGGCGGCGGGTGGAAGTTTCCCTGTACAGCAGTAATATATGGTGGCACTCATTGCATACACGTCTGTCCAGGATCCGACGCGTCCGTTGCTTGTGTACTGTTCCATAGGGCTAAACCCATCTTTGGCAATCAACTTGGAGGAACGAACAGAGCCGTCCTTTTGCTGAAAATCAATTTCTTTTGCCGCACCCAAATCCAGCAGCATCAATTCTCCATTCGGCTGAACCATGATATTGTCAGGGCTGATATCCCGATGGATGATTCCGCGCTGATGCACCTGTGCCAGTGCATGCATAATGGGTGCCAGCATGGAAACACATTGGGACAGCGGCATGGGCCCTTCCCGCTGAAGCTTATTTGCCAGAGTCTCACCCTCTATGTAATCCATCACGATGTAGGCGGTGTTATTCTGCGAAAAAAAGTCCTTGACTTTAACGACACAGGGAATGAAGTCAAGCTTTGCCATCTTGCGCGCTTCTTTCAGAAAGCTTTCTATGCTGAGATGCAGACCACTTTGAGGGTTGACTTCACTGTTCCTTGAAATACAACAAGTATTCCTGCGTCAAATCGCCTTGTCTGGCAAAAAAATTTCTCACTATTGGGCATATTGCCAATTATCAAACAAGGCCTAATATGAAACTACGCTGTTGTATGAAATGTATGCGGGAGCTGAAAGCCGGAGAGACGGTGTGCCCGGAATGCGGGGAGGCTTACGGTGATGCGAAAGTGGAACCCTTTGCCTTGAAGCCCGGGACGATCCTGGACGGAAAGTATCTCGTGGGGGAAATGCTGGGTCAGGGTGGCTTCGGCATTACTTACATAGGGTTTGACCTTCTGCTGGAGCAGAAGGTTGCCATCAAGGAATACTTCCCCATGAGCACCGGTATGGTGAGCCGGGAGAATTGTACCAGCGTGGTATGGAGTACCACCATGATGGAAAAGTCCGGGGCACAGAAAGGCTTTGACAGTTTTCTGAAGGAAGCCCGGAAGATGGCAAAGCTGAGGAACATTCCCAATGTGGTAGGCGTCAATTCCGTTTTTATCCAGAACGAGACCGCCTATATCGTCATGGATTTCATTGAAGGGGAAACCTTGCTGAAAAAGCTCCTGCGGGATGGCCCCATGGAGTTTGACATCTGCGTAAGGCTCCTGACTCCCATTATGGAAGCCCTGGCGGAGGTCCACCAGCACGGCATCATCCACCGGGACATCAGCCCAGACAATATCATGGTGCAAAAGGACGGCAGCCTGGTTCTGCTGGATTTGGGTGCGGCAAAGGATCTGGATATTCAGAAATCCGACGGAACCACCCAATCCTCCCAGCTGGTAGCAAAGCGTGGATTCAGCCCTATTGAGCAGTATGGAGGCACCGGAAACATTGGCCCCTGGACAGATGTGTACGCCATGGCGGCAACCATCTATTATTGCTGTACAGGGAAGCTTCCGCCTGCCGCTACGGATAGAACTATAGACGATACCCTTACTTGCCAGCCGCTTCTGACGAGAAAGCAGTTTGAAGCGCTTTTCAACTGCATGACAATTCTCCCCCAGAAGCGCCCACAGGATATGAACACCATGCTGCGCATCGTCACGCCCACACCGGAACCCGAGCCGTCAAAGCCTGAATCAAAAACAGCGTTGCCCAAATGGTTGATTCCTATCACGGCGGGAATCGTAGCGCTGTGTGTCGCAGTAGCCATAGGCATAGGCAGTTGGAAAAAAACAGGCGCAGATGGCACTTCAAAACAATCATCTGTGCAAACCGTACCTGTTATAAAAGCCACAGAAGGAATCGCGCCAAAAGAAACCGTTCCCATGAAAGCCAACGTGATGGCAGCGGCGGAGGACCTGTCTGAAATGAATTTTTCTGAAAGAAACAATCAATTTTGGGGGCAAAAAACGTATACGCGCAACAATGTGAAAACTGTTACCTTCCAAAGCACCCTGGAGGGAGTACCAGATAATGTCTGGGATGTGTCGGAAGCCGGGAACAAAACCGTTCTGGCATGGATGGACGGCAGAAACCTTCATGTGGCTGCTGATGGAAAAATTACGGCGAATCCTGACGCCTCCTGGATGTTTGCATACTTCATAAATTTAAAGAAAATCGACTTTCAGAATTGTTTTGACACATCAAATGTGACAGACATGACCGGTATGTTCTATGGATGCGGCAGCTTGACCAGTTTGGATGCTTCCAGTT
>CAZCLX010000170.1:0-3019 GCA_964499615.1 uncultured Oscillospiraceae bacterium
TAATCAAGGATTGGGATTCTCACTGGTATGCCCGGGAGGACAAAGTGGGCGATCTTGTCGTTGAGGATTACAACATCCGTAAGTATCTGAAAAACAAACTGTACGCCGCCGGCGTGGCAAAAATCGAGATCGAGCGCGCCAACGGTAAGGTCAAGATCAACATTCACTGCTCCCGTCCCGGCGTTGTCATTGGCAAGGCAGGCGCGGAGATTGAGAATCTGCGCAAGGATATGGAAGCCCGCTTGGGTAAGAGCGTCAACGTGAATATCGTTGAGATCCGCTCTCCTGACCTGAACGCTCAGCTGGTGGCTGAGAACATTGCTCAGCAGCTGGAGAAGCGTATCTCCTTCCGCCGAGCCATGAAGAAGGCTATGCAGCAGGCTACCCGCCTTGGCGCCAAGGGCATCAAGGTCAGCTGCGGTGGCCGTCTGGGCGGTGCCGAAATCGCCCGTTCCGAGAGCTATCACGAGGGAACCATTCCCCTTCAGACCATCCGTGCCGACATCGAGTACGGCTTCGCTGAAGCTGCCACCACCTATGGCCGCATCGGCGTGAAGGTTTGGATTTACAAGGGCGAGGTTCTCAATACTACCCTGCGGGCAGCGACCCCCGAACCTGAGAAGCGGGAGCGTCGTGACCGCCGGAATGACCGTCGCGGTGACCGCCGGAATGACCGTCGTGGCGAAGGCCGCAGCGAGCGCCGGGATTTCCGCAGAGAAGGAGGTAACCGCTGATGCTGATGCCTAAGAGAGTCAAGTACCGCAAGGTGCAGCGTGGCCGTATGAACGGTGCTGCCACCCGCGGCAACAAGGTTTCTTACGGTGATTACGGTATCCAGGCTCTGGAGCCTGGCTGGATCTCCGGAAACCAGATCGAGGCAGCCCGTATTGCCATGACCCGTTACACCAAGCGTGGCGGTAAGGTCTGGATTAAGATTTTCCCTGACAAGCCCTACTCCAAGAAGGGTCTTGGTTCCCGAATGGGTTCCGGTAAAGGCGCACCCGAAGGCTGGGTCGCTGTCGTAAGAAATCAGAAGGTGATGTTTGAGATCGGCGGCGTGCCTGAGGACGTAGCCCGTGAGGCCCTCCGTCTTGCCCAGCACAAGCTGCCTATCAAGACCCGCATCATCGCCAAGGAAGCCGAAACTGAGATTGGTGGTGAATAATGATGAAGGCAAAGGAAATTAGAGATCTGTCCACGGAAGAGCTGAACAAGAAGCTGGATGAGTTGAAAAAGGATCTGTTCATGCTGCGGATGCAGCATGCCACCAACCAGCTGGATAACCCCATGAAGCTGGCTTCCGTTCGTAAGGACATTGCCCGCATCAAGACCATTATTCGTGAGAAGCAGACCAATATCTGAGGAGGTAAGCAGAAATGAGTGAAAATACCAGAGCTTTCCGCAAAACCAGAATTGGTCAGGTCGTCTCCGACAAGATGGACAAGACCATTGTGGTTGCGATTGAGGACAGCGTACAGCATCCTCTGTACAAGAAAATTATGAAGCGTACCTATAAGCTGAAGGCCCACGACGAGAATAATGAGTGCGGCATCGGCGATACCGTTGAGGTCATGGAGACTCGTCCCCTGTCCAAGGATAAGAGATGGAGACTCGTGAGAATCATCGAGAAGGCGAAGTAAGGAGGTCGGACAGCTATGATTCAACAGGAAAGCTACCTGAAGGTTGCCGACAACACCGGCGCGAAAGAGATCCACTGCATTCGTGTCCTGGGCGGCTCCAAGCGGAAGACTGGCAACATCGGCGATGTGATCGTTGCTTCCGTCCGGAAAGCTACTCCCAACGGCACTGTTAAGAAGGGTGAAGTTGTTAAGGCGGTTATCGTCCGCACCAAGCGGGGTGTTCGCCGTGAGGATGGTTCCTATGTCCGTTTCGATGAGAACGCTGCTGTGATCATCAAGGAGGACAAGAACCCCCGCGGTACCCGTATCTTTGGACCGGTGGCCCGTGAGCTTCGTGAGAGAGACTTCATGAAGATCCTCTCCCTGGCGCCGGAAGTCATCTAAGGGGGAACCGAAGGAATGAACATTAAGAAAAATGACACCGTTATCGTCCTGTCCGGCAAGGACAAGGGCGTGAAGGGCAAGGTTCTGGTGGCCATGCCCAGCGAGAACAAGGTCATTGTCGAGAAGGTCAACGTGGCTACCTGCCACACCAAGCCCCGCCGTCAGGGCGAGGCCGGCGGCATCGTCAAGCGTGAGACTCCCATCCGTGCTTGCAAGGTGGCTCTGTACTGTGACAAGTGCGGTAAGGGCGTCCGGGTTGGCTATAAGGTGGAAGACGGCAAGAAGACCCGCGTCTGCCGCAAGTGCGGCGCCGAGATTTGAGGAAGGAGCGATAGATCATGGCTAGCAGACTGAAAGAAAAATATGTTGCCGAGATTGCCCCCGCTCTGAACAAGAAGTTCGGCTACAAGAGCGTTATGCAGATCCCCAAGCTGGATAAGATCATTGTGAACGTCGGCTGCGGCGAGAGCAAGAACAATGCCAAGGAGATCGAGGCCATCTGCAAGGACATCGCCACCATCACCGGTCAGAAGCCCATCACCTGCAAGGCCCGCAAGAGCGTGGCAAACTTCAAGGTGCGTGAGGGTGAGACCGTCGGCGTAAAGGTCACCCTTCGCGGAGACCGTATGTATGAGTTCCTGGATCGGTTGTTCAGTGTAGCGCTGCCCCGTGTCCGCGACTTCCGGGGCATCAACCCCAACTCCTTTGACGGCCGCGGCAACTATGCCTTCGTCCTGAAGGAGCAGCTGATCTTCCCAGAGATCGAGTATGACAAGGTGGACAAAATCCGTGGTATGGATATTTGTATCTGCACCACCGCTTCCACTGACGAGGAAGCCAAAGAGCTGCTTACCCAGCTTGGCGCTCCCTTCCAAGCTTGATTAGGAGGAAAAGCATATGGCAAAAAAGTCTATGATTTTGAAGCAGCAGGCTGAGCCCAAGTTCTCCAGCCGCCGCTACAACCGCTGCAAGATCTGCGGCAGACCCCATGCTTA
>CAZCLX010000171.1:0-3002 GCA_964499615.1 uncultured Oscillospiraceae bacterium
ATTGCGAAGGAAATTCGCACCATCATTAAGACTGTAGCCCAGCGCACCGGCGAAAAGGTCACGGTCGAGATCGTGGATTGACCCGGCGGATCTGCCGGAAAACGTGGATGCGTGACATTTGTCACGCATTTTCGTTTCTTTAGGAGGGAAAGAAAATGAAGATTCCATATATTGAAGCGGGGGAGATCGTTACTACCCACGGCGTTCGGGGGGAAGTAAAGGTGCTGCCCTGGCTGGACAGTCCTGAGGATCTAAAGCGTTACTGCCGCTGCCGGATCCGGGACAGGGAATACAGGATCGACAGCTGTCGTGTCCAGAAAAATTGCTGCCTGGTAAAGCTCAGAGGTGTGGATACTATGGAGGATGCCCAGGCACTTCGGAAGCAGACGGTGAAAATTTACCGGGAGGATGCCCCGGAGAATGTAATTTTTGCCGCTGAGCTGGAGAGCATGGAGGTTTATGCCGGGGAAACCCAAATCGGTACCGTGACGGAGGTGCTGGATTATCCCGGGAACCAGGTGTATCTGGTGAAGGGGGAGCGGGAGTACCTGATCCCGGCGGTGAAGGAATTTATCCTCCGCTTGGATTTGGAGGGGAACCGTATGGATGTGAAGCTTCTGGAAGGGATGGCTGCCGATGAGGATTGATATACTCACCCTGTTTCCGGATACCCTGGGGGATGTGCTGTCGGAAAGCATTCTGGGCAGAGCCCAGGAGCGGGGCTACATTCGCATTGAGACCAGGCAAATCCGGGATTACACTGCCAGCAAACAGAATCAGGTGGACGACTACCCCTATGGCGGAGGCCGTGGGGCGATCATGCAGGCGGATCCCCTGTACCGCTGCTGGGAAGCGGCTTGCGACGATGCGATGGGGCCGGTGCATACGGTTTTTCTCTCTCCCTGCGGTCATACCTTTACCCAGGCGGACGCAATCCGTTTCAGTAAGCTGGATAACCTGATTCTGGTTTGCGGTCACTATGAGGGCATTGATCAGCGGTTTATCGACGAATGCGTGGACGAGGAAATCTCCCTGGGGGACTTTGTCCTGACCGGCGGCGAGATTGCCGCAATGGCGGTGACCGACGCGGTGTGCCGCATGGTCCCCGGGGTGCTGGCAGACCCGGAATGCTTCGAGGACGAAAGCCACTATTCCGGACTCCTGGAATATCCTCAGTACAGCCGTCCTGCGGTGTGGCACGGCAGGGCGGTTCCGGAGATTCTTCTGTCCGGTAACCATGAAAAGGTGGCCCAGTGGCGGCGGAAGCAGTCCTTTCGCCGCACCCGTGAGCGCAGACCGGATATGTACGAAAAGCTGGATTTGACCAGCAAGCAGGATCAGAAGCTGTTAAAGGAAATGGAAGCAGAGGACAGGCAAGGGGAGACGGAAAAATGAAGGAAATCGAAATCTTAAAGCAGTGGGTGGCGGAAAGCAGCCGGATCGTCTTTTTTGGCGGTGCGGGGGTAAGCACGGAAAGCGGGATCCCGGATTTCCGCGGCATAGACGGGCTGTATAATCAGAAATTCGAGTATCCTCCGGAAACCATTATCAGCCACAGCTTTTATCTCCGAAAGCCGGAATACTTTTTCCGATTCTACCGGGAGAAGATGCTGCCATTGGGCTTTGAACCCAATATCACCCACAAAAAGCTCGCCCAGTGGGAGGCGGAGGGAAAGCTCTCCGCCGTGGTCACCCAGAATATTGACGGGCTGCATCAGAAGGCCGGATCCAAGAGGGTGTACGAGCTTCACGGCTCGGTTCTCCGAAACTACTGCACCCGGTGCGGGAAGTTCTATCCGGCGGAATTCATCCGGGACGCGGATGGGATCCCTCGCTGCACCTGCGGCGGGATCGTAAAGCCGGACGTGGTGCTGTATGAAGAGGGACTGGATCAGGACACCGTGGCAAAAAGCGTCCACGCCATTCGGAACGCGGATATGCTGATCGTGGCGGGAACCAGCCTGACGGTGTACCCGGCGGCAGGGCTGATCCATTACTATCGCGGAAACCGTCTAGTTCTCATCAACCGGGACGAGACACCCTATGACAGCATGGCAAACCTGGTGCTCCACGAAAGCCTGGGCAAGGTCTTCTCTGCTTTGTGATTCCGCCGTAGGGCGAGACCGCCATCTCCGGATCAGTATCTCAGTTAGGGAAGCTCTGAATCATGAGACGAGAGCTGGCAGCGAGAGATTTTGACTCACCGGAAAGTATGGAAAACGTGGGAATACTGGATGTATTTTACGTTTTTCATATTGCACCAGTGGGGCAAAAAATCCGCTGTCAAGCTGATGCTGAATTGTTCAGAGTTTCCTTAGCTTTGCCGAAAGCACTTTTTACATAGGGAAGCCTTTGCTTCATCCATTATCGTCGCTGACCAACGGCAGGATTCGGGAACAGGGCCGCATACAATGTTCTGCCCAGAGACAAGACAGCGGCGAGGAACCATTTGCAGATCAGCGAGTAGGTGATGCCTTGAGGGCAGACACATTCTTTGCCATCGTCCGGCAGGAGACAATTTCCGCAATCGCAGTTGCAGCGACTATGGCAACAATGGAGAGCCTTGGAGCGCATTAAAAGAAACGGGCAAAAGAAATAGAGTAAATGCAGACAGCTACATCACAATGTAGACTGCCTGCATTAAATTGCTGTCCGACGCAGCAACCCTTTTTAACGCATCATCAGGGTGCCGCCGTCAATACAGATCACCTGTCCTGTCAGATAATGGGCATCTTCGCTTGCGAGGAACGCCATAATTGGTGCAAAATCCTTTTGACTGTCACCAAGTTTCCCTCCCAGAGGAATAGCGGTCGCCATATAAGCATCGTGCGCCTTTAACTGCTCCGGTGTCATGGACGCACGAGTTTTATCATACATAGGTGTCCAGATCGTTGGGGCGATCATATTAACGCGAATGTTGTATTTTGCCCATTCCATTGCGACAGAACGCGTCCATGCGGTGACAGCCCCCTTGCTGGCGGCATAGGCCGCTTTTCCCTTAT
>CAZCLX010000172.1:0-2982 GCA_964499615.1 uncultured Oscillospiraceae bacterium
AGCTGCGAGGCCAGGTGTGCATAGGCGCTGTCAGCATAGATATCCATGTCCTGCTTATGGGAAAAGAAGCTATGACAAAACTTGGGCTGCTGCAAAAGCAACAGCCCAAGTTTTACATTTCCTGCCGTCCCTCCAATGCTCGGGACAAGGTCACTTCGTCGGCATATTCCAGCTGGCTACCCACTGGGACACCGTAGGCCAGCCTTGTTACCTTGACCCCCATGGGACGGAGAAGCCGGGAGATATACATGGCGGTTGCCTCTCCCTCGGTGTCCGGGTTGGTGGCCATAATGACCTCCCGGACGGTGCCTTCTCCGATCCGCTTCAAAAGCTCCCGGATCCGGATATTCTCCTGGGTCACATGGTTCAGAGGTGAGATCACCCCGTGGAGCACGTGGTAGACCCCACGATACTCCCGGGACCGCTCCAGAGCGATCACATCCTTCGGCTCCGCCACCACGCAAACTGTGCCATGATCCCGGGTATCGTCGTCACAGATGGGGCACAGTTCCCGATCCGTCAGGTTCTGGCACACAGGGCAGGTATGAACCTGAGCCTTTGCCGCCAAAATGGCGTCGGCGAATCCCTGAGCCTCCTCCTGGGAAAGCCCCAGCACGTAGAAGGCAAGCCGCTGAGCGGTCTTCCCGCCGATGCCCGGAAGCCGGGCAAACTGATCCGCTAAGTCCTGGAGTGCCGCCGGAAAAAACTGCATACGCTACTCCTTAAAACAGTCCGCCCAGGTTGAGACCGCCGGTGAGACGGGACATATTGTCCGCCGCCTCGGCATCTGCCATCCGCATAGCTTCATTCACCGCGGCAATGACCATATCCTGAAGCATATCCACGTCATCGGGGTCCACGGCCTCCGGGTCAATGGTCAGCTCCGTCAGCTCATGCTTGCCGTTCACCGTCGCCGCCACCACTCCGCCGCCGGACTTGGCGGTAAAAGTTTTGTTTTCCTGCTCCTGCTGCATTCTCAGCATTTCCTGCTGCATTTTCTGGGCCTGCTTAATCATAGCGGACTGGTTCATGCCGCCCATGCCGCCGGGCATTCCTCGAAAGTTATTCTTTGCCATATTGGTACCCCTTTCAATTTCTTTTTATCCTAACAATATCCGGATTGGCTTTTCCAAATTCCATCAGCTTCCGCATTCCCTCTCCCCCATCTGTTCGCTGGGAGCGATCCGAAACCGTCACCTTGACCTGTTTCTTCAGAATAGCAGCTGCCTTCCGCGTCACCACCTCCAGAACCTCCGGTTTGGAGATCATTTCAGCGGTAAAGCAGTCCGCGCACACAAGCTCCAGCTTTTCCCCGGACAGCGTACCGTGAATCGGCCCGTTGGGGTTGGGAGAAAAGAAGCCCATGGCTGGGGGTTTTAGCTCCTCCCGAACAGCGGCGGTCAGATCCTGCCAAAAACCCATAGGCGCCGTGGGTGCTTCCGCTGCCTCCGGCATGTCCGCAGGCGGCTCCTCCCGGACAGGATTCTCCGCTTCCCGGGATTCGGGAACCGGCTGAGGGGCAGCGACGAAGCTTCCGCCTTTGACCATTTCTTCCAACCGGGTCAGCCGGGCATTCATAGATGCGGTATCCCGGCTCATTTCCGGCTGGCACATTTCCAGAATGCACAGCTCCGCGTCGGTACGGCGGCTGGCATTCCGGCTGAAGGACGCCAGTGTCTTTTGCAGCAGATCCATCATCCGCAGCAGTTCCCCGCCGGAAAGCATCCCAGCAAGCTGCTTTGCCTCCCCGTCCTCGGCAACGCCGGACAGCATAGCGATCCCCTGCCCCGGCGCGGATTTCAGCACCAGCAGATCCCGGACAAGGCAGGCAAGCTCGTCCAGCATGGCAGACAGATCCTTTCCCTGGGAATACAGCGTATTAAACAGCGACAGCGCTCCGGCGGTATCCCGGGAAGCAATTTTCAGCAGCAGCTCTGCGCACCTTCGCTCCCCAGCAATACCAAGGCAGTCGTAAACCTTCTGGCTGGTCAATTCCCCCTGAGTGGCGGAGGCGCACTGATCCAGAAGGCTCAGACCGTCCCGCATGCCCCCGTCGGCAAGTCGGGCCAGCACCCGGGCGGCGGAATCGTCCAGATCAATATTTTCCTGATAGGAAACGTATTGGAGCCTCGCGGCAATGTCCTCCTGGGTGAGCCGCCGGAAAGAAAACCGCTGACACCGGGACAGAATCGTGGCAGGGACTTTATTCAGTTCTGTAGTGGCCAAAATAAACAGTAGGTGCTCCGGCGGCTCCTCGATAATCTTCAGCAGGGCATTAAACGCGGACAGGGACAGCATATGAACCTCGTCGATGATATACACCCGCATTTTCACCTGGGCGGGAGCATACACCGCGTCATCCCGAAGGGTTCGGACATTGTCCACGCCGTTATTGGAGGCGGCGTCGATTTCCAGCACGTCCATGCAAGCGCCGGAATCGATAGCACGGCAATTGTCGCACCGGTTGCAGGGATTGCCGTCCTGGGGATGGAGGCAGTTGACCGCCTTCGCCAAAATCTTGGCGCAGGAGGTCTTGCCGGTGCCCCGGGAGCCGGTGAACAGGTAGGCGTGACTGAGATGCCCGGTCATCACCTGATTTTTCAGGGTCTGTGTCACCGCGAGCTGCCCACTGACATCGTCAAAGGTCTGAGGGCGGTATTTTCGATATAATGCCTGATAGGCGCTCATGGCTTCCTCCTTTCCAATGCTTCGTTGAAGAAATAGTATCATAGCAAAGCGCAGACCGGCCCATAACAAGATCGCACACCCACATTTGAATCAGCTACGTGCCCGGTATCGGATCATTCAGCTCAGGATCGGCAGCCTTGGCGGCACACGGTCCGATCCGCTTAATGCTGCTTGGTTCCCCACCTGACATGGTTCACGGGAGACCGTTGCGCAAGACCGATCCATCAGCACCGTCTGATCCGGCCAGACAGCACAATAACTGACTCGGGTGTGGGAATTCATCCCTGCTATAGC
>CAZCLX010000173.1:0-2968 GCA_964499615.1 uncultured Oscillospiraceae bacterium
CTGGAGCAAAATCTTTCGCCACCAGCTCTTGCCGATTTATTCAGAGCTTCCCTAAACTGCCGAAAATCCCCTATGGGGCTTTTCGTAAGGCGAATGATTGGAGGTTTTTATGGGATTGGGATTTGATCTATTCAACGCGTTTCTTCCCATCATGTTTGTCCTTGTTGTCCTCGTTTTTCTTTTTATCATCGGCTTCTTCATCAGCATTTTGATAAAGTCCATCAGACAGAAGCGAAAGGATGACCGCAGCCCCCGACTGACAGTGGACGCCACCGTGGTCACAAAGCGGGCAGATGTCTCCCATCATAGCAGAGGCAGCAACGATCTGTCCGATTCCAGCACAGAATACTATGTCACCTTCCAGGTAGCCAGCGGTGACCGGATGGAGCTATACGTCACGGGATTCGACTACGGCATGCTGGTAGAGGGCGACCAAGGGAAGCTTTCCTTCCAAGGATCCCGTTTTTTAAGCTTTGAACGGGCATAAAGGAGAACACTATGAAAAAGCTGATCTTTTTGCTGGCAGCGCTTTTCCTGTGGGTCGTTCCCGCCGCCGCTTCTGAATGGGATGGCAACACCGCCTCCGGCATGGTAGGGGAAATGGCCTGGGCACTGGAGGGCTCCACCCTCACCGTCTCCGGAAACGGCGCCATGGAGGAGTTGGAGAATGGCGCTCCCTGGGAGCCTTACCGGGATCAAATTGAAACCGTGGTCTTCTCCGGGAATATCACCTACGTTGCCGCCAGCGCGTTTGAAGACTACGACAACATCACCCAGGTGGACTTTGGCCCCGCCATGTACGAGCTGGGGGCCAGATCCTTCTATTCCTGCGACGGTCTGACCAGCCTTTACTTGCCAGACACCTTTAAAGTTTTCGGGGAAGAATCCTTACGGGGCTGCTCCCATCTGACGGAAATCCACTGTGACGGGCGCTTCCCCTCCTTCCGGCTCAACTGCCTGTGGGACACCTACACCAAAATCTACTATCCGGCGGACAAGCCCTGGGGCATTGATTACATTAAGCAGTTGGAGGAAGCCTTCCACGGGCGAATCGAATTCCTAGCTTCCGACGGCACCGATCCCTATGACCCGGCGGAGGAGACGCAGCCCACTGCCGCCCCCACCACCCAGCCGCCGACTGAGGCCTCCACCCTTTCCCCGGAGACCACCGTGCCGCCCATCACGGCTGCCCCGACACTGCCGCCTACGGTGCCCGTCACAGAAGCTCCCTCCACCTGGGAAACCGTTCCGGAAACCTCCCGGGAGGACACCCTGCCCACAGAGACTGTTCCGCCCCAAAAAAATTCCGGAGGTGGTGCAGGGGTGGGGATTGCCCTGATTGTGATGGTGCTGTCCCTTACCGCCGTTGGGGCGCTGATTTTCCGGAGCACCCGGCACAAGGGAAAGTATAGCAGGTGACACTTGGAACTAAGCTATGAAGTCCGGGAAGGCGGGCGCCTCTCCCGGGTTCTCCGGTTGGAAATGGGCCTGTCCCAGGGGCTTGTAAACCGGCTCAAGTGGTCTGGCGGGCTGCTTGTGGAGGGCATTCCCCGGCACACCGACTACCAGACGCGCCCCGGGGATACCGTCACCATCCGTCTGGAAGAACCGGAGCCGGAATACCCGGCGGAGGACGGGGATTTGTCCATTCTTTATGAAGATGACTGGTTTCTGGCAGTGGACAAGCCCGCCGGGATGCTGATTCACCCTTCCCGGGCAAGGAACTCCGGCACCCTGGCAAACCTGGTGGCAGGCTACTACTGCCGCACTGGGCAGCACAGCGCCTTCCACCCCCTGACCCGGCTGGACCGGGACACCTTTGGTATTGTTTTGCTTGCCAAAAACGCCTACGCCTGCGCCAGGATTCAAGAGGCAGGTTTCCGGAAAACTTATGAAGCGCTGACCTTCGGCGGCCCGGAGGAAGATAAGGGAATCATTGACGCCCCTATTGCCAGATGTCCTCTGCCAAGCCTTCTCCGGGAGATCCGCCCGGACGGCAAGGAAAGCGTCACCCGGTACCGGGTACTCCGTCGGGGAAGCCCCGTATGCCATCTTTCCCTGGAGCCGGTCACCGGCAGAACTCACCAGCTCCGGCTCCACTGTGCCTATATGGGTTTCCCCATTCTGGGAGACCCCCAGTATGGCAGCGAGCGGTCAATGGCCTTCTCCGCCGCTCTGGGGCAACACACCCAGATGCTTCTGGCAAAGCGGCTGGAATTCACTCACCCCGTCACCGGGGAAGAAATGGCGCTGGAATCCAACTACCGGTTGTAGGGTGCGACGACCCCGGCGCACCGCGCAATGAAACAACTACCGCACTGCCTCACCCATCCGTAACGGTGGACGGAGCTAAAGCCTCTCCCTCTGGGAGAGGCTTTAGCCCGATAGTGCTGACGGAGAGGGTTTACCCGAATTCCCGCTCGATTTTACCCTCTCAGTCTCGACCTATGGCCGAGCCAGCCCCCATAGGGGGGGAGCCAGCGTCGCGCCCTATGTACTGCTAACCGCTACCCGCTCCCAATGGAATATTTTCCCGTTTTTTTGGAAATACTGCTTGCAAAATAAAACACCATGGTTTATAATAAAGAACTGTGGGTAAAGTCCACAAAACAAACCACACACCCGGGGACCGTGCGCCCAAGTGTTCATTTTATATGGATGGACGGTGCGGGATGATCGGGGTGGAGGAAAAAACAAAAGGAGAAATGTAAAAATGGCTGTCGTATCTATGAAGCAACTGCTGGAGGCCGGTGTGCACTTCGGTCACCAGACCCACCGCTGGAACCCCAAAATGGCTCCCTACATCTACACCGAGCGGAATGGGATCTACATCATCGACCTGCAGAAAACTGTAAAGAAGCTGGACGAGGCTTATAACTTTGTCCGTGATCTGTCCGCAAACGGCGGCAACCTGCTGTTCGTCGGCACCAAGAAGCAGGCCCAGGACGCCATCCGGGAAGAGGCTGCC
>CAZCLX010000174.1:0-2886 GCA_964499615.1 uncultured Oscillospiraceae bacterium
GTATCGCTATTCCGGCATCCCTACCTTTGCCCCGGTGCACTTTGCCCGGGTGTCCGCCAAGGACTCCATGAAGCGCAAGCAGTTTGTGAAAGGTACAGAGCAGATCGCTCAGGAGGGCGCCATCCAGATTTTTAAGGTGCCGAACTCCGGCATGGAGGTGGTTATCGTTGGCGTGGTGGGCACCCTACAATTTGACGTGTTCCAGTACCGGATGAAAAACGAGTACGGCGTGGATCTGCGGATGGAGGGACTGCCCTACGAGGAGATCCGCCGGATCGACGAATACCCTGGGGATCTGACGGATCTGAACCTGGGCAGCGACGCGGAACTGCTGGAGGACTACCGGGGCCGTAACCTCCTGGTATTTTCCAGCTTCTGGGCCATTGACTTCACCTGCCGCCGGAACCCGGGACTGAAGGTCTCCGAAATTGTGGTGTCAGAAGGCTGATACAATGAAAATCACCGTAAAAAATGCCTGGAAGCATCTGAAAACCGTCAACCATCACCGCTTTCTGGTGATGGTTGGATGCTTCCGGGTGGGGCTGTACCGCCAGGGACTGACCCACGATCTGTCGAAGTATTCCCCCACGGAATTCATGGAGGGAGCGCGGTACTTCCAAGGCACCCGCAGTCCCAATGCCGCCGAACGGGAGGACAAGGGCTACAGCGAAGCTTGGATGCATCACAAGGGACGCAATCGCCACCACTACGAATATTGGACGGATATGAACCGGGCCACCCGGAACTATGAGAGCGTCCCCATGCCGAGAAAGTACCTGGCAGAGATGGTCATGGATCGGATCGCCGCCTGCAAAACCTACCAGGGAGAAAACTACCACGATGGTTCTCCGCTGGAGTATTTTGAAAAAAGCCGAGAGCGGGAGCTGATGCACCCCCAAACCCGCCGGGATCTGGGGCAACTGCTCACCATGCTTCGGGACCGGGGAGAGAAGGAAACCTTCCGCTATATCCGGGACGTGGTGCTGAAGGGAAAGCCAATGTTCCCTGAAAATATCGAAGAATAAAATGATTGCGGGTCTGCCAGTTTGACAGGCCCGCAATTGCGTTCATTAATTGTTCCCCTGGAGCTGATCGATGGCGTCGTAGTTAAAGACTTCCCGAATCTCCGCGTAGATTTCGCTGAAATGGGTGGCATCGTCATACCGCCAGCCAATACCGTAGGGATAGCCCTCGGAGTTGCTGTAGAAGTGAGTCCAGCAGGTATCGTGAAGTTCCTGAAAGGTTTTCTGCTCACTGCTGGGAACAGAGGTAAATACGCAGAAAAACCGCTCCAGGGGAAGCCCGTCCAGCGGGGTGAGATCGCTGACTTTGGTGTGGCTGACGTTGAGATTTTTCAGGTTTTCGCACCCGGCCAGCGGCGTCAGATCCGACAGCTTTCCGCAGTAGGCAAGCTCCAGAAATTCCAGCTTTTTACAGTTTTCAAAGCCGCTGAGATCGGAAACCAGGCTTCCGGAGGCAATCAGCACTTTTAGCTCCGGAAGTTCACCCACAAAGCTCAGATCCGTCAGCTCGGTATTGTGCCCCAGATCCAGATATTTCATATCCCGGCAGTAGCGAAGATTGGCGCATTCTTCATCGGTGAAGTTGCCCACCGCCCAGAGGGACTGGGCGTTTGTCAGAATGCTTCGACGTCCCACATTCAGCCGCCAGACAAGCTCTGTGTCTGGAAATTCCTCCCGGATCTGCGCCATAAGGTCGTTTTCCAGCCCACAGTCGTCCAAGATAAAGGCGCTGCAACCAGTCATGATGCCCAGAGCCGCCCGCAGAGCTGGTGTGTCCGCTTCTGTCAGCTTCAGATTTTGGAAGGTGACGGTCTCGTCGTCGGTTGCAATGGTCTGCCCAAAGAGAGAAAAACAATAGTGAAAGTTCACTCCGGGGGCGGCATCCACCAGTGTTTTCACATCGGAGACGCTTAAATTGGATTTGTCGCCATCCATCAGCTGAACAAAGGTAAGCTCCGCCATACGGCCCAGGGCTGTGGCGGCACTCTCCACCTGATCGGGAGTTAAATGGGACAGATCCAACTCCGTGGTGGTGCCGGGATATTCCACCCCTTGAAACACCACGGTAAAGCTGATGGAAATATCCGGATAGGCTTCCGTCAAAGTAACTAGCTCCTCGGTTGTCAGATCCGTGTCCGGCAGGGAAAGGAACTTCACCTGGGGGAGATATTTCAGGTTATTCAAAAGGGATTCGAATTGATAGCTTCCTTTTTCCAGGGCGAGTGAGGACATCCGATTGTCCGGGGCGGTCCCGCCCAGATCCACGGTGTAGGTCACATCCACCTGGGGATTCATTCGGCAGTATTCCATGATCTCCGGATAGCAGACACTACCGCTGAGATCCAGGGTTTTCAGACTGGGGTAGTAGGATAGCTGGGAAATATCAAAATTTGTGACAACAATGGTGAGATCCTCCACCTGATCCCGGGTATCCTCAGTGGGATAGGCAGTGGTTTCCGTGGGAGGCACCTCCACCTCCTTGGGAGCGCAGCCGCACAAAAACAGACAGAGCAGGAAGACGGCAATCCATTTAAACGGCATCATCAAAGTGCCTCCGTTTACATAATATAATGTATACTATATCATGCGTTGGAGGAAAAAGCAAGAAATCTGTGGATTATTAATGAAAAATTCAGATTTGAATAACCAAAGACGGACAGCCATAAGCTGCCCGCCTTTTGATTGCGCTTCCGATTTTACTGAATGCCCTGCTCGTAAGCCTCGATCATCTTTTTGACCATCTGGCCGCCCACGGAGCCGGCCTCACGGGAGGTCAGGTCGCCGTTGTAGCCCTTCTTCAGGTTGACACCGACCTCCCTTGGTGTACTTTTTACATATTAAACTTGGCCTTTGAACCCCTAAA
>CAZCLX010000175.1:0-2872 GCA_964499615.1 uncultured Oscillospiraceae bacterium
TCCGCGAGACTCTGTCCTACTACGAGTTCCCTGGCGACGACATTCCCATTGTCAAGGGTTCCGCTTTGAATGCCCTGGTGTCCGAGAGCAAGGATATGAACGCCCCCGAGTATGCCTGCATCAAGGAACTGTTGGACGCCGTCGACAACTATATCCCCACCCCCGAGCGCAGTGACACCCTGCCCTTCCTGATGCCTGTTGAGGATGTCTTCACCATCTCCGGTCGTGGCACCGTCGCTACCGGTCGTGTGGAGCGTGGCATTGTTAAGAAGAACGAGCCCGTCGAGATCGTTGGTCTCCGCGAGGACAAGCTGAACACCGTTGTTACCGACATCGAAATGTTCCACAAGCTGCTTGACTACGCCGAAGCCGGCGACAACATCGGCGCTCTGCTGCGTGGTATCGACAAGAAGAACATTGAGAGAGGCCAGGTTCTGGCGAAGCCCGGTTCCATCCATCCTCACACCAAGTTCTCCGGTCAGGTCTACGTCCTGTCCAAAGAAGAAGGCGGTCGTCATACCCCCTTCTTTAACAACTACCGTCCTCAGTTCTACTTCCGTACAACCGACGTGACCGGCATCATCACCCTGCCTGAGGGCACTGAGATGTGCATGCCTGGCGACAACGTGGTTATGTCCGTTGAGCTGATTACCCCCATCGCCATTGAGAAGGGTCTGCGTTTCGCTATCCGCAAGGGCGGCCGTACCGTCGGTTCCGGTGTTGTCACCGAGATCAACGAGTAATTCTTAATTGAGATTGCCTCCGGTGAAAGCCGGAGGCAATTTTTATTGGAGAAAATGAGCCTGTGAATTGCTGTTGACAAGGTGTGCGGTGGGCTGGTATAATGGGAATGTAAATTAAGTAAAAACGCAGAAAAGAATACCGCTTTTGAGTGAGGACAGGGAGGTTCATTCATGACAAAAGAAGAAAAAAAAATGCTGCTGACCATCGCGTGGAAGGTGCGTATGGGCATCGTCGAGGGAGTCCACTCCGCCAAGGCTGGACATCCCGGCGGAAGTCTCTCCGCCGCAGATGTATTTACATATCTGTATTTTAAGGAAATGCGGGTAGATCCCAAGAATCCCAAGTGGAAGGATCGGGATCGGTTTGTGCTGAGCAAGGGCCATACCGCTCCCGGGCTGTATGCCACGCTGGCAAACCGTGGCTTCTTCCCAGTGGAGGATCTGAAAACCCTGCGGCACATTGACTCCTACCTGCAAGGCCATCCCAATATGAACACCGTTCCCGGTGTGGATATGTCCACCGGCTCTCTGGGGCAGGGAGTGTCCGCCGCTGCCGGAATGGCGCTGGGGGCCAAGTGCCGCGGAAAGGACTGCCGGGTCTATACCCTGCTGGGTGACGGAGAGATCCAGGAAGGAGAGGTCTGGGAGGCGTTGATGTTCTCCGCCCACTACAGCCTGGATAACCTATGTGTCATTATCGACAACAACGGCCTGCAAATCGATGGACCGGTGGCAGAGGTTATGAGTCCATATCCCATTGTGGATAAGCTGACTGCCTTTGGATTTGAGACGGTGCAATGCGATGGCAACGACATGGAGGCCCTGGACGAAGCCTTTGAAAAATTCCACAAGACCGTGGGCAAGCCTTTTGCCATTGTGATGCGTACCATCAAGGGTAAAGGTGTCAGTTACATGGAAAACAACGCCGGCTGGCACGGAAAAGCGCCCAACGATCAGGAGTATGAGCAGGCTATGGGTGAGCTGAGGAGCACCCTTAAGGGATTGGAGGCAATGTGACATGGCGGAAATAAAGAAAATCGCGACTCGGGAAAGCTACGGCAACGCGCTCAAAGAGTTGATGGCGAAGCATGACGACGTGATCGTATTTGATGCGGATCTATCCGGAGCTACCAAAACCGGCATTGCAAAGAAAGCGTTCCCTGACCGGCACTTTAACTGCGGCATTGCGGAAGGAAATATGATGGCAGTGGCGGCAGGCGCCTCCACCATGGGGTATGTTCCCTTTGCCTCCAGCTTTGCTATGTTCGCGGCAGGCAGAGCCTTTGAGCAGATCCGCAATTCCATCGGCTACCCCCACCTGAATGTGAAGATCGGCGCCACCCACGCGGGCATCTCTGTAGGCGAAGATGGGGCCAGCCATCAGTGCTGTGAGGACATCGCCTTGATGCGCGCTATCCCCGGTATGGTGGTTCTGAACCCTGCCGATGATGTGGAGGCCAAGGCTGCTGTTCGGGCCGCCTATGCGCACAATGGCCCTGTGTACCTTCGGTTTGGGCGTCTGGCGGTGCCGGTGATCCACGACCCGGAAAGCTACCGGTTTGAGATCGGCAAGGGCGAGACTCTCCGGGATGGCAGCGACGTTGCCATCATCGCCACCGGCCTGATGGTTTATGAGGCGCTGGAAGCGGCAAAAGCATTGGCGGAAAAGGGAATCCAGGCCCGGGTCATCAATATTGCCTCCATTAAGCCCTTGGATGAGGCGCTGGTGGTGAAAGCTGCCCAGGAGTGCAGTAAGGTGATCACCTGTGAGGAGCACAGCATTGTTGGCGGCCTGGGTGAAGCGGTTGCCGCCGTGCTGGCGGAAAAGTGCCCCACTTCCATGCGCCGCGTCGGCGTCAATGATGAATTCGGTCACTCCGGCCCAGCCGCTGCCCTGCTCAAGCAGTTCGGCCTGTGCTGGGAGCACATCGCCGAAGTCGCGGAAGAGTTCTGCGGAAAGTAAGCGGAATATAGCATCTCCGGCAAAAGTGAGCGCGTTTGCCGGG
This sequence comes from uncultured Oscillospiraceae bacterium, assembly GCA_964499615.1. Lineage (GTDB taxonomy): Bacteria > Bacillota > Clostridia > Oscillospirales > Oscillospiraceae > Faecousia. The sequence goes on from CAZCLX010000175.1 coordinate 2,750, forward strand.
GATGTTTCCGCAATTTCCAAACAAGGCTTAGACTTGCGCTTTTTGACGAGTTATGCATATGATATGCTTGGTCGCGAGACCCGGAAGGGATACCACAGCGGCGGACGGAATCGTTTTCTAAGG
>CAZCLX010000176.1:0-2828 GCA_964499615.1 uncultured Oscillospiraceae bacterium
GCCGTGCTCGTGGAGGAACTGATCCACTTTCTTTTTCAGCTCCGGGGACAGACTGTCGCCGCCGGAGAAAATGCCTTTGAGGAAGCTTAAGTTCACATTTTCCAGGTTCTCCGCCCGAAGCAGGGCTTCAAACAGCGTAGGCACACCGGGGATCAGATTGGGCTTCTGCTTTATCAGGGTGTCGGCGTAGGTCTTCACGTTGAACTGGGGAATCAGAATGCAGGTGCCGCCGGCGATCAGGGCGGTATGGATGCCAATGCCCAGACCGAAGCCATGGAATATCGGCATGACGGACAGCATTTTCATGTTGGATATTTCGTCCCGGGTGAAGCCGGACGCGGCAATGGTCTGAAGACCCAGGGCGTTAAAGTTCAGGTTGGAGAGCATGATGCCTTTGGTGGTACCGGTGGTGCCGCCAGAGTATAAAATGGCGGCGCACTCGTCAAATTTGCCGCTGTGGGGCGGGATCACCTGGGTCTTTCCTTCGTTCAGGAGGGTCGTCCACAGGGTGTAGCCCTCTTTCGGCAGCTTCTTGATAGCCCGGGCGCCCTTGGTCATGGGGTAGAGCAGGTTCAGAGGAGCGGGCAGCTCGTCCTGAATTCTGGCGATCAGGATCTGGCAGGGGCTTTCCAGCTGCTCCTGGATCTCCGCTACTTTATAATAGAACTGATCCAGGGTGAGGATCGCCTTGGACTTGGAGAAGTTCAGATAAAAGGCGATCTCCTGGGGAGCGGACAGAGGGTGGATCATGTTTGGGATGGCGCCCAGCCGGTTCAGAGCATAGAAGCAGTCCAGAGCCTGGGGGGTGTTTGCCATGCAGATGGTCACCCGGTCGCCTTCGCGGATGCCCAAATGGTAAAGACCCTTGGCGGCGGCTTCGATCCGGTGAAGGAAGGCGGTGTAGGAGGTTTTTTTGCCCATGAATATATAAGCGTTATGATCGGGACACCGGCGGGCGGCCTCCGCAATCAGCTGGTACATGGTTTTGTGAGGATAATCGATGGAAGCGGGGGTTTCCCCGTAATATTTCAGCCAGGGGGCGGATGCGGACAGACCCATGATTTCTAATTCCTTTCCCATATGTAAAATTGATACCGCAACATTATAGCACTCTTTTTTCCTGAAATCCACCCCTTTTGTAAAAAAACCGGTTTGGACTGTTTTTTTACTTGTATTCACCGGGAAATGGGCGTATAATCGATAGGATGATAAAACTTGGGAGGAAATGTTATGGTTTTATGGACTGCCGCGATCCTCGCGGCGATCGCGGGAGCGGGGATCTGCCTGGGAACCGGCGCTTTTGAAAACTTCCATTGGATCTGGGCGCTGCCTCTGTCATTCATAGGGCTGTTCCTTCTGCTGGTGGGGGCGGCATTCGGCGTGTTTTATCTGGTATGCCGCCGGGTGGATCTGGATACTCCCCAGGAGCATGACGATCTGAAGTTTCGAAAAGCGTCCAAGCCCTTCATCGACGCCATACTGGGGATCCTTATGACCCGGATCACCGTGGAAGGGGCGGAAAAAATTCCCGATTCGGGACGGTTCCTGCTGGTGTGCAACCATCTGAGTCTGCTGGATCCCCTGGTGATGCTGTCGAAACTGTCGCGGCACCAGCTCTCTTTCATCTCCAAAAAAGAGAACCGGGATATGCCCCTCATTGGCGCGGTGATGCACCGGAGTATGTGCCAGATGATCGACCGGGACAATGACCGGGAGGCGCTGAGATCCATCATCCGATGCGTCCGGCTGCTGATGGACGACGAGGTGAACGTGGTGGTGTTCCCCGAGGGCTACACCAGCCGGGACGGGCACCTGCAGCATTTCCGCAGCGGCGTGTTTAAAATCGCTCTGAAAGCGGAGGTGCCCATCGTGGTGTGCACCATCCAGGGCTCGGAAAAGGTACTGAGCTACGGCCCCATCTGCCCGAAAAATATCCACTTCGGGAAGCCGGTTCGGTTCCGGGTGGCGGAGGTGATTCCCTACGAAAGCCTTCAGGGAAAGACCACGGTGCAGATCGGCCAGGAGATATTTGACATCATGGCCGCCAATCTCTGCCCCGCCAACGCGCCTCTCCAAGAGGAAAATCCGGGTTGATTTTTCCGGAAAATCCCGTATAATAGCATATTATGTATTTCGGAGGAAACAGTATGAAAAACAGCGAAAAGACACTGGACATGATCGTGAATCTGTGCAAAAACCGGGGATATGTTTACGCCGGGTCGGAAATTTACGGCGGTCTGGCAAACGCCTGGGACTACGGCCCCCTGGGCGTGGAGTTTAAGAACAACGTGAAAAAGGCGTGGCTGAAAAAGTTTGTCCAGGAATCGGATTACAACGTGGGTTTGGACGCCGCTATCCTGATGAACCCCACCACCTGGGTCACCACCGGTCACGTAGGTTCCTTTTCTGATCCGTTGGTGGACTGCAAGGGCTGTGGCGCCCGGGGCCGGGCGGACAATCTGATTGAGGCGGCCCCCTCCGGCGCAGGCGTGAATGTGGATGCCATGAGCTTTGACGAGATGGACGCCTTCATCGCTTCCCATGAAGACGTGGTCTGCCCCAACTGCGGCAAGCACCACTTCACCCCCATCCGGAAATTTAACATGATGTTCAAGACCCAGATCGGCGTCACCGAGGATACCGCGTCCACCTGCTACCTCCGGCCTGAGACCGCCCAGGGCATTTTCGTGAACTTTGCCAACATCCAGCGCACCACCCGCCGCAAGCTGCCGTTTGGCGTGTGCCAGGTGGGCAAGGCCTTCCGCAATGAGATCACCCCGGGCAACTTTACCTTCCGCACCCGCGAGTTTGAGCAGATGGAGTGCGAG
>CAZCLX010000177.1:0-2827 GCA_964499615.1 uncultured Oscillospiraceae bacterium
AATCCGAAGGATTGAACATTTTGATATGAAGATCATAATGAGACGAATTTTTGGTATTTTCTATTCCGAAAATATCAAAAATGACAGCGCCGCAAGGCGATGTCTTTTTGATAAAATGAAACCATTTTATCAAAAAATAGTATCAATTTTTAAAAATTCCCCCAAAAGCGGAAGTCCGCTTTTGGGGGAATTCTATTCCTCACGCAAGGCTCACATAGGCCAGCAGAATTTTGGCATACTCCACAGTCAGGGGGTACCGGTCCGCCGTGTCCTCTACGAAGTCATTGATTTTTTGATTCAGAAGATCGCTCTTGGCGGTTTCCTGCCACACCGGGGTGCTGCCGCTGAAATACATGATATGGTAGCCGAATTCGGTTTTCACGATTCCATAGTCCCCCGGCTGTCGGCCGGTATCGAAACACCAATCGTCGAAGGCCTCAACCATCTCCCCCTGGGAAACGCCCTCATACAAGCCGCCATTGGTATTGGAGCCTTCATCCTCGGAGTGCTCCAACGCCAGAGCAGCAAAGCTCTCCTCGGTCTTCTCCCCGGATTCCCAGTCCGCAAGGATCTGCTGCGCCTTTTCTTCGCTGGCAGACCAGGCTTCTTCCGGGAAGGTTTCCGTGCGAATCGTCTCGCTGGTAGCCCCCTCCGGGAAAATCAGAATGTGGCGGACATCCACCGTCACAGTGTCCTTGGTGATTCCACTTTCTTCGTAGCTTGCGGCGTTTTCATCGAAGTATTTTTCCACTTCCGCGTCATCCGCAGTCATTTCCTCGGCCATCTGCAGGTAGTAGGCAAGGCCGCTGTAATATTCCTCCAGGAATTTGCCGTAGTCCTCCATTGTGGCCGCGCCCCCCAGCGTTCCCTGGATCAGCTCTTCCCCACTGGCGAACCCGGCAACCTCGGCGCTTTCATTCATGGACTGCTCCAATGTGTCCAGCTCCGTCCGGTTTTCCTCCGACATCTCCACACCGTTTTTCTCCGCCTCAGCCGCCATGGCCGTATAGCTTTGCCAGGAGCGCAGAGCGCTTTCCAGAAAATACTGCTGCCAGGTCATAGTCTCTTCCGCTATGGGGCAGATCTGAGTGTCCAGACCCTGGGTGTAATCCAGCCCAAAATAGGACAGATAGTAGCCATAATTATTCAGGAAGCTGCGAACCTCCATCCAGTAGTACACCTGAAGCTGACCCAGGGTCAGTTCCCGATCCCCGGAGGTGGCAACCACCAGATTCCGGGAGGCAATCACCCGATCATCGGAAGCGGTGTACGTGCCCTTGCAGGTAGCATCGTCCGGATTCCCGTCCTCCGGTACAGTGGCGGGAACCGTCTCCACAGGCTCTGCTGCTTCCGTCTGCACTGTCTGGGTGGGCGCGGTAGAAGCGGTCTGCCCCGGTTGAGTTTCAGCAGGCTTCTTGGTACTGCTGCCGCTGACAACCAGCGCAATCAAAGCAGCCAGGAGCACAACGACCAAGGCGACACCCAACGCGATTTTCCCCGGAGTCGCGCCGGGAACCATCTTTTGTGGCTCCTGGGAAGCCGTCTTTGCCGCCTCCGGTTCTTTATTCTCCTGGGGCGATGCTTCCTTCTCAGCCAAAGGCGCGGTCTCCTGTTCCGCACTTTCTTCCGGTTCTGCTTCCGTAGCAGTCGCTTCCTCCGTCTCAGGCTTTTCTTCTACGGACGCCGTTGCCTCCGTCTCTGGAACAGCTTCCGGCAATTTTTCAGGCCTATCTTCCGGCATTTCGGGAACGCCGCTTTTTTCTTGTTCGTCCATTGGTAACCTCTTTCTCCCGACCCGCGGGCAACACTGTTCTAGTATTTTAGCACACACCGCCCAGGAATGCAAGGACAAATGCAAACCTTTGCTTTTTTTGCGGATCCACCCTTGAAAAACCGCAAGAAAAATGGTATGATACATACTTAAAGATTACTTATTGGAGCGAACGCTATGGACATAAAAACCACCGTCATTTCCCAGTCTGAGCTTGCCCAGCAATTTGCCTTCTGTGACCGGATCGCGGACTACTGGCAGCAGCAGGGCCGCACCCCAACCGCCTATGTGGAAACCTACGGCTGCCAGCAGAATGAGGCCGATTCCGAAAAGCTGCGGGGCTACCTTTGTCAGTGCGGCTACCGCATTACAGACAGTGCCGAGGGCGCGGACGCGGTGGTGATGAACACCTGTGCCATCCGGGAGCATGCGGAGCAGCGGGTATTCGGAAACCTGGGTGCTCTGACCCACGTGAAACGCCGCCACCCCCAGCAGAAGATTTTTCTCTGCGGCTGCATGGCCGGGGAGCCGAAGGTCAGCGCCCGAATCAAAGCCAGCTATCCCCATGTGGACGGCGTATTCTCCACCCATCATCTTTGGCAGTTCCCGGAAATACTCTATCGTGTGCTTACTTCCGGAAAACGGCAGTTCTACGTTGCCGACGAGCCTGGCTCCATCGCCGAAGGCATTCCCCAAAAGCGGGACAGCCGACTGCGGGCCTGGGTCTCCATCATGTACGGCTGCAACAATTTCTGCACCTACTGCATCGTCCCCTATGTCCGGGGACGGGAGCGGAGCCGCCTGCCGGAGGATATTTTGGCTGAGTGCCGGGAGCTGATTGAAAACGGCTGCAAGGAAATCACCCTTCTGGGCCAGAACGTGAACTCCTACGGCAAGGATCTATCTGTCGGCGTGGATTTTTCCGACCTGCTGAAGTCCATTTCCGAAATCCCCGGGGATTTTCTCATCCGGTTTATGACCAGCCACCCAAAGGATGCCTCCAGGAAGCTGTTTGACACCATGGCAGACAGCCCGAAAATTGCCAAGCAGCTGCAC
>CAZCLX010000178.1:0-2799 GCA_964499615.1 uncultured Oscillospiraceae bacterium
ACCATCAACATTTTGCAGGATGCCGGCATCTGCGTCAGCGCGGGAAGCGCCTGCGCCAAGGGCCACCGCAGTCACGTCCTGACCGCCATGGGGCTTCCCCCGGAAATGATTGACGGCGCCTTCCGCCTGTCCCTCTGCCGGGATACCACCTGGGAGGAATTGGAGGTATTCCTGACGGCACTGGAAAAGAACATTTTGTCAAGGGCAAAATAAAACCGACCCGCAGGGAACGGGCTTGCCCGTTCCTTGTTACGGCTGCCAGGCGGGAACGATAAACGCAAAGGCTCTCCCTCTGGGAGAGCTGTCAGCGGAGCTGACTGAGAGGGCCGTGTGGGGGAATTCGTAATGCCCTCTCAGTCACCGCCTTGCGGCGGTGCCAGCTCCCCCAGAGGGGGAGCCAAAAACGGGCTTCAAAATGCAAAATATGCAGGATCTTGTTTTTTAGGCCTTGTCTGATAATTGCAAACTGGGGATTGCATTTCTTTTTCTCATCTGGTACAATAATTCAGAAGTAACCTATTTGGAGGACATTTGTCTATGAGTTATGTGAATGAAGTTCTGGATCGGGTCAAAACGCAAAATCCCGACCAACCGGAATTCATCCAGGCGGTCACCGAGGTTCTGGAATCCCTGGCTCCCGTGATCGAACGCAACGAGGATGCTTACCGGAAAAACGCCCTTTTGGAGCGGATGACCACCCCTGAGCGGGCGATCCTGTTCCGGGTGCCCTGGGTGGACGATCACGGCCAGGTGCAGGTGAATAATGGCTACCGGGTTCAGTTCAACAGTGCCATCGGCCCCTACAAGGGCGGCCTTCGGTTCCACCCTTCCGTAAACCTGAGCGTCATCAAGTTCCTGGGCTTTGAGCAGGTGTTTAAGAATTCCCTCACCGGCCTGCCCATCGGCGGCGGCAAGGGCGGGGCGGACTTTGACCCCAAGGGGAAGTCTGACCGGGAAATCATGGCTTTCTGCCAGAGCTTCATGACCGAGCTGTGCAAGTACATCGGCGCAGACACCGACGTGCCCGCCGGAGATATCGGCGTAGGCGGACGGGAGATCGGCTATCTGTTCGGGCAGTATAAGCGGATCCGGAACCTGTACGAGGGTGTCCTCACCGGCAAGGGCCTGAGCTACGGCGGCTCTCTCGCCCGGACCCAGGCCACCGGCTACGGTCTGCTGTACCTCACCGATGAGATGCTTCGCTGCAACGGCAAGCGTTTGGAGGGCAAGACCGTGGTGGTTTCCGGCGCCGGAAACGTGGCCACCTACGCCATTGAAAAGGCGTGGCAGCTTGGGGCGAAGCCGGTCACCTGCTCTGATTCCACCGGCTGGATCTACGATCCCGACGGCATTGACGTGGCCACCCTGATTGACGTGAAGCAGGTCAGGCGCACCCGTCTGACGGAGTACGCCAAGGCAAGGCCCAATTCCGTGTACCACGAGGGCAGAGGCGTCTGGACGGTAAAATGTGACGTTGCCCTTCCCTGCGCCACCCAGAACGAGCTGCGTCTGGAAGATGCCAAGACGTTGGTGGCAAACGGCTGCTTCGCCGTGGCGGAGGGCGCCAATATGCCCACCACCCTGGACGCCACCCGCTACCTCCAGGAAAACGGCATACTGTTCTGCCCCGGCAAGGCCGCCAACGCCGGCGGCGTCGCCACCTCCGCCCTGGAAATGAGCCAGAACTCCCAGCGCCTGAGCTGGACCTTCCAGGAGGTGGACGAAAAGCTGAAAGGCATTATGATAAACATTTTCCACAACCTGGACGATGCCGCCAAGGAGTACGGCATGGAAGGCAACTATGTGGCGGGAGCCAACATCGCCGGCTTCCTGAAAGTCGCCGACGCCATGACCGCCCAGGGGATCGTGTGATTCTTTTCCGGCTTCTCCATAAGGAGGAGCCGGAAAAACTGTCCACTATCCCCCCAGCAGGGCGGAGGCTTCCCGGATCTTTTGCCTCGCGTACTCCGCCCGCCTGCCATTGCTTCCAAAGTCTATCGGCACGCACATTTCCAGCACCCGGTCGTAGATCCGGGCGTGATCCACATCCTGGGGGCTTCGCAGCTGGCTCATGGTCAGATTGGTGGTGACGATCAGCGGCTTTCCCGAGCGGTAGCGGGCATCGATCACGTTGTACACCTGTTCCAGGGCAAAGCCGGTGTTTCGCTCCATCCCGAAATCGTCCAGTATCAGCAGCGGGTAGCGCGTCAGATCCGCTACGTAAGCGTTTCGCTCCTCGGAGGGCAGGCCGGTGACGCTGTTCAGCACCGCAGCCAGATTGGTCATCAAAACCGGAATCAGATTCTCCAGCAGAGCATTGGCAACGCAGGCCGCGCCGTAGGATTTTCCCGTTCCCGGCGTGCCGCAGAGCAGAAGGCCGATGTTCTTTTCCCGCATTTCCGGCCACTTATCCGCGTACCGCCGCAGCAGCGCCATAGGCTTTGGATTCTTCCCGTCGTCATGGGCAAAGGACGCGTCCCGGAACCGCTGATTGGCGATTCCCACCGAGCGGAGGCGGGAAAGCCGGTCAGCCTCCTCCTGCCGTTTCTGGGCATCCACCTCCGCCTGGTACGCCTCCCGGGCGCATCGGCACTGGCAGGCAACCACGCGCCCATCAAAGGCCATTAGCCTTGTCTGCTTCCGGGTATGGCACTTCCCGCAGTAAAGCAGCCCGTCCAGAGTGTAGTCCCCCGGAAGCGCCGGGTTCGCTTTCGCCGCAGCCTGGGCGATTGGCTCCAGGATCGTCATAGTGTCCAATTTTCTCCCTCCTCATAGTCAAGCAGCTTCCCTTTTGGCTTG
>CAZCLX010000179.1:0-2697 GCA_964499615.1 uncultured Oscillospiraceae bacterium
ATCTCTGATTCGCTGTCCACAAATTTCGTATGTGTCATTATTTGTGGAATTTAGGATAAAAAAGTTCTCAATTTAACACGAAAAATGGCTAAATTGAGAACTTGGCGGAGTGAGAGGGATTTGAACCCTCGCGCGCTGTTTAGACGCCTACTCCCTTAGCAGGGGAGCCCCTTCGGCCTCTTGGGTATCACTCCGAATAAAAGCTGTTCACTTGATTGCTAGAGTATTCTAGCATAGCGGGCGGCATTTGTCAAGCCCAAAGAATGGAATTTCCGGCGGCAAAGCCCAGTCTGCTGAGTTATGCCGGTAAGCCCCTTAAACAATTCCGGGCCTTCATTTCTGAAGACCCGGAAAAGGCTATGAAGGAATCAATCCATTTTTACGTAAGTCATGCTGATCCAGCCCTCAGAAATTCTGCCCCAGCCGTCCTTTTGCTCGATGATGTTGACGCGGTCACCCTTCTTGAGGCCGCCAACGGACTCATAGTCCGTTCCAGGACCGCTGCGGATATTCAGGCCGTTTTCAGCGGTGATGGTGCCATTGCCGGTAGCGGTACTGGTGTTGCCGCCGCTGCTGGAGGAATCGCCGGTATCCACGTAATCCATACAGATCCAGCCGCCGGATACATAGCCCCACTCTGTGCTGCCGATCGTGATCCGCTCCAGCACATTAACAGTATCGCCCTGGTTCAAGGATCCGGTCTTGTCATACTTGGTGCCGGGGCCTGCCCGCTTATTCAGCTGGGTGGCGGTGACCGTACCGGTGCAGCCGTTGCTGCCGGTATCGCCGTCCCGATAGACGTATTTCAAATAGATCCAGCCCTTGGCGATTTTGCCCCAGCCGTCCTGGGTGTCTGTGATCGTCACGCGGTCACCATAGGAAAGGTAAGCGACCTTATCGCTGTTAGTGGTGGGGCTTTCCCGAACGTTCAGCTGCGACGCGGTGACGACAGCATTTCCGTTGCCGCTTTCAGCGGCGCTGCCGGTATTATTCCCAGTGGTATTTGTGCTTCCGCTCCCTTCGTTTTCGCTGGAAGCAGCAGGCTCAGTGGCTGCGGAGGAAGGCTCGGTTGAGTTGGGATTATTGGGGGTACCGGTGCTGTCATCCGGCAGATCAACATTGCTCATGTCCAGACTGGCGGCGGGAACCCAACCCGTCTTGATGCTCACCCACGTCGTTTCGCGCACGGTTTTTTTCTGAAGCACTTCCACTTCCGTGCCGGCTTCCAGCGTGTCAACCACGTTGGCATTGGCCATAGGTGAGCTGCGGACGTTAACCTGCTCCTTAACCGTGGCGATATTGGTTTTATTTTCGCTGTCAGCGTTGGGGTCGTCCTCGGACGAAGCGTTGGATACCGTAGACGCGGTAGGCGTGGTACTATCCAAAAGGTTTGGGCCGGGATCCGACTCGGTAGGATCATTGCTGCCCAGCAAACTGCATCCGGAGGTCAGGCCACAGATCAGGGTAAGCGCAACAGCAAGTCTGAGAAGCCTGCGAATCGTATGTTTCTTCTTCCAGGGGTAATTCATATCGTTACCTCCCTTTCTATGTTATCACGCCTATATTATAACCTGTAAGACCGGGGGTTGTCAATACCATAAGAATTTATTAATAATTCACTTTTTTCCAGGGCAGGTAAATCCTGCCATTATACAATCCGTACAAAAAGCGTTTTTTACGGAATCTATTCGCAGCCCTTGACAAAGCCGGCGTGCCGGTGTTAAAATGTACCTGTTCACCGCGTTGAACGGAAAGAGTACCAAAATATTCTCCACAGAGAGCCGGGACCGTGGCTGGAAGTCCTGGCGGCAGAGTTTCTGGGAACGTGCGTCCGGGAGCGGCAATCGAATAAAAGTGATAAATGAGAGTGGAACCGCGGCCTGTCACCGCCTCTTGTACAGAACGTATAAGAGGCGTTTTTTATTGAATAAGGAGGACTGTTATGTACCTGTATAATTCCGCCACCCACAAAAAAGAGCTGTTTACCCCCAATCATCCGGACATTGTAAAAATGTACACCTGCGGACCAACGGTTTACCACTACGCCCATATCGGGAACCTGCGGACCTATATTATGGAAGACGTGCTGGAAAAGAGCCTGCGTTATCTGGGCTACAATGTGAAGCGGGTCATGAATATTACCGATGTGGGGCACCTGTCCTCGGACGCGGACACTGGGGAGGATAAGATGCTCAAAGGCGCCCGCCGGGAGCACAAGACGGTGATGGAGATCGCGAAATTCTACACCGACGCTTTCTTCTCCGACTGCGACAAGCTGAACATCAAACGCCCGGACGTGGTGGAGCCTGCCACAAACTGCATCCCGGAGTATATCCACATGGTACAGACCCTTCTGGATAAGGGCAATGCCTATTTTGCCGGTGGGAATGTCTACTTTGATACCTCCACACTGAAAAGTTACTATATTTTCAATGATCACGATGAGGAGAACCTGGCGGTAGGCGTCCGGGAAGGCGTGGAAGAGGATATTTACAAGCGGAACAAAAACGATTTTGTTCTCTGGTTTACCAAGTCAAAATTTGAGGATCAGGCGCTGAAATGGGATTCCCCCTGGGGAGTGGGCTATCCAGGCTGGCACATTGAGTGCTCCTGCATTTCCATTAAGCACCTGGGGGAGGATCTGGATATCCACTGCGGCGGCATTGACAACGCCTTCCCCCACCATACCAACGAGAT
>CAZCLX010000180.1:0-2677 GCA_964499615.1 uncultured Oscillospiraceae bacterium
CGGCAAGAGCTGGTGGCGAAAGATTTTGTCCCAGACAAAAGTGTTAAAAATGGAAGAATACTGTATGTATTTCCCATTTTTAACACTGTATGAATGGGACAAAAGATCCGCCATCCAGCCGATGCCGAATTGTTCAGAATTTCCCTTGATTGTTTTCCTCCTGTCCTAGCTCCCGCCGCTTCATGCAGTAGTAAGCGTAATATACCTCCGGGTCACCTCAACCAGTTTTCCCTTAACTCTGATCATGTACTGTTCTTTATCTGCCATGTCGCAGACCTCCTTATATAAAATTTGAATGAATGTCAGATTTCAGAAGGAGGATCGCGTATTCTGTATAAAAATGCTGGCGATGTTCCATGCAAAACAGAGAATTTTCCCTGTTTTGCTTTTCTGGTGTCGTTGCTTGCCGAAATGCTCCAAACAAATCGACACCATTTCTCAATATTCCCTGGGAACGGGTTTTGGGACTGTACAAATCGCCGATTCTGGAAAGATGGGGGACGATCGCGAGAAAAACCTGGTGAACCGCATCCCGGCGGTTTCTACAGCGCTTCGCCCAAAATGGATTTTGTAGCATAGGCGTTCAAGCGCATATCCGCCACATTGCCTGCCAGATACTCATAGTAACCTTGGGCGCCGATCATGGCTCCGTTGTCTCCGCACAGGCTCAGGGGAGGCAGATACAGGGTACCATCCATTTCCTCCACCGCCGCCTGCATATCCCGGCGGATCCGGGAATTGGCGGCAACGCCTCCGGCAACAGCAATCTTCCGGTAACCGGTTTCCCGCATAGCCGCCACCATCCGGGGAACCAGAGTATCCGACACTGCGGCAGAGAAGGAGGCGCACAGACTGGGAATGTCGATGGACTGCCCGGTCTGCTCGGCGTGGTGGATCAGGTTCAGCGCCGCGGTTTTCAGCCCGGAAAAGCTCATGTTGTAGGGGTTCTCTCCGGGACGGCTCCTGGGAAGGGGATATTTTTGGTCGTCGCCGAACCGGGCCTGCTTATCCAGCGCCGCGCCGCCGGGATATGGCATCCCCAGGACCCGGGCAACCTTGTCGAAGCACTCCCCTGCCGCGTCATCCAGGGAGGTTCCCAGGATCCGCATTTTGGTATAGTCCTCCACCTCCACGATCATGGTGTGACCACCGGAGACTACAAGGCACAGGAAAGGCGGCGTTAGCTCCGGGTAAGCAAGATAGTTGGCGGCAATGTGCCCCCGGATGTGGTGGACGGGGATCAATGGCTTTCCCAGTGACAACGCCGCACCCTTGGCAAAATTCACGCCAACCAGCACCGCGCCGATCAGGCCGGGGGCATAGGTTACCGCAACGGCGTCCAGGTCAGCGCGGGTGAGCTTTGCCTCCGCCAGCGCCTGATCCGCCAGACCGTAAATGGCCTCAATGTGCTTTCGGGAGGCAATCTCCGGAACCACGCCGCCGTAGATCCGATGCAGCGCCACCTGGGAGGCAATACAGTCCGCCAGGATCTCCCGCCCGTCCCGGACAATGGCGACAGCGGTTTCATCGCAGGAGGATTCAATCGCCAAAATGTTCAATTTGTCCACTCCTTCTTTAAAATACAGGCGTCTTCCCTGGGCTTTTCATAATAGTCCTTCCGAAGGCCAATCTGGGTAAAGCCCAGGCTTTCATAAAGCTTGCGCGCAGGCAGGTTGGACGCACGAACCTCCAAAGTAATGCTATGGCTTTCCATCTGCCGGAGGCGGTCTACCAGCGCTTGAACCAGCGCCCTGCCGACGCCCTGCCGACGGTATTCCGGGCTGACGGCAAGGTTCATCATGTCGCTCTCCCCCAGAACCGTCTGGGAACCGATATAACCCGCCACCCGAGCCCCGTCCAGGGCGGAAAGCCACAATGACAGGGGGTTTTGAAGCTCAGAAGCAATGCTTCTTTCACTCCAAGGGTCGGAAAAACATTTCTTTTCCAATGCGGCAATCTGGGAAACATGGGCTTCCTTCATAGGAATGATTTGGATCATTTTGCCTCATACCAGCTTTTTCCGAATTTTGCCTCGGCGATGAGGGGAACCTTCAGCACGGCAACGTTTTCCATCTCCCGGCTGACAAGCGCCGCCACCTGGGGAGCGATCTCCTCCGGGCACTCCACAATCAGCTCGTCGTGTACCTGCAAAAGCAGCTCCGCCTGGGGGAAACTTTCCCGGAGCGCACTTTCCACACGAACCATTGCCAGCTTGATAATATCCGCCGCTGTTCCCTGGATGGGGGTATTCAGGGCGATCCGCTCCGCTCCCTGGCGGACATTGAAGTTGCTGCTTTTCAGCTCCGGAATATATCGCCGCCGTCCGTACATGGTGGTGGTAAACCCGATCTCCCGGGCATCTGCGACCACATTTTTCATGTAGTCCCGAACGCCGTGATAGTGGCTGAGATAATTGTCGATATACGCCTTTGCTTCATACCGGCTGACGCCAATGTCCTCCGCCAGGGAAAACTCCGAGATGCCGTAGACGATTCCAAAGTTTACCGCCTTGGCGTGGCGGCGCTGAAGCGGGGTCACTTCCTCAGGCAGTACGCCGAACACCTGGGACGCGGTGATGGTGTGGATGTCCTCCCCGCCGCAAAACGCCTGCTGCATGGTCTCGTCATCCGCAATGTGGGCCAGCACCCGCAGCTCGATTTGGCTGTAGTCCGCGTCC
>CAZCLX010000181.1:0-2626 GCA_964499615.1 uncultured Oscillospiraceae bacterium
TGGCATCCGATGCCTCCAATTTTGTAAACGGTCACATTCTGTACGTAGACGGCGGCATTCTGGCCTATATCGGCAAGCAGCCGTAAAGAAAGGGAATCATTATGACACGAACGGAAGCACGGGAAAAAGCCAGGGCGCTTGTCGCCCAGATGACCGTAGAAGAACGGGCGGGGCAGCTGGTTTACAGTGCTCCGGCCATTGAGCGGCTGGGAATTCCGGCGTACAACTGGTGGAATGAAGCCCTCCACGGCGTGGCAAGGGCCGGTCAGGCAACCGTTTTTCCCCAGGCCATCGGGCTGGGAGCAACGTTTGACACCCAGCTTCTCCAGGATGTGGCCCAGGCCATCTCTGTGGAGGCCCGGGCAAAATATAACGCCCAAAGTGCCAGCGGCGACCGGGGCATCTATAAGGGCCTCACCTTCTGGTCCCCCAACGTGAATATATTTCGGGATCCCCGGTGGGGCCGGGGACATGAGACCTATGGCGAAGATCCGTATCTCACCGCCCGTATGGGCGTTGCCTACGTAAAGGGCTTGCAGGGTGATGGAGAAACCATCCGGGCCGCCGCCTGCGCCAAGCACCTTGCGGCTCATTCAGGGCCGGAGCAGGGCCGGCACAGCTTTAACGCGGAGGTCTCTCAGAAAGATCTTCACGAAACCTACCTCCCCGCCTTTGAATCCCTGGTGCGGGAAGGAAAGGTGGAGGCCGTCATGGGCGCTTACAACCGGCTGAACGGCGAGCCATCCTGCGCAAGCCCCACCCTGCAAAAAACGCTACGGGAGGACTGGGGTTTTGAAGGCCACTTTGTGTCGGACTGCGGGGCCATCATGGACTTCTTCCGGGGCCATGGGATCTGCAACAGCGTGGTGGAGGCCGCCGCCCTCGCCCTCAATAACGGCTGCGACTTAAATTGCGGCACCACTTATGCCTTCGTTCTGGAGGCCTGTAAGCAGGGGCTTATCAGCGAGGAAACTATCACCGAATCCGCCGTGCGACTCTTCACCACCCGTTATCTGCTTGGTCTTTTTGACGGCAGTGAATATGACACCATCCCCTATACGGCGGTAGAGTGCCCGGAGCACCTGGCTCTGGCAAAAAGGGCGGCGTTGGAAAGCGCGGTGCTTCTGAAAAACAACGGTCTACTGCCCCTGGATAAATCCAAGCTGCGCACCGTGGGCATCATCGGCCCCAATGCCAATAGCCGGGTCTGCCTGGCAGGAAACTATCACGGCACCGCTTCCCGCTACATCACGGTGCAGGAAGGCATTATGGACTATCTGGAAAGCGGCGTTCGAATCCTGACCAGCGTCGGCTGTGCCCTCTACCGGGATCGGGTGGAGTCGGAGCCGGGAGACCGGCTGTCGGAAGCCCGGGCAGTGGCGGAAAACAGCGACGTGGTGATCCTCTGCCTGGGTCTTGATGAGACGCTGGAGGGAGAGGAAGGGGACGCCAACAACAGCTACGCCTCCGGTGACAAGGAAACCTTGAGCCTTCCCCCTGTTCAGGTGGCGCTTATGGAGGAAATCGCCAAGACCGGCAAGCCTGTGGTGCTGTGCCTTCTGGCGGGAAGCGATATTGACCTGAGCTTTGCCCAGGAGCATTTTGACGCGATTCTGGATCTGTGGTATCCCGGCGCCCAAGGTGGCAGAGCTGCGGCAGAGCTGCTCTTCGGCGACGCGTCCCCCTCCGGTAAGCTGCCTGTGACCTTTTACCGTTCCCTCAGCGACCTTCCGGACTTTGAAGACTACTCCATGAACGGGCGGACCTACCGCTACATGGATAAGCCCGCCCAATATCCCTTCGGTTTTGGCCTCACCTACGGCGACGTGCGGGTGACAGAGGCAAAACTGAAATCAGAAAACGGCTCCGTTTGGGTGGAAGCACAGCTGGAAAACACCGGAAGCCGGGATACCGGCGATGTGGTGCAGGTTTATGTTAAGTGCGCCGACTCCCCCTATGCCCCCCGCAATCCTGCTCTGTGCGCCTTCCGGCGGGTATTTCTGAAAGCCAGGGAGCGTAAAGCTGTAACGATTTCTCTGGCCCCGGAGGTCTTTACCGTCATCGATGAGGCGGGGCGCCGGATCGTGGACGGAAAGCAGTTCCAATTTTACGTCGGCACCTCTCAGCCGGACGAAAGAAGCGCCGAGCTGACCGGCGTCAAGCCCCTCTCCATAACATGGCAGCTGTAGAAAGCCACTTTTCCGGAAGGCATTCACCATGCTCAGCTGTATGCTGTCCTCCGACAACGACCTTATGCTCGGGGCGCTTCCGCCTTTGGGGTATACGGAAGCTGCACCGTCAGTAATACTGATATGAAGATCACAATGAGACGAATTTTTGGTGTTTTCTATTCCGAAAATACCAAAAATGACAGCGCCGCCAGCTCGGAATGATTGAATTATGATGATGTCATTCGTCAGCTATTATACTCCTCAAGAATCCTGCTGTCATGGCACTTGAAATCCGTCAGACTGTCGCACCAGTAGAACATATAGAACATATCTATCACATTTTTTGTATCAAACCCGGTGATATCCAGGCTGCCTAGGCTACTGCACCGATAGAACATATGGCTCATGGACGTTACATTTCCTGTTCTAAAACTGGAAGCATCCAAACTGGTCAA
>CAZCLX010000182.1:0-2568 GCA_964499615.1 uncultured Oscillospiraceae bacterium
CTCACCAGCGACGTGATCGTGGGCTTCCCCGGAGAGACGGCGGAGGAATTTGAAGAGACTCTGTCTCTCATTCAGGAAGTACGCTACGACAGCCTGTTTACCTTCATTTTCTCCCCCCGGGAGGGTTCTCCCGCCGCGAAAATGGAGGATCCCACGCCCAAGAAAGAGAAAAACGAGCGGTTTGACCGGCTCTGTGCCCTGCAAAATCAAATTTCCGAGGAAATCCACGCTTCTTACACCGGTAAATCTCTTCGCTGCCTGGTAGACGGGCAGGAGGGGGAACTGCTCACCGCCCGCACGGAGGGCGGACGGCTGGTGCGCTTTGCTGGAGATCCCTCCCTGATTGGGGATTTTCATAACATTACCGTCACCGGAGCCACAACCTGGAGCCTGACCGGCTCCTTAAGACAGAAAGAATAAGGAGAACCATTCATGGCAGCTTCCCCAATCGACCTTACCCCCATGCAGCGGCAGTACCGTGCCCTGAAGGAGCAGAACCAGGACTGCATCCTGCTGTTCCGCCTGGGCGACTTTTATGAAATGTTCAACGAGGACGCCTACCTGGCTGCCCGAGAGCTGGATCTCACTCTGACCACCCGGGATCGTGGCAAGCCCAAGGAAGAGCAGACTCCCATGTGCGGCGTGCCCTACCACAGCGTGGATTCCTACATTGCCCGTCTGGTGCAGAAGGGATACAAGGTCGCCGTCTGCGAGCAGATGGAGGATCCCGCCACCGCCAAAGGCTTGGTGCAGCGGGACATTACCCGGATCGTCACCCCTGGCACCGTCACGGAAAGCTGCATGCTGGACGAAAGCAAAAATAACTACATGGGCTGTATCCGCGGCGAGGGAAACGCGTTCGGCCTCGCCTTCTGTGACGTCTCCACCGGCGCTTTTTTCGTCACCGTCTGCCAGGACGCCCAGTCGGTTGCTTCGGAGCTGGGCAGGTTCTCCCCCAGCGAAGTTCTTCGCTATGGGGAAAACGTAAGCCATGAAACCATCCAGGATGCCCTGTTCCGCCGTCTGCAATGCTGTGTGGATGAGGGCAGCGAGGAGCTTTTCGACTGGGAATCCGGTCAAGCGGTTCTGGAAAAGCATTTTGGGAAAACCTTACAGGATTTGGGCATTGCTGCCCTTCCCGCCGCCGTGTCTGCCGCCGGGGCATTGCTACAAACCCTGCTGGCTCTGCAAAAAAATGACCTATCCCATATCCGGGAATTGCAATACTATACCACAGGCCGGTTTATGGAGCTGGATCTGGATGCCCGGCGGAACCTGGAGCTGACGGAAACCATGCGCTCCAAGGATAAAAAAGGAAGCCTGCTATGGGTACTGGACAAGACCCACACCCCCATGGGCAGCCGGATGCTCCGCAGCTGGCTGGAAAAACCTCTGCTGGATCCGGGAGAAATTACCCGCCGCCACGCCGCCGTGGAAGCTCTCACGGAAAACAGTATCGTCCGGAGCGAGCTGGAAGAAGCGCTGAAAAACGTGACGGATCTGGAGCGGGTCATGACCCGGATCGTCACCGGCACCGTCAACTGCCGGGATCTATTGGGTCTTGCCCGGGGCTTCCGGGCTTTGCCAGAGGTGAAAAGCCAGCTTGAGAAGCTGGATGCGCCCCTGCTCCGGAAGCTGGAAAATGCCATCGACCCGCTTACCGACTGCGCGGATGCCATTGAAAACACCATTGTGGATGATCCTCCCCTTACCGTCCGGGAGGGCGGCATCATCCGCAAAGGCGCCAGTGAGGAAGCGGACCGCCTCCGGGATATTATGGAGGGAGGCTCCGGCACCATCGCCGCCATTGAAGCCAGCGAGCGGGAGAGAACCGGCATCCGCACATTGCGGGTGGGATTTAACCGGGTTTTCGGCTACTTCATTGAGGTGTCCAAATCCTTTATTGACCAGGTTCCCAAGGAATATATCCGCAAGCAGACCCTGGCCAATTGCGAGCGGTACATTACCCAGGAGCTGAAGGATCTGGAAAACCAGGTTCTCACCGCCAAGGACCGGTTGACAGCCCTGGAATACCAGATTTTCACCCAGCTGCGTCAGTCTTTGGCAGAGCATGCCGCCCGGGTACAGATCACCGCCTCCGCCGTGGCCTCCGCCGACGCTCTCTGCTCCCTGGCTGCCGTAGCCGTCCAGCGTGGCTACTGCCGGCCGGAAATTACACTGGGACGGGAAATTTCCATCACAGACGGACGCCACCCGGTGGTGGAAGCCATGCTGAAGGATTCCCTGTTTGTTCCCAACGACGCATCCCTGGGGGGGAGCGACAATCAGGTTGCCATTATCACGGGGCCAAACATGGCCGGTAAATCCACCTATATGCGCCAGGTGGCGCTGATCGTTCTTATGGCCCAGATGGGTTCCTTTGTCCCTGCCCGCAGCGCCCGGATCGGCCTGGTGGATCGGGTCTTTACCCGGATCGGCGCCAGCGACGACTTGGCCTCCGGTCAGTCCACCTTTATGGTGGAGATGGCTGAGGTTGCCTCCATTTTGAAATACGCCACACCCAGGAGCCTTCTCATTCTGGACGAGATCGGCCGGGGCACCTCCACC
>CAZCLX010000183.1:0-2527 GCA_964499615.1 uncultured Oscillospiraceae bacterium
CGGTACGCACGGTGGTGTGAGAGGTCGGCTAGGTAACTAGCCTCCTACTCGATTAATGAGAAATTATACACGCTGTGGTTATCGGATTTGCATCAGAACAGATCCACTCGCTCCAACAGGAAATCAATCAGATTACAGTGGAAAATGCGGGTTCCGGCGGCGTTTACAAGGCGATTAGTCTCCAAACAGCGGGGTGGAGAGGTAGCGGTCGCCGGTATCCGGCAGCAGGGCTACAATGGTTTTCCCTTTGTTTTCGGGCCGCTTGGCAAGCGCAATGGCTGCCCAGACCGCCGCACCGGAGGAGATGCCTACCAGAACCCCCTCTGCTTTTCCAATCCTCTTGCCGACGGCGAAGGCATCCTCATTGGTGACCGGGATCACTTCGTCATAGATTTTTGTATTCAGCACATCTGGTACAAATCCGGCGCCAATGCCTTGGATCTTGTGAGCGCCGGAAACGCCCTTGCTCAGAACAGGAGAGCTGGAAGGCTCTACCGCAACGATTTTTACATCCGGATTCTGCCCTTTGAGGTATTCGCCCACACCGGTGACAGTGCCGCCGGTGCCCACGCCTGCCACAAAAATATCAACCTTTCCGTCGGTGTCCTCCCAGATTTCCGGGCCAGTGGTGGCTCTGTGGATTGCGGGATTGGCGGGATTCACAAACTGCCCAGGGATAAAGCTGCCGGGGATCTCATTTGCCAGTTCGTCGGCCTTGGCAATGGCGCCCTTCATGCCCTTCGTTCCGTCGGTCAGCACCAGCTCCGCACCGTAGGCCTTCATAATCTGGCGGCGCTCCACGCTCATGGTTTCCGGCATGACGATGATGATCCGATAGCCACGAGCAGCTGCCACCGAAGCCAGACCGATGCCGGTGTTGCCGGAGGTAGGCTCAATAATCACGCTGCCGGGCTTTAAAAGACCCTTGCTTTCTGCGTCGTCGATCATGGCTTTGGCAATGCGATCCTTGACGGAACCGGCGGGATTGAAATATTCCAGCTTGGCGAGGATCCTGGCTTCCAGGTGTTCGGACTTTTCGATATGGGTCAGCTCCAGCAAGGGAGTCCTGCCAATCAGTTCATCTGCGGACATATAAATCTTACTCATGTTTCATTCCTCCCAATATTGATGCACGCGGTACATGGATAATTCCTACTTAACCGGTAGGAATATGAGAATTATACATCACCTGCCAGGATTTGTCAACAGAAATTTGGAAAACTTGTGGTTGATTCCCTACTAAACTTGCAGTATAATAGGATTATAGGAATGGGAGGGAAAGGTTATGCTGATTTCTACAAGAGGGCGATACGCCCTGCGGGTGCTGATCGACTTGGCGGAGCATCAGAATGAGGAGTTTTTATCGCTGAAAGGAATTGCTCAGCGGCAGGAGATTTCGGAAAAATACCTGGAAAGCATCATCCGGATGCTGGTAAAGGCCAGAGTTTTGGAAAGTTTGCGGGGAAAGGGCGGCGGATACCGGCTGAGAAAGGCACCGGATCAGTATACAGTGGGGAGCATTCTGCGCTTAACGGAGGAGTCCCTTGCCCCGGTTGCCTGCCTGGAAAAAGGGGCGGAAATTTGCCCAAGGATGGGGCAGTGCCGCACCCTTTCGCTGTGGCAGGGGCTGGACAAGGTCATCTATGACTATTTGGAAAGCGTAACCGTTGCGGATCTTATGAAAACCTCGGCGGATGCATATGACTATATCATCTGATACTATTTCTGGATAAAATGGTTTCATTTTATCCAGAAGACATTGCCTTACGGCACTGTCATTTATGGTATTTTCGTAATAGAAAATACCATAAATTCGTCTTATATGATCTTCATATAAAAATGTTTAATCCTTTGGATTTAGCATTTTTATTGAATATCAGTATGATGCGCGCTATTCGGTGACCGTTATTGTGTTTTTCAGCATCCCCATTCAGCAGGCGCAGGGATACACCCCTGCTTTGCCGGCGTGAAAGTGGCAGCGTTCGTTGCGACTTCCAGCGTGATTTGCAGGCCGAACTCCGGCAGAACAAAGGATTCGCTGGAATATCTATTCCTGGCAAACAAAAAGCGCTCCTCTGTGCTGACCGGCATGGAGGAGCGCTTCGACACGGGATGACTGATACGATTGATTGAACATCAGTATGATACGTGGGGATGTTCCCGAAGATGATCCAGATGCTTGTTCCGGAAATACAGGTAGATATCGGTGGTCACCATAATTACATTGGGAAAATAGAAGAAAAACGCCAGGTTGTAGGTTTGGGACAGAAGCTTTGACGCAATGCCGCACAGGTAGCCAATGTCAATGAAAATCATAAACAGCAGGCTTTTTCCTTTGGCAGATCGGGCGCGGTAGGAGCGGATAATGGACATCGGCCAGCTTAAGCCGAAGCAGATGACCATGGCGGCCTCCAAAATGCTTGCCCATTGTTCCATAAGAATAAATCCTTCTTTCTATATGTCTTTCTTTTTTGGAAGCTCTGAATAAATCGGCAAGAGCTGGTGGCGAAAGATTTTGTCCCAGACA
>CAZCLX010000184.1:0-2498 GCA_964499615.1 uncultured Oscillospiraceae bacterium
ACTTTTGTCTGGGACAAAATCTTTCGCCACCAGCTCTTGCCGATTTATTCAGAGATTCCCTTAAGGGGACAAACTCCGTCTTTCGGCCAAATGAAATGGCAAGCTGCATTTCATTCTTACCAAGATTCGCAGCGGCTTTATCCAGCACAGTAAACAGCTTTTCCTTTGCCACCGGCTTCATGAGATAATGGAGCGCGGATACCTCATAGCCCTCTGCCATAAAGTCGGGAAATCCAGTGATAAATACGATTTACCGCCTGATTTGTCTGCCGGATTTTTTTCGCCAGCTGCACCCCGTCCATGGCGCCCATTTCAATGTCCGGAAGCAAAATATCGTAATCGTTTTCATCTTCATGGTGAAACAGGAAGCTTTCGGCGGAAGGGAAGAAGGAGATCCACACAGAACGATCCGTCTCCGCCGCCCAGCTTTTCACCAGTGAGGCCACATATTCCCGATCCGTTTCCAGATCGTCACAAACGGCGATTTTGTATGTCATGCTGTTCACCGTCACTTATCCAAATAAAAAGTTTCCCAGTGCCGCCGGGGTATCGAAGGCGAAGCGGCACAGACGGGTCATTTCTTCCCGGATCTCCGGACAATCGGCGCGGCCCCAGGCGGCAAAGGCAATGTCTACCCCGGCCTTTTTGGCCATCTCATAGGCAGGTTTCATATCGTCCACCACCAGCAGCTCCCGGGGAGAGAAATGGTATTTTTCCATGATCCGCTCCAAGGGATAGGTGCTGGGTTTTCGCTTGTCTTCCGGCAGATCCCAGCCGTAAATATCGTCGGGAAGGATACCAAAGTGGGCGCTGTAGTCCCGGGTAATGTTTTCGTTACAGGAGTGGGACACCACGCAGATTTTTCCCCCAAGCTCCCGCTGCCGCCGAATCACATCTCCGATCCCCGGGAAAAGGGCAGGGATATGACTGCGTATGTAGCTTTGCCAGCCGTGGTATTCGTCATCGATCTCCTGGTCGGAAAAGCCATACCACTCCCGGCACATATCCGCAAATCCCAGATCGTAGCAGCCTTGCGTGTATTCCGGCAGGGTGATGGTTCTGCCCGGACGGAACTGGCTGAGAATCTGGCAGAAAAAAGGGTAGTTGACGGTGGCTTCGCTTTGCACCACGGTGTCGTCATGATCCAGGACGAGACAGGGATATTTTAGCGCCATGATCTCACATCTTTCTCTATATTATACAGCTATTTTAACAAATCGCAGAGGGAAAAGCAATCCTGAATTTCCCTCTTGAATAATCGAACAAATGTGCTATAATAGAGAAAAGGTGGTGAAAGTATGGAGCGGGCAAGGGAGCCGGTGGATGTGATCTGTGTTTGCGGCGCGGACGGCGAATTTCGCCCCCTGCGGATGCGGATCCCCAGAGAGCATGGCGGCAGAATCGACATTCTGGAGATCCTGCGCTGTGAGGCGTTTTCCAATGTGGGTGCGGAAAGTCTGCGGTTTCTCTGCCGGGGCAGGCAGGAAGGGCGGGAGTGCATGGTGGAGCTGCAATATGCCCTCCGCTCCCATATCTGGCACCTGACCCGGAAGGTGTATTAGGCAAAGAAAAAATGGTAGAAATTTGGGGTAAGCCGTCGTATAATAGAAAAAACGAATGCAGAGGGAAAGCGTCATGGCAATCGTAACCTTTTACCGGGGGGACCCAAAAAACGCCCCCAAGCCTACCCTGCCTGCTCACCTGGGATCTAATGCCATTATTACCTGCCAGGGAAAGCTGCTGCTGGAACGGCGGCGGGACTCCGACCTGTGGGGGCTGATCGGCGGCGGTGTCAAGAAGCGGGAAACTGGGCTTCAGGCCATTGTCCGGGAGGTATATGAGGAGCTGGGCCTCCGGATCCCGCCGGAGCGGTTCCGGAAACTGGCGGTGTACGGCGATCCGGGGCGGATTGCCGCCTACCGGGACGGTAGTATCTGGCGGATGGTGATCGTAGTCTATGAGCTGGAGCTGGAAACGGTTCCGAAAATGCGCATCAGCAGCGAATCCAAAGAGCTGCGCTTCTTTTCCCCGGAGGAACTGAAAGATATCCAGATTCCCGTGACCCATTCGGACATTGTGGCGGATTGGTTTCCGGAAAAATCCCGGGGATAATTTTGTGCAGATTTACGGTTTTGGAAAAAATGCTTGTATATTCATGAGAAGTGTGATAATATACATCTTAACGGCGCAGTATCCTAGTCAAAGCGGCTGCTTTCCAGGAAGGGCCTAAAAATCCTTTGAAGGGCACAGCGATGAAGTCCCTGGTGTTTGCCTTTTACGCCCAGTTTAGGGTGGATGCTGGGGGTTAAGGATTCCGGGCGCGCTCTAATGGCATGGAGCATACGACCCGGTTTCCGTGGAGACCTGGTATTGTTCGACGGCGGAATGAACCCGGAAGGGCCTGTCCGCGGACGAGCCAGGATAAGAACCTGCAAGGCAGTGCGCAGAATCGCGTGCTGCGTGCAGAGTAGCCTGCCTTGAGTGAGTATGCGGGGAAA
>CAZCLX010000185.1:0-2473 GCA_964499615.1 uncultured Oscillospiraceae bacterium
AAGGGTGCCCAGTTCGGGAATGGTAACCTGCATTTCCGACAGCATCTCCAGAAGGAAGGCTTCAAATTCCTCGTCCGCCTTGTCAATTTCGTCAATGAGAAGCACCACCGGCTTTTCTGAGCGGATGGATTTCAGCAGGGGCCGCTCCAGCAGGTACTCGTCCCCGAAAAGGGAACGGGTCAGGGCGTCTTTATCGCTCTGCCCCATGTTCACCTGAATGGAAAGCAGCTGCTTTTGGTAGTTCCATTCGTAGAGGGCCTTGCTCTCGTCCAGCCCTTCGTAGCATTGCAGCCGCACCAGCTCCCGGCTTAAGACGGAAGCCATCACTTTGGCAATCTCCGTCTTGCCCACGCCGGCGGCGCCCTCAATGAGCAGCGGGCGGCCCAGCGCAAGTGCCACATACAGCACCGTTGCCAGGGCGTCATCGCAAACGTAGTGGGTCTGCCGGATCCTGCTTTTCAGTTCTTCCAGTTCCATAGGTTCCTCCCGTGTTATCCATTTTCTATAAATATATCACATATGGGCATTATTTTCAATTCCGGAATAACCGCGGTGCGGAAAACCCTTGAAATTTGGCGTTCTTTCCGGTATAATGTCCGAGGTAGTTTTATAGAGAGAAAGAGGGCAGCTTATGACGGAAAAGGCGTTTGACAACGAGAAATATCTTTCCCTCCAGTCGGCGCGGATCCGGGAGCGGATTCACCGGTTTGGGGGCAAGCTGTATTTGGAATTCGGCGGCAAGCTTTACGATGACAACCATGCCTCCCGGGTGCTCCCAGGCTTCCAGCCGGACAGCAAGCTGCGGATGCTGCTGCAAATCAAGGATCAGGTGGAGATGGTGATTGCCATCAACGCCGACGATATTGAGAAGAACAAGATCCGGGGGGACTTGGGGATCACCTATGACCGGGACGTGATCCGGCTCATTGATATTTTCCGGGATTTTGGGCTGTATGTGTCCAGCGTGGTGCTGACCCGGTTTCGGGGGCAGGCCATTGCCACCGCCTTCCAGCAGCGGCTGGAGGGGATGGGTATCCGGGTGTATCACCACTATGCCATCGAGGGCTATCCCTCCAACATTGCCCACGTGGTCAGCGATGAGGGCTTTGGAAAAAATGACTATATCGAGACCACCCGGGAACTGGTGGTAGTCACAGCCCCCGGCCCCGGCAGCGGGAAGATGGCCACCTGCCTGAGCCAGCTGTACCACGAGTACCGCCGGGGCAGGACGGCGGGCTACGCCAAGTTTGAGACCTTCCCTGTGTGGAATCTGCCATTAAATCACCCGGTGAACCTTGCCTACGAGGCGGCTACCGCCGACTTAAACGACGTAAACATGATCGACCCTTTCCATTTGGAGACCTACGGCGAAACCACGGTGAACTACAACCGGGATGTGGAAGCCTTCCCGGTGCTGGCGGCGATTTTTGAGAAAATCGTGGGTCATTCCCCCTATGCCTCTCCCACGGATATGGGGGTCAATATGGTAGGCAGCTGCATTGTGAACGACGAAGCGGCGTGCTATGCCTCCCGTCAGGAGATCATCCGCAGGTACTATATGGCGCTGTGTGAGGAAAAGCAGGGAAAAGGCTCCTCTGATGTTGTTCGGAAGCTGGAGCTTCTGATGCGCAAGGCCGGGGTGAAGCCGGAGGAGCGCCGGGCAGTGGCCCATGCTCTGGCTCGGGCGGAGGAAACCGGCAAGCCTGCCGCTGCCATGGAGCTGCCCGACGGGCGGATTGTTACCGGCAAGACGTCGGATCTGCTGGGGGCGTCCTCGGCGCTTCTGCTGAACGCCCTGAAGCTTCTGGGGGGCATGCCTGACGAGCTGCACCTGATTTCTCCTGTGGTTCTGGATCCCATCCAGCATCTGAAGGTGGATCATCTTGGCAACCGGAATCCCCGGCTCCATACAGACGAAACCTTGATCGCTCTTTCTATCAGCGCCGCCACCAACCCCACGGCGGAGCTTGCCATGGAGCAGCTATATAAGCTCCGGGGCTGCGAGGTCCACTCCTCGGTGATTTTGTCTCCGGTGGACGAAAAAACCTTCAAGCGCCTGGGTGTCAACCTGACCTGCGAACCGAGGTATAAGAATTAAGCGGGTAGCAGGTAGCGGTTAGGAGGGTGCGGCGAGGCCGCCGGGCTATACAGAATATCCGAAAAATTCCCGCCTGCCATTTTCCTTGGCAGGCGGGATAAAAAAAGAAGCGACTCGTTTTCGCGGAGTGCTCGTAAGACAGTAAACCATCAGGAATTACGAATCACGGCATTCTGCTTGACGGGATTGGAAAACGAACAGTGGCGTCCGGCTTCGTCTGGACGCCGCTGTTCGTTCTTGGGACGGCTATCGATTGTCCACAAAAAAGTTACACATTTAGCAGCATAAATTCAGGTCAGCTTCTTGACAATCGCCCTATTTCCATGTACAATAATGTGTGTACACACAATGCGAATTTGAGCGGAGGAACAGCAG
>CAZCLX010000186.1:0-2406 GCA_964499615.1 uncultured Oscillospiraceae bacterium
TCACCCATACTCTGTGGGAGATGTGCACCGAGTGCATCGTGGTGTTCCCCGACGGCGTTGGTGTTCTTCCCTGGATGCTCTGCGGCACCAACTCCATCGGCGAAGCCACGGCGGAAAAGATGAAGCAGTTCCATCTGGTGGTGTGGGGCATGCACGGCATCTACGGCGCCGGCAAGACCATGGACGAAACCTTCGGCCTCATCGAAACCGTGGAGAAGGCGGCTCAAATCTACATGCTCACCGCCCATCTGCCCCGGATCAATACCATCCGGGACGAGGAGATGCAGGAGCTTGCCGAGTATTTCGGTGTCAACTACCGGAAGGATTTCCTGAATCTGTAAAATGACAGTTGACAGAATGCCCATGCGGATGTATAATCCAGAAAAATTTTCAGGAGGAAAGGCAATGTTCGGCTCCATTTACGGCTTCGTAAATACCCAGTCCGTTAACCCTATGTTTTGGGAACATAACGGGCTTACATTGTCGTACTCTTTTTAGAATCGGGTAATCCAAATAAAAAGACGCAGTGCAAGTCGAAGCAAAGGTTTCCGCTTGCACTGCTTTTTATATTTTTAACAGGAGGAAAAGAGAATGAACAGTCAAATTGACATTAAAGGCGTGACGCTGACCACCGAACGCCTCACCCTGCGCCCCTGGCGGGAAACGGATCTGGAGGATTTTTACGCATATGCCAGCGTGGACGGCGTGGGACAGATGGCGGGGTGGACGCCCCACAAGGATATGGACGAATCCCGTGGCATTCTTTCCCGCTTCATCCAGGGAAAGAAGACCTTTGCCCTGGAATACCGGGGCAAGGTGATCGGTTCTCTGGGAATCGAAATGTACAACGAAGGTAACTTCCCCGAACTGGAATCCCTCCAGGGACGGGAGATCGGCTACGTTCTTTCCAAGGATTACTGGGGTCATGGCCTGATGCCGGAGGCGATCCAAGCGGTGATTTCGTATTTATTTAAGACGGTGAAGCTGGATTTTATTTTGGTGGCACACTTTGACTGGAACCGCCAGTCCCGGCGGGTGATCGAAAAATGCGGTTTCCGCTATGTAAAACCCGTAAAGTATGAGACCAAGTTCCAAACCGTGGAAGACGGTCTGAGCTATATCCAATACAATCCGGAAAGGAGAGAAAACCGTAGTGACGCGTAAAGGAACCCAGACGATTGAAATAACGCGTCTGATCCTCCGCCGGGCCAGGGTGGAGAATGCCCAGGCAATGTACGATCACTGGACGTCAGACCTGGAGGTAACGAAGTTTCTGACTTGGCCTCCCCACGCCAGTGTGTAGGTAACCCGTGGAAAGCTGGGTGGAAAAATACGGGAAAAGCGATTGGTACCAGTGGCTGATCGTCCCAAAGGACAGCGTCGATCAGCCCATGCCTGGGCATGAGTAACCATTTGCTTTTCATCGGGGAGAGGTAAAATACAGGCTGCCGGAATCGGCAGCCTGAAAGAAAAATCACTCAATGATGTATGCCGCCACTACTTCGCCGTAGTAGGCGGTGTGGTAGTCGCCTTTGGTTCTGGGGGTGGTTCCGTCAGCGTCCTCTGGGTAAAACCGTGCTATGTTTTTCTCACTGATGGCCTCCGGATCCTGGTCCTGCTTGTAAACTACCTTGCATTCCAGGGTCAGGGGGAACTCCCGGATCCCGGGAACGGAGATCACTTCCGGCGCTTCCAGGGTCAGCCCCGCCGCTTGGATCTTGTTCACGTCCCGTCCGGACTTGGTGCCGCACAAGCCCAGGACGCTTTTGTCACAGGCACCGTAGGGAACATTGATGGTAAATTCCGGGTTCTGATCCAGCAGCCCCTTGGTGTAACGGCTCTCCCGGACGAAGACGGTAAAGATGGGAGTTGCCCATTCCGTTCCCAGAGTGCCCCAGCCAATGGTCATGGTGTTAACCTTATCTTGCGCCTTGGTGGTCAGCAGAACGCCTCCCGGCACTGCCCGGAGAATTTCCCCGGCATAGTCCCACAGATTGATTTTTCGCTTCATGCTTGGAACCTCCTAAATAGATTTGCTTCTATTATACTACACTTCACAGCATTTGACAAACGGAATCTTCCGCAGTATAATGACGAAAAACTCCGGGAGGGAAAAGAAATGTTGATCACCGCCAAGCACATGGGGGAACTGTCCTTTGGCAGCTTGATGGAAATCTATGAGGAAGGCAGCGTAAACTGCCGCAGCAAGACCCTCCGCCGGGAGCCAGATTTTCCGTCACAAAAATGAAAATGGTACTTGACAAAATCCGCCTGATGCGTTATGATATGCAAGTCGGCTGGAAAGCCTGCGCACGGAGAAGTCGCGTAGCTGGCCGAGCGCGCACGATTGGAAATCGTGTATACCCCAAAAGGGTATCGAGGGTTCAAATCCCTCCTTCTCCGCCA
>CAZCLX010000187.1:0-2360 GCA_964499615.1 uncultured Oscillospiraceae bacterium
TCAGAATCCGGTAGTACATAATGGCAGGGATAATGGGGTGCTTGTCCTTCAGCTTTTCCAGCACGTCGGCATTGGTGGAGTAGCCGGTTTTGGTTTTCTTCACCGGCGGCAGGGCCAGCTTTTCAAACAGCAGCTCCCCCAGCTGCTTGGTGGAATTGATATTGAAAGAGCCTCCCGCGAAACCGAAAATCAGCGCTTCGCATTCCGCGATCCGCTCTGCCAGCATTTTCCCAAATTGATCCAGCTGCTCCCGGTCAATGGCAATGCCCCGCTGCTCCATCCGGAACAGCACATCGCACAGAGGAAGCTCAATGGTTCGGTACAGCCGCTCCATGCCGGTCTTTTCCAGCTCCTGAGACAGCACATCCCGAAGCTGCCAGACCGCACCGGCGCAGGCCGCCGGATCTGTGTCCTCCACCGTAATACCGAGGAAATTGGTTGCCAGCTTGGAAACGGGATAGTCCGCCTGAGACGGGTTCAGATCGTAGGCAGCCAGGGCAGTATCAAAGACGGTTTTCCCGAACTGGATCCCCATGCTGGTCAGGCAGTGCATGACTGTTTTGGCATCGTGGAGCACAAGCTCCGCTCCCGCCGGGAAAGGCTGCGGCTCCATCTGCGCTTCCATCGGAGTGAGTACCCGGACGCCGTCTTCCCAGGCGATTCCCATGCTTCCATCGACCGCGCAGTATACCGCGCAGCAGGAAGTATCTCCCGGAACTTGATCCCTGAGAGGCAGCTTTTTCACCTTTTTCTCAGGGCCGGATTCTTCCTGCTCCGCGCCGCGAAGTCCGTACTTGTCGATCAGGCGGATGAATTCCAGCTTCTGGAACAGCCGGTACAGCTCCGGGCGGTTGTAATCCTTCTTTAAGGTATCCTCCGGGGCAAAGTCGATGGGCGCCTCCGGGCGGATGGTGGCAAGCTCATAGGAAAGGTAGGCGTTTTCTTTGCCCGCAACCAGCTTCTCCCGGAGCTTGGGGCGGATGGAGGGATCCTCCGCATTTTCATATACCCCGTCCAGACTGCCAAATTTCTTCAGCAGCTCCCCGGCGGTTTTCGGCCCGACTCCCGCAACGCCGGGAATATTGTCCGAAGCGTCTCCCATCAGGGCTTTCAGGTCAATCAGCTTTTTCGGCTCAAAGCCGTATTCCTCCCGAAACAGTGCCTCATCATAAAGGGTGGCGTCGGTATGCCCAGACTTGGTGATCACCAGCTTCACGTGAACGTGCTCATTGATGAGCTGGAGGCTGTCCCGGTCTCCCGTGACAATGACGCACTCCCAGCCGTTATTTCCGCAGATCTTCCCCACGGTTCCGATCACATCGTCCGCCTCCCAGCCCTGGCATGCGTAGATGGGAATGTTCATTGCCCGAAGAACATCCTTCATCGCCGGCATCTGCTGGGCAAGCTCCTCCGGCATTCCGTGGCGGGTGGCCTTGTAGCCGTCGTACCGCAAATGGCGGAAGGTTGGACCGTGGAGGTCGAAGGCAACGCACACCCCGTCAGGCTGCTCCTCCTTCTCCATCCGCTCCAAAATATTCAGAAATCCGTAAATGGCGTTGGTGTACATTCCGTCCCGGGTGGTCAGGGGTTTAACCCCAAAAAACGCCCGGTTGATGACGCTGTTGCCGTCCAGAATCAGAAGCTTCATACTTTTCTCCACTTTGCCCCCTGAGGGGTGTCGATGATCTCGATGCCTCTTGCCTTTAGTTCATCCCGGATCCGATCCGCCTCGGCGAAGTTCTTCGCCTTCTTTGCCTCAGCCCGGGCGGCAACCATAGCGTCGATCTCCGGGTCGGCGCTTGCCTGTTCCTCTGCCTTCTCACGGGCGCGGAGGGCCTGGGCCGCCTGTATCAGATTCAAGGACAGCACCCGGTCAAATTCCTCCAGCGCCGCCAGCTTGGTGGCGTCGGAGCACTTGGCTTTCAGCACGTCGTAAACGGCGGTGACAGCCAGGGAGGTGTTCAGATCCCCGTTCAGGGCGTTCTGGAACCGCTGGCGCAGGGCATCCAGCGCCGCCGGGTCAACGTCTCCCTCCGGGCGAAGAGAAGCGATTTTTGTGATCAGCTTTTCATAGGCGGCAGCGGCGTTATCCAGGTTCTCCCAATTAAATACCAGGTTTCTCCGGTAGTGGCTCTGGAGGCAGAACAGCCGGTATGCCATGGGATCGTACCCCTTTTCTTCCAGCAGGGAAACGGTGAGGAACTCTCCCTTGGATTTGCTCATCTTACCGGTGTCGGTGTTCAGATGGTGGACATGGAACCAGAAATTGCACCACTTGTGACCCAGGTAGCTTTCCGACTGAGCAATCTCGTTGGTATGGTGGGGGAAGGCGTTGTCAATGCCGCCGCAGTGGATATCCA
>CAZCLX010000188.1:0-2316 GCA_964499615.1 uncultured Oscillospiraceae bacterium
TCGGCCTGGTTATCCCCGAGCTGAACGGCAAGCTGATCGGCGCTGCCCAGCGTGTTCCCACCCCCACCGGCTCCACCACCATCCTGAACGCGGTTGTGGAAGGCAACGTGACCAAGGAGCAGATCAACGCCGCCATGAAGGCCGCTTCCACCGAGTCCTTCGGCTACAACGAGGACGAGATTGTCTCCTCCGACGTCATCGGCATGCGTTATGGCTCCCTGTTTGATGCCACCCAGACCATGGTTCTGCCTATGGACAACGGCTGCACTCAGGTTCAGGTCGTCTCCTGGTATGACAACGAGAACTCCTACACCAGCCAGATGGTCCGGACCATTAAGTTCTTCTCCACCCTGCTGTAATTGCAAACCATACTTCTCCCCGTGGAGCCGAACTCCACGGGGATTTTTTCCTTCAACGGTTTCGCTTCCGCCATGCCGGAGGATCCCTTCATTTATACCGAGGAAACAGCTGAGAATAGCAATTAGGGAAGCTCTGAATAAATCGGCAAGAGCTGGCGGCAAAAGATTTTGTCCCAGACAAAAGATCCGCCATCCAGCCGCGGACGATTTGTTCAGAGTTTCCTTAGCAGGCAGCAGTGGGACTCGCGTAGGTCATTGTTTTCTAATCACTGTGAAACTGCTGACACCAGCAAAAAAGTTCTCTCTTGATTGCCTGTTCGCATCTATATAGAAAACCGCGACAAATCCGTACCGCAGCACACTTTTGGTATAACGTTATGACACATTTTAGAAAAATCCTGATTTCCTTTTTTCTGCTTCTTTTCTCCGTCGTGTTTGTTTTGGCAGCGGTGGTTCTTCTTCGCGGGGCCATTCTGAACCACCCGTCGGAGCAAACCGAGATTTTCTCTGCCCCAACGGAAATCACAGAGCTGCCGAACACCCACCCGGAATTGTCTGAGACCACTGTACCGCAAATCATTCCAACCACAGAAGCACCGGAGACGCAACCGGTGGAAACGCAACCGGTGGAAGCGCAGCCAGCAGAAACACAGCCGACGGAAGAAACCGCGCCGGAACGAGTTCATTACGATTCTGTGCCTCTTTTTTATCAAACGGATTACCCGGATACGTTGTTTGGAAACGGAACGATTGCATCCAGCGGTGCCTGCATCACCTCTTTGGCAATGGTTGCCACCTACCTCACCGGCTACGAATACACGCCGGACGTTCTGGCGGACTATTTCGGCGGCTATGGTCAGAACAATATTCAACGGTTGGATCACGCCTCCGATATGCTCCAGCTGCCCTGGAAGCGGGCCAGTGACGTACGGGAAACTTTGGCCGCAGTGCGGGACGGCAGCCTTGCCATTGTCTTATTGAATCAAAATTCCTATTTTACCGGAAGCGAGCATTTTATTGTCCTGGCAGGGGTAAATGAGGAAGGGAAACTTCTTGTCAACGATCCCTATCAGCCAAATTACAGCAAATGGAATCTAAAAGACGGATTTTCTTCCGGTTTTTCTGACACCTATATCATTCAGGGCTACAGCGGCGGCTGGATCTATGACGCTTCCGCTATGCCGGAAGATCCGTTTATTTACATTGAGGAAAAGCCTGATGTAGAGCCTCGCTATCCGGATATTTCTCTGACGGAGGAAGAGCGAACCCTTCTGGCAAAGGTGATCTGGGTGGAAGCCCGGGGAGAATCCGCGGAAGGTCAGCAGGCAATTGCGGAGGTAATTTTCAACCGGATGGTTTCTGACAGCTTCCCTAACACCCTCCAGAAAGTTCTTTTTTCCTCCAACCAGTTTCCTTCCACCGAATACCTGGATGAGGCAAAGCCTTCCCAGGCTCAGTATGACGCTATCAAGGACGCATTGTCAGGACCCTACATTCTCCCAATAGACGTCTACCATTTCGCCACCTACCCGGTCAATGAAAATGTATGGGGATCCATTGGAAGTCACATATTCTGCTATCAATCGAGTTGAAGGGGCTGACTAGGAAGTCGCCCCGACCTCTCACACCACCGTACATACCGTTCGGTATCCGGCGGTTTCCAGGTTTACGCTGTTACTTTCAGGTAATCGTCAAGAAAGAATCTGTTGGTATCCCGAATCCTCTTGTCTTCCCGTTCTCTTTGGGTATCCCTACCTGCCGCACGGGATTCGGACGGTATCTCCCGTCCAGTATGGAGCTTACCAGCTCTTCCCGGTGCTTCCTCAGATACGGTGCCAGTTTTTTTCTTCCATCCTGTCCACCCCATTTTCTGCATCCAATTCCGTGTAGCTTTTGGACTTTGGGAAGCTCTGAATAAATCGGCAAGAGCTGGTGGCGAAAGATTTTGTTCCAGACA
>CAZCLX010000189.1:0-2250 GCA_964499615.1 uncultured Oscillospiraceae bacterium
GACAAAAGATCCGCCATCCAGCCGCAGACGATTTGTTCAGAGTTTCCTTAGTTCATAGTTCCTTCGGATCGGCGGAACAGCTCCGCGACCCGTGTCCGGAGGGCCTCCGCCTCCAGGGTTTCGGCGGTTCCTTCCCGGTCAATCCATTGGGCGGAGGCCTGTTGGGCCTGTTTTAGCAGTTCCATATCAAAGTTCAGGTCTGCCACCCGGAAGGCGGGAAGCCCGGATTGCCGGGAGCCGAAAAAGTCCCCCGGACCTCGAAGCCGGAGATCCTCCTCGGCGATCCGAAAGCCGTCGTTCGTTTTACACAGGGCTTTCAGCCGCTGGACGGTCTCCGGATTCCGATTGTGGGTGGTGAGGATGCAGTAGCTTTTGGCACAGCCCCGGCCTACCCGGCCCCGAAGCTGGTGAAGCTGGCTCAGGCCGAACCGATCCGCGTCCTCAATGACCATCAGCGTGGCATTGGGTACGTCTACCCCTACCTCGATCACCGTAGTGGCAACGAGGATGTCGCTTTCTCCCCGGGAGAAGGAGGCTATGATGCTTTCCTTCTCCGCCCCGGGCAGCTGCCCGTGGATCAGGCAGACCCGCAGATCCGGGAAAACGGTTTTTTGCAGCGTCTCCGCCCAGACAGAGGCGGATTTCACCCCCAGCTCCTGGTTTTCCTCCACTGCCGGGCAGACGATGAAGCACTGGTGCCCCGCTTCCACTTGCTTACGGATAAAGGCGTTGATCCTTGCCCGGTAGCTTTCTCCTACCAGAAAGGTGTCCACCGGAGTTCTGCCTGGGGGCAGCTCGTTTAAGACGGACACATCCAGATCCCCGTACATCAGCAGTGCCAAGGTTCTGGGGATGGGGGTAGCGGACATAACCAGCAGATGGGGACTGTCACCCTTGGCCCCCAGGCGGCTGCGCTGGTTAACACCGAACCGGTGCTGCTCGTCAGTGATCACAAGCCCCAGACGGTGAAATACCGTGCTGTCTGACAGCAGGGCGTGGGTTCCCACGATGAAGGAAAGCGTCCCGGAAGAAAGCTTTTCCCGGATCTCCCGCTTTTCCTTGGGAGACATGGATCCGGTAAGCAGCCCCAGAGAAACGCCGAGAGGGGAGAATAGCTTCTTTAAGCTTTCATAGTGCTGCTCTGCCAGGATTTCCGTGGGGGCCATCAGCGCAGCCTGGAAGCCGTTTTTCACAGCACAGTAGGCAGCTGCGGCGGCCACCATGGTTTTGCCGCTGCCTACGTCCCCTTGAATCAGCCGGTTCATGGGGATCCCTTTCTGAAAGTCCGCCAGAATTTCGCCGATGGCTCCCTTCTGGGCGGCGGTGAGGGAGAAGGGAAGGGCGCCGTAAAATGGGGACAGGTCGATGTCCTCCCAGGGCGGGCATCGCTTTCCCTCCCGGGCGGCCCGGGTCAGAGCCAGCCCGGCGGAAAACACGAAGAACTCCTCAAAAACCAGCCTTCTTTTTGCCGCCTCCGCCTCCTCCATGGACTGAGGTTCATGGATGGCACGGTAGGCCTCCTCCGCCGGTAAAATTCCGTAGGCATCCCGGATCTCCGGCGGCAGGATCTCCTTTGGCATTTCGCACACCCTGAGGGCCTGCTTTACCGCACGGCTTATCGCCGCGTTGGTAAGACCGGCGGTGAGGGGATAGATGGGCAGGATCCGCCGGGTGGTGATGGCGGGGGCGTCCGGGCTTTCAAACACCGGATTTGTGACACCGTATCCGGCGTAGTCTCCGGTGATCGTCCCGTAGAAGATATATTCCCTGCCGTACTGGAGGTTTTCGGCAGCAAAGCGGGAGTTAAAAAAGGTTAGATTCAGCCGCCCAGTGGTGTCCGCTACCTGAACCTTGGTCATGTCGAGACCCTTGCGGATGTGGGCGGTTCTGGGGGTGTTCATCACCATGGCCTGGAAGCAGGCGGGGTTGTCAATCTCCATGCGGCAAATGGGCACGATTTTTGTCCGGTCCTCGTAGCCTCTGGGATAGTAGCAGATCAGATCCTCCAAGGTAAAAATATTGAGGTTGGCAAACAGTTTTGCCCGGGTTTTGCCGATACCGGAAAGGACGGTAACAGGGTCTGTCAGGTTCATGTTAGGGATCCCTCCTTCCTAGAAAGCCATGAACAATTCGGCTTCGGCTGACAGCGGATCTTTTGCTTCACCGGTGCAGTATGAAAAACGGGATGTGCTTACCGGCTTAACTCAGCAAGCCGTCTTTGCGTAGGGAACGCCGACCCCGGCGTTCCGG
>CAZCLX010000190.1:0-2198 GCA_964499615.1 uncultured Oscillospiraceae bacterium
CGCTATTTTCCATTCCGAAAATAGCGAAAATGACAGCGCCGCAAGGCAATGTCTTCCTGGTAAAATGAAACTATTTTACCAGGAAACAGTATCAGAACCAACGCCGCCGCAATTGCTTGCGGCGGCGATTTGCAATCTGGCTTATCTCAATTTTTTCCGGATCCCCAGGGAGGACAGCAGCAGGCAGGCCCACAGGAACAGGCTCAGCACCCAGTAGCCGCTGGCAACCATAGGGGCGGACACCACTGTAAGCAGACCGTGGAGAAACATCCCCACCCGCTCGGACCAGAAGGCGGAGAGAATGTTCAGCATCAGAAGAATCAGGGTCATGCCCAGGGACAGAGCCGCCAGGTTTCCGACCAGTGCCGCCGTTTCCGGCCTTTTCCGGGTATGCGCCTCCCGCAGCAGCAGAGCCGGGGGCACAAAAAACAGCAGGGAAACCACGGTCAGAATTCCCTGAACCCACCCGGCAGGCTCCGAAAGAAAACCCAACCCGGCGCAAATTAGAAACAATCCGCCCCAGGCGGCGTACAGAATACGGTTTTTCATAGCGTCTCCTCGCTCCCCAGCCTCCGCTTTCACGGATGGGAATGAATATATTTCCACCATTTTACAGAAAGATTTGGAAAAAAGCAAGGGATTTTACCTTAATTCTCTATGAAGAAACGAAAAAATACTGGACAGTGTATCCAAACTTTGGTATAATACGGTTGTACCTGGCAAATATCCAATAAAAAAGAACCTTGCCGGTGCGCTGCCTGTCTGGCAGAAAAGGAGTGTATGATTGTGAAATGTCCGTATTGCGGCGACCAGGAAAGCAAGGTCGTGGATTCCCGCCACTCTGAAGATGGATTGAGCATCCGCCGCCGTCGGGAGTGTATGCGCTGTCAGAAGCGGTTCACCACCTACGAGGTGGTGGAGACGCTGCCTATCATTGTGGTAAAACGCAACGGATCCCGGCAGTCCTTTGACCGGAACAAAATCCTCAACAGCATGATTCGGGCTTTCGACAAGCGGAAGGTGGATGTGACGGATCTGGATCGGATCACCACGGAAATTGAGCAGACCATTCAAAACACCCTGGAGCGGGAGATCAGCAGCGACAAGCTGGGCGAGATGGTCATGGAGAAGCTAAAGTACCTGGATGAGGTTGCCTACATCCGCTTTGCCTCCATCTATCACCAGTTCCAGGACGCAAACAGCTTTATGCGGGAGATCAGCAAATTCCTGGAGGAAAAATAATGAGCACAGAAGCCACTGCGGCCACCGAGGCCGCGCTGAATATAGATGCCATCAAAGAGCTGATGGATAATTTTGAACCGGCGTCCCTGCTGCCGGATCTTTCCACCGTCCTTGGGAAGGTGGAA
Organism: uncultured Oscillospiraceae bacterium; assembly: GCA_964499615.1. Taxonomy (GTDB): domain Bacteria; phylum Bacillota; class Clostridia; order Oscillospirales; family Oscillospiraceae; genus Faecousia. The sequence goes on from CAZCLX010000190.1 coordinate 1,368, forward strand.
CTGGTATGCCGGATTGCCGTGATCGTGGGGCCGGTCGTCCTGCTGGTGATGGGCCTTGTGTACCTGTTCCTAACCCCGAAGGAAGCCAACCACTATATCGGCTATCGGTGCTACTACGGCATGGGCAGCGTCCAGGCGTGGCGGTTTGCCCAGCGAATCGCCGGGCTGCTGTTTGCCGGATTGGGTCTGATCCTAACCGTTGTGATGTGGATGATATCCAGCAGCTTTTCCGGAATGGAAGCCATGGACATGGTGTGGAAAGCGGTAAAATGCCTCATATGGCAGGGTGTTCTGGCGCTGCTGGCAACCTTAGCGGTCAACATTTCCGCCATGGTTTTCTTCACTGCCAAGGGCGAGCCACGCCGCAAAAGCGGACACCGCCGTCGGGCAGGAGCGTAAAGTGGAGGAAAAGATATGCTGGAATTCCGGTATGACACACAGATGCTAATCGAAGGGGAAAACCTGGACGAGGACGCAATCAACGAATATTTTCGGAGCCATTTCCAAGGCGACTGTCTCCTGGCGGTTGGTGACGAGGAACTGATCAAAATTCATTACCATACCAACGAGCCATGGAAAGTGCTGGAATACTGCTCCACCCTGGGTGAGATTTTCGACATTGTCGTGGAAGACATGGATCGGCAGGAACGTGGGCTGCACGGGTAATGCCCAAATCCGGGAAAAGCACGCACCGAGCCGTTGCCCCTATGCAAGTAAAGAATCCCCCTTCATCCGAGCGTAAGCCGCTTTCGGTGAAGGGGGAATTTTTGCGTGATCGCTAAGGAAACTCTGAACAAATCGTCTGCGGCTGGATGGCGGATCTTTTGTCCC
>CAZCLX010000191.1:0-2169 GCA_964499615.1 uncultured Oscillospiraceae bacterium
CTTTGCTGAACGGCCAGCCCTGCCAATGCTATCAATATCAAGATATTATAGCACAGCAACTTCGAATTTGCAACAAAAATGGCCCGCAAAGTAGAATTTGAAACAGATAGGAAAGCGCGAAAGCATCGCCGCGCAGCTGAGGAATGACACGTGAGTGGCCTTTTGGCGGGCGCCGGCCTGCCGGTCCTTCCGACAGCCCCATTGCGCGGGGCGCCGAAAGGATCAGGCTTGCAATCCGCGCGAAAAGGCCGTATAATGGAGATAAGAAAGCCGTAAAGGAGGAGAAAACGTGGCAAGGATACAGGAATCCGCGGAAAACTATCTGGAAACCATCCTCATTTTAGAGCAGCGCAACAAGATCGTGCGCTCCATCGACATCGCGGCAGAGCTGGAATTTTCCAAGCCCAGCGTCAGCGTGGCAATGAAAAACCTACGGCAGCAGGGGTGCATTACTGTAGACGGCGACGGCTCCATCCTTCTGACGGAGAAGGGCCGGAAGATTGCCGAGGGCATTTACGAGCGCCATACCCTGTTTACGGATTGGCTGAAAAGCCTGGGCATCAACGAAAAAACCGCCGCCGAGGATGCCTGCCGCATCGAGCATGTCATCAGCGAGGAGACCTTCCAGGCCATCAAAAAGGCGGTCAACCGCTCATAAGCCCGCACATAAAAAGCCTTCTCCCTTGAGAAGGCTTTTTTATGATGTAAATTATTGCTTTTTAAATTCTTCCAGGTCGATGACCCTGCCGCCATGCAGCCTCGACTCCTCCGCGGCCAGGGCCATGAAGTGGCTCTCCAGAGAGTTCTCCAGGGTGGTGGTGCGCTCGGTGGCCTCCCGATCGTTTAGCAGCATGTCCACCTGTTGATAGCGTTTGCCGTCTATCTTTTCGGGCTTGTGGACGATAATCTTCTCCACAAATTCGTGGACAATCTCCGGCGTAAGCTCGGTAAGCTGCGTGACCTGCTTTGCCCGGTCAATAAACCGTTGTAAGTCTGCGGTCTGGTCTCTGGCGGTTTCCAAAACGAAGTTGGCGGGCTGAACCGGCTTTTAAATCTGTTCGGTGTGCTGGCCGCCGACTGGCTCTCCGGCCCCGGCGCTCCCTTGACCGGGGCGGGCGGTAAGAGCTGATTTTTTGACAGACAGGGGCGGGAATTTCGGTTCCTGCCCTTGCAATTTCCCCCTCCCGCCTTTATAATGGGACTATATTTGTGTTGGGAGGTTTGTGCTGTGGGGATTATTTGATAACGTTGATCTGGAGGAATTGGACGCTTTACTCGATTCCGTGAAGAAATATCCTTCCTGTGTGTTAGACTTAAACAAGGGCAATGTCCAGAAGATCTTCGGTGATTGCGGCAAGTCAAACGAGGATGGGACCACGGAGTGGAACGAGGAAGCTCTGAAAAAGAACCGGGCGAATATCCGTTACCTACTGGGGCAGCTGGCGCTGGTGCATGAGGGCACGAAAGAGCATGAACTGGACAGCGCCTTTTTCAAAAAATATAACGAAAAATCTTGGACAGACAACAGCAGTCCTCTAATTCGTTTGCTGAATATGGGCGTGTACAGCGACTTCTGTTCCTACTTCAAAAAAGATGACAAGCGGTTTATCAAATTGGATACGGACGAATTGAAACCCACCCTCTCCCCCAAGGACCCGGAGTATGGGGCCTAGTGGGAAGGTGCTGACGGTCTGATGATACAGGCGAAAGTTGCTGAAGACGCAAATAAATTTGATGAAGCATTAGCGTTCTATGAGAAAGCCGCCGAACAGGGCCACGCCGCCGCCCAATGCAGCTGCGGCTTGATGTACTACAAGGGCGAGGGCACGGCGGTGGACAATACTAAGGCAAAGCTGTATCTCCAAAAGGTCGCCGCACAGACCGAAGATAAAGCGAGTCAGAAAATGGCGAAGGAAGTCCTGCGGGACCCCTGGGCGGGTTTGCAGAATGGTAATTAAGGCGGGGGCAAGCCCCAGGGGTGCTTGCCCCCGCCTTTGATTTTGAATCGGGGCAGCTGCCGAAATGCGTCTCACCGTGCGACTAATTTCCACGGCGGGCACTGCCCGCCGCTCCGCCCTCCCCACCAGGGAGCGTTCACGCTCCCTGGTGGGGAGGGCCTAATCTGGAATGATCTTTCACGACCCTTTTCGAAAACTGCCTGATTCCATG
>CAZCLX010000192.1:0-2004 GCA_964499615.1 uncultured Oscillospiraceae bacterium
CACTGCCGGGCGGATTCGGGTCTTTCACCCGTTAGAACGTGCGCTCACCGGGCGCGCAAATCACGCCCCCGGTACTGGATTTTCCAATACCAGGGGCGCATTTTTTGCCGGAATATAGGGAATTATGTCTTACGGACAAACTTTTCCTTGCACCTTGGGCAGGTGATGGCAATTTTCCCCTTTCCCTTGGGTACCCGCACCGTCTGGCGGCATTTGGGGCAGGTGAAGTACCGGTGCTTCCGATCCTTCAGCTTGTCAAAAAACATCAGAAACCGCCGGTTCTCCTGGTAACGCTTATAGGTGTTGCGGGACAGACAGCGAAAAATCGCCCAGAACATCAGCCCATAGCTCAGCAGCCAGAAGACGATCCTCACCTTGGTTCCGCCGGAAAAAGCGGAAATCACGCTGGCCGCCAGCCCGGCGCAGAGGATCACCATATTCAGCCGATCCGTGCCGTACCGCCCGGTCATAAACCTCCGGAACCACTGGGAAAGTCTCGCGGAAAAACCCCTCATCCAATTTCTAAAACTGCTCATTTTATCACCTTATACCGGCGCTCTATAAGCGCGCTGAGAAATTACACTCTCATTATATTGCATTCTTTTTGGATTTCAACCGCTCCAAGGCATTATTTACGGAATGTTTAAGATTTGCGTTTTTTTACTGCTTCCGGAAATCTCCACTTGGAAAGTGTGTCGAACTATGCTATAATAATATATTATTTAGGAGGTGATCCCATGCAGACACCTGCCAGCCAGGAAGAGAAGAATCTGACCCTTCCACCCGAGGCGGAAACTCCTTCCGGCAGCACAGAGACGGAAGAGAAATATGACGATTATGATGAATATGGCGACTGGGTGGAGGACGATCGCCCGCCTAGGCCGAAACGTCGGGCGGAAAAGGCGCTGGGGGTCATTGCCCTCCTTGCCGCCGTGGCACTGGTGACGGTGCTGGTGCTGTCTGTCCCCTATTTCCGGGCATCCGAGGAGGATCCGGAAGCCCTGGCCCACCATCAGCATGTGGAGGAGGAGGACATTCTAAAGGCCGATCCCATTGAGACCGAACCGGAGGAAACCGCCGTGCCCACCATTCCGCCGGAAAAGAACCCCTACAACCAGCGGGATTTTCAGTATAACCGGGACAATTACCTGGTCTGCACCAAGCAGGACAGCTACCCTGGCATCGACGTTTCCGCTTATCAGGGAGATGTGGACTGGGAACAGGTGGCGGATTCCGGTATCCGGTTTGCCATTGTCCGCCTGGGTTATCGGGGCTACGGTAAGGCCGGAAAAATGGTGGAGGATCAGTACGCCAAGCAGAATCTGTCCGGCGCTTCCAAAGCGGGGCTTGCGGTGGGCGCGTATTTCTTCTCCCAGGCTCTGAACATCCAAGAGGTAGATGAGGAGATCGACTTCCTGCTGAACATTCTGGGGGACACCCATCTGGATATGCCAATCGTTCTGGACTGGGAAGTGGTCAACGAATCCGCGCGAACGGTAAATATGGACGCCCGGACGCTAACGGACTGCCTGCTCCACTTCTGCCAGGTGATGGAGGAAAAGGGCTACCAGCCTATGGTCTACTTCAACTGGTCGCAGTCCCGGAACCTGATCTATCTCCACGAACTGGAGGACTACCCCTTCTGGCTGGCTCTGTACCAGGATCGGATGACCTACCCCTACCGGGTGGAAATGTGGCAGTACACCTGCACCGGCAAGGTACCAGGCATCCAAGGCGACGTGGATGTGAACGTGTTTATGCCGGATTTCAGCAAACAGTAGCGTTTTTCACGAAGCTGCCAGGCACGCCCCGGCAGCTTCAAATTTGTTCGCCCGGTGAGCGCACAAATTCATACTGATATTCAATCAAAATGTTAAGGAAACTCTGAACAAATCGTCTGCGGCTGGATGGCGGATCTTTTGTCCCATCCATGCAGTGTTAAAAATGGAAAATACATACAGTATTCCTCCATTTTTAACACTTTTGTCTGGGACAAAATCTTTC
>CAZCLX010000193.1:0-1993 GCA_964499615.1 uncultured Oscillospiraceae bacterium
GCAGCCTCTTCCTGATTATACCTAAGGCAATTTACACACAAATTTGGACTTGACTCCTTGCGGCGCTGTCATTTTCGCTATTTTCGGAATGGAAAATAGCGAAAATCCGTCTCATTATGATCTTCATATAAAAATGTTCAATCCTGCGGATTAAACATTTTTATTGAATATCAGTATAAGCTTGGCTGTCAGGATGAAGATCCGGATGTAGAAGCAATTCTCTCCGCGTCGCAGTCCATAACCGAGCACTTTGCAGGAAAATGTATGAATATGGGCTAAAATACGGAGAAAGATAGCTTCCAAAAAATTGTGGGCAGCCTGTATAGGACAGGGAAAACGGCACAGAGCGCCGCCACAAATCGATTATCTATCTGTCTCCCACTGCCCGTAACGGTGGACGAAAAAGTCTTCTCTTGAAGGGCTATGGTCTTCCGACCCTCCGTATAAGATTTAAGCCGCCCCGGAATGAACCGGAGCGGCTTTGGATTTTGAGACACGAGGGAGCTTAATAGAACTTTCTCTTGTTCTTACGAGCAGCTTCAGACTTCTGCTTGCGCTTCAGGCTGGGGCTGACGTAATGCTCGCGCTTTTTGACCTCGGCAATAACGCCCTCCTTGGCGCAGCTGCGCTTAAACCGGCGCAGAGCGCTCTCGAGAGACTCGTTCTCCTTCACGCGAATTTCAGACATTGTTTTCCCTCCCTCCGACGCGTCCGGCTAAATCCAGGACGCTTTCAGGACCTTATTGACTTTGTACATTATAAAGTCTCTTTCCCCAAAAGTCAAGGAAGAATTCTTTAATTTTCCCGAAAGACGCAAATTATTTCACGATCAGGTTCACCAGCTTGTTTTTGACCACAATGGTTTTCCGAAGCTCTCCCCCTTGCTTTTCCAGGAACCGGGCGATTTTTTCGTCTGCGATAGCGGCAGACACTACCGCGTCATCAGGAAGATCCGCGTCCATCCGCACGGTACCCCGCATCTTGCCATTGACCTGGACGGCAATGTCGACCTCCTGATCCTTGCACTTACTTTCGTCATAAGTGGGCCAGCTTTCGAAGGCAATGGTATTGCTGTGACCCAGAATCTGCCAAATCTCTTCGCCTACGTGGGGGGTGATACAGGAGAGCATTTTGATAAAGCCCTCGGCGTACTGTCTTGGGCAGGAGCCGTTCTTGTACACTTCGTTCACAAATACCATCATCTGTGCAATGGCGGTATTGAATCCCAGGGATTCAAAGTCGGAGGTGACCTTCTTCACCGTCTGGTGATAGACCTTCGTCAGCTTCCCGTCATCGGTATCGGTGATGTTGCCGCTTTCTGTGAAGAAATTCCAGACACGGTTGATGAATTTCTTTGCGCCTGCCACGCCGGTGGTGCTCCAGGGCTTGGAAACCTCCAGCGGACCCATAAACATTTCATACAGCCGCAGGGTGTCCGCGCCGTAATCCCGCACCACGTCGCTGGGATTGACCACAAATTCCGGATAGCGTTTACCCATCTTGATGCCGTTCTCTCCCAGGATCATCCCCTGATGAACCAACTTCTTGAAAGGCTCCTTCACCGGGGACAGACCCTGGTCGTAGAGGAACCGGTTCCAGATCCGGGAGTATATCAGATGCCCTACCGCGTGCTCCGGGCCGCCGATGTAAAGATCTACCGGCATCCAGTGCTTTAACAGCTCCGGGTCACAGAAGGTTTTCTCATTCCTAGGATCAATATAGCGCATATAGTACCAAGAGGAACCGGCACTGCCAGGCATGGTAGAAGTCTCCCGGACGCCTTTGACGCCGCCCCGGTCATACTGCTTCCACTGCGTGGCGTTTTCCAGAGGCGCCTTGCCGCCCCGGCCCTTGTAGTCTTCCAACTCCGGCAGTATCAGGGGCAGCTCCTCGTCAGGCAGGAACACCGTTTTGCCGTCCTCAGTATAGACGCAGGGAACCGGCTCTCCCCAATAGCGCTGACGGGCAAAGATCCACTCCCGGAAATGGTAGT
>CAZCLX010000194.1:0-1976 GCA_964499615.1 uncultured Oscillospiraceae bacterium
TCTGGGACAAAATCTTTCGCCACCAGCTCTTGCCGATTTATTCAGAGCTTCCTAAATTGTGCAGTTTCCCCCAAATGCATGGAATTACGCTTGACTTTTCCGTGCATTATACCTTATAATGGGGGCAAGGAGGGGTTCACAATGATGTGGCCTGAGTAGGGTTTGTGTCCTCATACCACGGTCAAACTGTTTCCGCACGTCAAAAAAGATTCTTCAGGAGGCAGCGCATGTTTCAAAATATTCAGCAGGTTCAGGATTTTATCCAGGATCAGGGCATTCAATTTGTTGATTTCAAAATGACCGATCTGCGGGGGCGCTGGCGTCACCTTTCCATTCCCGCCTCCCGGTTTACCGAGGATACCTTGGTAAGCGGCATTGGTTTCGACGGCTCCAACTACGGCTACGCCGAGGTGGAGAACAGTGATATGGTCTTTATTCCCGATATCTCCTCCGCCGTGGTGGATCCCTTTGTGAAAGCGCCCACCCTGTCCATGATCGGCGACGTGATGGTAATCGATCACCCTTTTAACCGCCCCTTTGATCAGTACCCCCGGAACGTTGCAAAGCGTGCCGTGGCCTATATGCGGGAAAGCGGCATTGCCGACGAAATGATCATCGGGCCGGAGTATGAATTCCACATTTTCGACGGTATGAGCTGTACCGAAAAGCCCAATGAAATCGGATACAAGCTCCATTCCCGGGAATCCGTTTGGTCTTCCGGCGCTTCTGTGGAAGAAAATAACGGTTTCCACACCCGCCCGAAGGAGGGCTATCACACTGACCAACCCAATGATTTGACCTTCAACCTCCGCAACGAGATCTGCCTGAATTTGGCAAAGTGGGGCGTTGATGTAAAGTACCACCACCACGAAGTAGGCGGCTCCGGCCAGTTGGAAATTGAAGTGGAGCTGGGAGAAATGACCCGTTTGGCAGACGCAACCCTGGCTACCAAATACGTCATTCGCAACTGCGCCGCCGCAAACGGCATGACCGCCACCCTGATGCCCAAGCCCATCTACGGGGAGGCAGGCAACGGTATGCATGTGCATATGCTGCTGAAAAAAGAGGGGAAACCTGTATTCTATGACGAAAACGGCTACGCCCAGCTGAGCCAAACCGCCATGTATTTCATTGGCGGTCTGCTGACCCATGTCCGCAGTCTGTGCGCATTGACGAACCCCTCCACCAATTCCTACAAGCGTCTTGTCCCTGGCTTCGAGGCCCCGGTAACCATCGGCTATGCCATGGCCAACCGCAGCGCCGTGATTCGGATCCCTGCCTATGTCAAGTCTCCGGACAAGAAACGCTTCGAGCTGCGCAATCCCGACGCCACATGCAACCCCTACTATGCCTATGCCGCCATTCTGATGGCCGGTTTGGACGGTATCCGGAACAAAATTGATCCGGCTGGTCATAACTGGGGGCCTTTCGACTTTAATCTCTTCGAAATGCCCGAGGAGGAGCGGGCCAAGCTGGGTCATCTTCCCGCGACATTGGATGAGGCGCTGGACGCTCTGGAGCAGGATCACGACTATCTCACCGCCGGCGGCGTTTTCCCGGAGGCCTTGATCCGCACCTGGATCCGCACTATGCGCGCCGACAGCAGCGAAATCAGCCGCATCCCCCACCCGGCGGAATTCGCCTGGTATTATGATTTGTAAAAAGCAAAAAGCTGTAATAGCCGCCAGGCGTCCCAAAAGGCGTCTGGCGGTTGTGTGTATCGATATAAAAAGGTGGATAAGCAATAATTTTATCAATAAAAAATTATATTATGTGCATATCGGCTTTCGTCAGCAATAGCGGAAACAGCGACAGCCCGGGTCAATCTGGCAAAGAGTTGGTCAGTGGAATGCCTGCGGTTGAAGCGGAAGCAGTATTCGTTCAAGTAGCTCTGGAGATTCTCACACCGTCCATGGTAGGTTCCGGTCAGGAACGCTTTCAGATTGCTCAGTGCCTTGTGCAGCCATTTCAGATTG
>CAZCLX010000195.1:0-1974 GCA_964499615.1 uncultured Oscillospiraceae bacterium
CGGTACGCACGGTGGTGTGAGAGGTCGGCTAGGTAACTAGCCTCCTACTCGATTACGGAGGGAAAATACATGGGAGCCTACGGCACACTGGCGGAAAGCTATGACCGGCTGACAAACGACGTGGATTACAAGGCAGTGGTGGATTTTTACTTTCGGCTGATCGAGGCAGAGAAATTGAAAATACGGACGGCGGCGGATCTGGCTTGCGGAACCGGCTCCGTCACGGCACTGCTGGCCCAGAGAGGGCTGCAGGTCACCGGGGTGGATTTATCGGAGGATATGCTTGCCCAGGCGGAAATCAAAACCAGAGGCATTTCACCAAGGCCGGTGTTTTTTCACCAGCGGCTGGAAGAATTGGCCCTTCCCCGGGGCATAGACCTGGCGGTGTGTGCTCTGGACAGCCTGGACTACATCACCGAGCCGGAAAGCTGTGCCCAGGCCCTTCGCCGGATCTACCGGGCGCTGAACCCCGGCGGCATCTTTATTTTTGATGTGAATACGCCGGAAAAGCTTCGCGCTATGGACGGTCAGGTGTTTTTGGATGAGGATGAGAGTGTCTACTGTGTGTGGCGCGGGGAATTTGCTGAGGAAACCAATATCTGCTCCTACGGCATGGACCTCTTTCAGCGGGAGGGGACGCTGTGGCGCCGGAGCTTTGAAGAACACCGGGAGTACGCCTATTCTCAGGAGCAGCTTGTTCAGTACCTGCGGGGGGCGGGGTTCACCCGAATCGGCGTGTACGGAGACCGGACGATGGAGTCTCCTGGCCCCGGAGAACAGAGAATTTATTTGAAAGCAAGAAAGGGTGTTAGGAAGTGACAGAAGATTATCTCGTTCGGGGCATGACTTTGGATGGGTTTGTAAAAGTCAGCGCTATTCGCTCCACGCAGACGGTGCGCCGGGCGTCAGAGATCCATAAAACCAGCCCCAACGCCACGGCAGCCTTGGGAAGAGCGCTGACCGCCGCGTCCCTGATGGGAAATCTCCAAAAGGTGGATAACGGATCCATGACCTTGCAGATCCGGGGCGGCGGCCCCATCGGAACCATCACCGTGGTGTCCGACGCCCAGGGAAATGTCCGGGGCTGCGTCACGGAGCCAAGGGTGCCATTGGTGGAAAAATACGCCGGAAAACTGGATGTGGGGGCGACTGTTGGGAAAGACGGAACCTTGACGGTGATCCGGGATATGGGCATGAAGGAGCCGTACATCGGATCCGTGCAGCTGGTATCCGGTGAAATCGGAGATGATATCACCGCCTACTTTGCCAGCAGCGAGCAGATCCCTACCGCCTGTGCCCTGGGCGTCCTGGTGGACCGGGATATGACGGTAAAGGTGGCAGGGGGCTATCTCATTCAGCTGCTTCCCGGTGCGCCGGAAGAAACCATTGCCGCGTTGGAGCGGGGAATTCAGCGCTCCGGAGCGGTAACGCCAATGTTGGAGCGGGGTATGACACCGGAAGACATTTTGGGTGAGGTCTGCGGAAGTCTGGGCGTGGCGTTCCTGGAAACGACCCCCATTGCTTATCGGTGCTATTGTACCCGGGAGCGGGTAGAGCGGGCGCTGATCAGCCTGGGAAAGCAGGAGCTGGAGGAGATGGTTTCCGAGGGAAAGGAGTTCCCAGTAGACTGCCAGTTCTGCGACCAGATTTATTGCTTCACACCGGCGGATTTGAAAAAGATCCTGGAAAGTCTGTAGCTGGCGCCTTTTCCAGGGAAGTATCCGCAAAGCTTCTCTGGAAAAGTTCTGTAAAAAAGTGAGAAATTGTGCTTGACAAAATGGGGGAACCTGTGTATAATAAAACCCGTCGCTAGGGGTCCTGTGAGCCAAGCGAAGTTGGGAGCATAGCTCAGCTGGGAGAGCACATGCCTTACAAGCATGGGGTCACAGGTTCGAGCCCTGTTGTTCCCACCATTTATCTGGCCCGGTGGTGCAGTCGGTTAGCACGCCAGCCTGTCACGCTGGAGGTCGACGG
>CAZCLX010000196.1:0-1950 GCA_964499615.1 uncultured Oscillospiraceae bacterium
TGGGACAAAAGATCCGCCATCCAGCCGCAGACGATTTGTTCAGAGTTTCCTTAAGCCCCTCCTACTCGATTTACATTTTCTCCGGGGCGGAGAAACCCAGCAGATCTATGCCGGTCTCCAGAACATTTTTGGCAAGACCAATAAGGGAAATATATCCTGCCTGGAGGGACGTGTCCTCCTCGCTGAGGATTCGGGTTTCATGGTAGAATTTATTCACGGTTCCAGCAAGCTCATAGAGGAAGGCTGCCAGCAGATTGGGGCTGGATGTACGCAGAGCAGCGTCCAAAGTGGGACCAAATTTTGTGATGGAGAGCATCACATCCTTGGCAAATTCGTTTGCCGGGAGCTGGATGGGAAGGTTCTCCCAAGCACCGTACCGGGACAGAATGCTTTTGATCCGGACAATGGTGTACAGCAGATAGGGGCCGGTGTTGCCTTCAAAGGCGGCAAACCGCTCCACGTCAAAATTGTAATCCTTGGGAGGCTGGTTGGAAAGGTCGCCGTATTTCAGCGCCGCCAGGGTGATTTTGGCGGTGGTGCTGTCCACTTCCGCTTCGTCCACGATCCGGTTTTCCACAACCTTGGCCCGGACAAAAGCGGTCATATCCGCAAGCAATGTTTCCAGCCGCATGACGCCTCCTTCCCGGGTTTTAAAGGGCTTGCCGTCCTTGCCGTTCATAGTACCGTGGCCCAAGTGCTCTAGCTGGGTGGTTTCCGGGACAATTCCGCTTTTTTTTGCTGCCCGGAAGACCTGCTCGAAGTGAAGGGCCTGCCGCTTGTCGGTGATGTACAGCACTTTGTCCGGATGGTAGTCCCGCTCCCGCTGAACCAGGGTGGCAAGGTCAGTGGTGGCGTAGATGGCGGCCCCGTCGGACTTTATCAGAATGCAGGGGGGCACTTCCTTCTTATCCCCTGGCTCCGCCACCGGCATCACCAGGGCACCGTCGCTTTCCACTGCCAGGCCCTTTGCTTTCAGGTCCGCGATCATCGGCGGAATGAGGGGATCCGCGTCGCTCTCCCCCAGCCAAGTCTCAAAATGAACATCCAGGGCATCATAAACCCGGCGCAGATCCGCCAGAGAGAGGTTCATAATATGCCGCCAGATGGCCCGGTAGCCCCGGTGTCCCCGCTGAAGCTGGAAGGTCGCGTCATGAGCACGTTTCGCGAAGTCCTCATCCACGGCTTTTTTCGCGGAGGCAGTGGGGTAGATTTCCTCCAGCTCCGACAGCGTGAAGGGCGGCTCTGCAGGGTACTCACCGGTATAGTCCGGGTCAAAGTAGCATAGCTCCGGCTGACGGCACTGAAGCTCTGTAATGATGAGCCCCATTTGCAGCCCCCAGTCCCCCAGGTGCACGTCACCGATGGCATTCCATCCCAGATACCGGTGAAGCCGCTTCAGGGACTCCCCGATGATGGCAGGCCGAAGATGCCCGATGTGCAGAGGCTTCGCCACGTTGGCCCCGCCGTAGTCCACCACCACGGTTTTGCCTGCCCCGGTTTTCTCTACGCCAAAATCGGGAGCGATCCGCATTTCTTCCAAATATTTCCGGAGAAATTCCCCGGACAGTTTCAGGTTGATGAAGCCGGGCATCACCGCCTCCACCAGGTCAAAATCGTGATTATCCAGCTTCTCCGCCACAGCCTTTGCCACCTGAATGGGGGCGCAGTGGTAGATTTTACCGGCTCGCAGCGCACCGCTGCACTGGTATTCGCACAGGTCAGGCCGGTTAGACACTGTCACCTGCCCCAAAGCGGGATCATATCCGGCGTTTTCAAACGCCTGCCGCATTTTTTCGGAAATCAAATCAAGAATGTTCTGCATATGTTTTCCTCCTGTCGTTCTGGGAGAGTATATCATAAATTTCAAAAAAAGTACAGCCTTTTCCGGGAAGAAATAGGGAACCTCTGATTAAATCGACAAGAGTCGATGGCGAGAGATTTGGCCACAGT
>CAZCLX010000197.1:0-1940 GCA_964499615.1 uncultured Oscillospiraceae bacterium
CAGCGCCTGGAAGCCGTTGCAAATGCCGCACATCAGGCCGTCCCGGTTTTTCAGCAGGTCGTTAACCCCCTCCCGGATGGCTGCCGCCCGGAAAAAGGCGGTGATGAACTTGCCGGAGCCGTCCGGCTCGTCGCCGCCGGAGAAGCCGCCGGGGATGAACACCATCTGTGCCTCTTTCAGCTTCCCGGCAAACTCCTCCACGCTGGAAGAGATGGCGTCGGAAGAAAGGTTTCGCACCACCAGGATTTCCGGCTCGCCGCCGGCATCCAGCACCGCTTTGGCGGAATCATATTCGCAGTTGGTGCCGGGGAAAGCGGGGATCAGCACCTTGGGCTTAAGTCTGCGGATGGCAGGCGCGGTCCAGGACTTGGCTTCAAAGGAGAAGTTCCCCATGGGGGCGCTGCCGGTGGGGATGTTGCAAGCGTACACCGGCTCCAGCTTATTTTCATAGGCGGAGAGCACCTGGCTCTGCTTTAGCTTCTGCCCACGGTAAGCAAAGCAGCCGTCGGCACGGGTCTCGCCCAGCTCTATTCCAACCATCTTCTCCCCTGCCAACTCCAGCAGGAAGCTGCCGTAACAGGGAGTAAAGATCTCCTCCATGGTCAAGGTATCCCGGAAGGTGAAGCCCAGACCGTTGCCGAAGCCCATTTTCATCACCGCTTCCGCGATGCCGCCCATACCGGGGGTGTAGGCGGAGACGGCATCACCGGATCGGAGCAGCTCCGTCACCTGGCGGTACACCTCCAGCAGGGACGCGGTTACCGGGAGACCGTTTTCGTCAACTTCCGGTTTCAGCAGGCACGCGGTATGCCCGGGGGTCTTAAACTCGGGGCTGACCGCCTCACCAGTCTTCCCGGTGGTGACGGCAAAGGATACCAGGGTAGGCGGCACGTCCAGATTTTCAAAGCTGCCGGACATGGAGTCCTTGCCGCCGATGGCCCCTGCTCCCAGCTCCACCTGGGCCTTGAAGGCGCCCAGCAACGCCGCCATAGGCAGACCCCACCGGGCGGGATCCTTCCCCAGCCGGGGGAAGTACTCCTGGAAGGTCAGGTAAACGTCCCGGAGGGAAGCGCCGGAGGCGATCAGCTTGGAAACGGACTCCACCACCGCCAGGTACGCCCCATGGTAGGGGGACGCGGTAGAGATTTCCGGATTGTAGCCGTAGGCCATGAAGGAGCAGTCGTCGGTGTGGCCCTTCTCCACGGAAATTTTCTGAACCATGGCCTGGATGGGGGTAAGCTGGTATTTGCCGCCGAAGGGCATCAGCACCGTCCCAGCGCCAATGGTGGAGTCAAACCGCTCGGAAAGGCCCCGCTTAGAGCAGGTATTCAGATCCGAGGCAACCGCCAGGAAGTTTTCCCCAAAGTCCCCGGAAAGCTTCTTTTCCCAATTCTTCGGGGCCGCCGGGGCGGCGGTAATATGCTTTGCGGCGCCGTTGGAGTTCAGGAATTCCCGGCTGATGTCGCAGATTTTTCTGCCGTTCCAGGTCATGACCATTCGCTTTTCCCGGGTGACCTTCGCCACTACGGTAGCGTTCAGGTTCTCCTGAGCCGCCAGCGCCAGGAACGCTTCCCCGTCCTCCGGGTCTACCACCACCGCCATCCGCTCCTGGGATTCCGAAATAGCCAGCTCCGTACCGTCCAGCCCGTCGTACTTTCTGGGCACGGCGTTCAGGTCGATCAGCAGGCCGTCCGCCAGCTCTCCGATGGCAACAGACACGCCGCCGGCACCAAAGTCGTTGCAGCGCTTGATCCGTTTGGAGGCCTCCGGGTTCCGGAACAGCCGCTGGAGCTTCCGCTCCTCCGGGGCGTTGCCCTTCTGCACCTCCGCACCGCAGGTCTCCAGGGAGTGGAGGTTGTGGCTCTTGGAGGAGCCGGTGGCGCCGCCGCAGCCGTCCCGGCCTGTACGGCCGCCCAGAAGAATCACCTGATCCCCGGGCG
>CAZCLX010000198.1:0-1906 GCA_964499615.1 uncultured Oscillospiraceae bacterium
TACATACAGTATTCCTCCATTTTTAACACTTTTGTCTGGGACAAAATCTTTCGCTGCCAGCTCTTGCCGATTTATTCAGAGCTTCCCTTTTCCGGCCATTACCGCAAAACCGCGTCCAGCTTGTCCTTCAGGGCGGCAAGAACCTTACTCATCACCTGCTCGGAGTCGGCGTCGGTGAGGGTTCGGTCATCTGCCCGAAGCTCCAGAGAGAAGGCCATGCTCTTTTTGCCCTCAGGAATCCCAGCTCCCCGGTAAATGTCGAACAGCTTCACGGATCGCAGGAGCTTCCCGGCGGCGGCGGTGATCACGTCCTCCGCCTGGGCGACGGTGATGCTTTCACCGCAGACCAGTGCCAGATCCCGGGTCACGCTGGGATACTTGGGCAGGGGGGTGTAGGTGGCGTCGGGCTGGCGCAGGGTCAGAAGCTTGGTGAGGTTTAGCTCGGCGCAGTAGATTTCCCCGTCCATGCCGTAGTTTTTCGCCACCAGGGGATGCACCTGACCCATGACACCTACGCTGATCCCATCCACGGAGATTGACCCGCACCGGCCGGGATGGTAGCTGGGGTTATTTTTCTGAGCGGTGTATACAGCCTTCTTAAGCCGCAGGCCGGCAAACACCGCTTCCAGTTCGCCCTTCAGGCTGAAGAAGGTTTCGCTTGTGCCGTAGGTGCCCAGCACCAGCATCTTCGGCTCGTCGGGCAGCTCCTTTCCCGGGTGAGGCAGATATACCTTGGCAATCTCATATAGCTTTGCCGCCTTGTTGTGGTAGGCGCTGTTCCGGGCCAGGATCTCCAACATGGAGGGCAGAGCCACGGTGCGCATCACGGAGGTGTCCTCCCCCAGGGGATTCTGGATCCGAAGGCAGTTACGCAGGGGGGAATCTACAGGCATCCGGATCTGATCGAAAACGGCGGGAGAAACAAAGGAATAGGTGATGATCTCACTGTAGCCTAAGCCCCGGCAGAGGGTGCCGGTGAGGGCTTCCAGCTTCATTTCCTCGCTGTAGCCGCCCTGGGTGGAGTTCTTGAACTCGGTGATGGGGATGGTGTTGTAGCCGTAGGAGCGGCCCACCTCCTCCGCCAGATCCGCCATCTGCACCAGGTCGGGACGGAAGGAGGGAACGAGGACTGTATCTCCCTCCACCGGGATCTCCAGCCGGTTCAGGTACATTACCATGTCCTCTTTGGAAATGTCCGTGCCCAGCAGGCGGTTGATTTTCTCCGGCTCCAGGGGGATGGTCCGGGGCTGAGGCACATAGTTCACCACGTCGATCATGCCGTCCAGCACGTCGCCGCACCGGAGCATTTCCACCAGCTCACAGGCCCGCTGTACCGCGGGAACGGTGAGCATGGGATCCAGATTCTTTTCAAACTTGCCGGAGGCCTCTGTCCGCATGCCCAGGGCAAGGGCGGTCTGGCGAATGGAGGTGCCATCGAAGTTGGCGGACTCGAACACCACTGTGGCGGTGTCGTCCACGATTTCGGAGTTTTCGCCGCCCATGATGCCCGCAAGGCCGATGGGCTTACTGTCGTCGGCGATTACCAGCATACCCTTTTTCAGAGCACGGACATTGCCGTCCAGGGTGGTGAGGGTCTCCCCATCCTCCGCCTCCCGCACTACGATCTTCCCGGAGGAGACGTAGCGGTAGTCAAAGGCGTGCATGGGCTGGCCGTATTCCAGCATCACGTAGTTGGTGATGTCCACAATGTTGTTGATGGGCCGCACCCCCATGGCGCGCAGCCGCTCCCGCATCCACTTGGGGGAGGGGGCGATCTTCACGCCCCGCACCATTCGTGCGGTGTACCGGGGCACCAGGTCTGCCGCCGGGGTCTCCACATCCAGCAGGTCGGTGAGCACGCCGTCGGCCCCGCCTTTGACGTCGGGCGTGTGGAGGGAAAGGGGCG
>CAZCLX010000199.1:0-1888 GCA_964499615.1 uncultured Oscillospiraceae bacterium
TGGGACAAAATCTTTCGCCACCAGCTCTTGCCGATTTATTCAGAGCTTCCCTAAATTTTCAGCTTGGTACTGCCGGAACGCCGGGGTCGGCGTTCCCTACGCAAAGACGGCTTGCTGAGTTAAGCCGATAAGCACAATATATTAAATAGAATGCTGGCTTATAAAAAGAACGGAACGGATCCAGTCCTTTTACTTTGATATAATATAATGGACTTGGTGATGGAGGACTGCTCACTGGAAGGTACACAATACGGAAAACCAAAATATGAGCTGATCATGGAGGATCTTATGGTGCAGATCAACAGCAAAGATTTCTCTTACGACCAGCCGATCTGCACCGAAAAGCAGATCTCAGAAAAATATAACGTCAGCCGCATCACCGCGAAGCGTGCCATTACGGATCTGGAGGCGCAGGGTCTGCTTTACCGGAAACGGGGTGTGGGCAGCTTTGTTAGCCGTACCCCACGCAGCAATCTTGTCAGTACCCCCGCAACTCAGGAGGCCTCCAAAATGGTATCCCTGCTGATGTCCTTTGACTTCACCCAGGGCGGTATGTTCGACACCATTGAGGAGACCTCGTCGGTGCGCAACCGATTCGGCGGCTATGTGGAGGCGCTGCGCGCCGGGGGCATCCCCCTCAGCCCTCAGGACGTGGTCTACCTTCCCCTTGGTATCTCCGCCGTCCCCTGAAACCGTATTATTCGGAAGGAAATAGTCTGCTGCATCTGGGCAGCACCTCCGCCCATTATTCCGCGCGGGACGCCCGGATGGAAGGATGGGCACGGGTGCTGTGGGATCCGCTGAATGCAGCCCAGCGTCAAAATGTTTACGCCTGGCTGGATCAGATCAACCGCCACGAGGTCTCCCCCAACAACTGGTGCTTCTTCCGCATTCTTACCAACATGACCTTTGAGCGGCTGGGCCTTCCGGTCAACCGGGAGCGCCTTCATCAGGATCAAGCGGTCATTGAACACTGCTATATCGGAAACGGCTGGTATTTCGACGGCCACGACGGTCAGCTGGACTACTACATTCCCTTTGCCATGCACTTCTACTCCCTGGTGTGGTCGGCGCTGGCACCTAGGGGCCACGAAGACCTCTGCCGCACTTATCAGAAGCGGAGCGCCGAATTCGCGCCTCAGTTTGCCCAGTGGTTCGCCGACGACGGCGCAGAACTGGCCTTTGGCAGGAGCCTTACCTACCGGTTTGCCCACAGCGCTTTCTTCGCAGCGTTGGCACTGGCTGGGGTGGAGAGCCTTCCCTGGGGTGCCGTTCGCCATCTGCTGCTGCAAAACCTGCGCCACTGGATGAACCTGCCCACCACCGGGCCGGACGGGATCCTGACCATCGGTTACCAGTACCCGAATCTGATCATGATCGAGTGCTACAACGCCCACGGTTCCCCCTACTGGTCCTTTAAGGCATTTCTGTTCCTTGCCCTGCCGGTGGACGCGTATATCGCTGGCGGTACCGAACTTCCCGACAAGCGTTATCCCACCGGCGAGCGTCTTCAGAGTGAAAAAGGCGTCTGCGCCATCCAGCCCTGGGGATCTGTGGGTATTTATTCCACCGTCCCCTGTGTCGCGGGGATGATCCGCCCCTTCCCCAACACCAATCTGATGGCAAACTGGGTGGAGATCCCTACCATAACCGCCCGGCTGGAGCCTGGTACCCACCTGTTGATCCACAGCGTATTCGGCGATCTTTCCCATGACCCGAAGTCACGGCTGGCTGCCGCTCCCCAAGTTGAGACAGCGGAGGGAACCGTTACCGTCCACTCAACCGATAGTCGGCAGATAACCATCCACACAGAAATTTGACAAAGGAGACTTTTACCATGGACATTCGATATTCCGCAAATCCCAATGACGTAAAGCGCTACACCACG
>CAZCLX010000200.1:0-1884 GCA_964499615.1 uncultured Oscillospiraceae bacterium
CACCGAGCTGGGCAGCATCCTGGAAAACGCCGTCAAGCTGGGCGCCAATGTCCCCAGGTGGCTGGTAAAGCTGCTGAAATCCAGCGTCCACATCGTGGATGATGCTGGGGATGCACAGGTCGAACCGGACAGTGGGGAGAACGGCTGAAAAAGGAGTTGCAATCCCTGGAAGAAGTTGGTACAATGTGGAGTGTGATTAGGGAAACGCCGGCTTTTCCAAATCGGTGCGCGGCGAAAGGGATTCCCTGATCGGGAGGCGCGAAAAATGAAGAGGAAAAAGCTTTTCTGGGGGAGCGTGACGGGGTTTCTGATCGCGCTGCTGCTGATTTTGATTCTGGCAATCTGGAGCCAATTTTATTTCGTTGTGAATTTCAAAATCTATCCGAAAAAAGCGATATCCTTGGATCTGCGGGGGGAAGCGCTCAGTACTCAGGATATTGATAAAATCCAGAAGTGCGCACCCGGATGCTTCATCCTTTGGGACGTGCCCTTTCAGGGAAAGCAATATCCCAGCGACACGGAGGAGCTGACAGTCACTGAGCTTACGGCGGAGGACGTAGCCCAGCTGGACTATTTTCCACTGCTGAAATTGGTACACGCGGAGGACTGCCGCGACTACAGTCAGCTGCTGGCACTGCAGAACCGCCGCCCGGAGGTGGAACTAAGCTATGATGTGAAGCTGGGCGGCGCGACTTATTCCCGCACAGCGGAGGAGATCACAGTCTCCGGAATATCCCAGGAGGAGATCCCTTTCCTGGACTGCCTGACGCGGCTGGAGAAGGTTACGGTCAGCGCGGGAGGCGGCACGGATTATGTAGACCGTTTGCAGTCGTACTGCAAGGAACGGGGCGTTATCTTCCGCATTAAGGTGGGAGACAAAACGGTGGAGGACACCGTGAAGTCGCTGACACTGAAGGGCACGACAGATAAGGAGCTGGATCTCCTTGCCTTTCTCCCGGATCTGGAGAAGCTCCACCTGATAGAGCCGGAAGCATCGGCAGAGAAGCTGATTTCATTTCGGAACAGCCGGCCGGAGACGGAGATCACCTGGGAAAAACAGATCTGGGGGCAGACCGTATCCAATGCCGACGGGGCGCTGGATGCCCTCCAGGAGCTAGATCTGTCGGAAAGCGAATATGGGAGCCTGAGGCAGGTTGAGGAAGGAATGGCCTATTTTCCGGAGATCAAGCAGGTGTTCTTGGGGGAATGCGGCATTGACAACGAAGAAATCGCCGCTTTCCGGGAAAGAGTCCGCCCGGATTACAAGGTGGTCTGGACGGTGGTCTGCGGCTCCAAAAAGAACGGCTACTACCCGCTGAGGACGGATGAAACGTATTTCATGCCTCTCAAGCAGAATATATACTACTTCTTCGACGAGGATGCGTACAATGTCCGCTACTGTGAGGATATGATTGCCATCGATGTGGGGCATATGAGCATCAAGGATATTAGCTTTGTCTCCTATATGCCAAACCTAAAATATCTCATTCTGGCGCATACGCAAGTGACGGACATTACGCCCATCAGCAGCTGTAAGAACCTTGTGTTCCTGGAGCTGGACTGGACCCCGGTGAAGGACTATACGCCTCTTCAGGGCTGCACCGCTCTGGAAGACCTGAATATTGGCAAATACGGGCCGGATGTGACACCTATCTGCGAAATGACCTGGCTGAAAAATATCTGGGCGGTGTTCCGTCCCGCATCCGCCAGCAAATTGGCGGCAGCCCTTCCAAACACGAACGTGGTCAGTACAGGAAACGCTACCGTCGCAAGCGGATGGCGAAATCTGCCTAATTATTTCGCGATGCGGGACGCGTTGGGAATGTACTACATGTCCTGGTAGTTTAAGGAAACCCTGAACAAATCGTCTGCGGCTGGATGGCG
>CAZCLX010000201.1:0-1812 GCA_964499615.1 uncultured Oscillospiraceae bacterium
ATCGCCCTGGCCAAGGAGGGCGGCATCAGCTTCATCTACGGTTCCCAGCCCATTGAGAGCCAGGCGGCTATGGTCGCCAAGGTGAAGAATCACAAGGCCGGTTTCGTTACCTCCGCTTCCAACCTGACCCCCGATGCCACCCTGGCGGATGTGATGGCGCTGAAAGCGAAAAACGGCTTCTCCACCGTCGCTATCACCGAGGACGGCACCGCCCGGGGCAAGCTCCTGGGCATCGTCACCAGCCGGGACTACCGGGTCAGCCGGATGGATCCCACCGACAAGGTTCGGGACTTTATGACTCCCCGGGAAAAGCTGATTACCGCTCCCGCCGCCACTACCCTGAAGGAGGCCAACGACATTATCTGGGAGCACAAGCTCAACAGCCTGCCTGTGGTGGATGAAAATGACCATCTGATGTATTTTGTATTCCGGAAGGACTACGCTTCCCACAAGGAAAATCCCCTGGAACTGCTGGACAGCAAAAAGCGGTACCTGGTGGGCGCGGGCATCAACACCCGGGACTATGCCCAACGGATCCCTGCTCTGCTGGATGCCGGTGTGGACGTGCTGGTGATCGACTCCTCCGAGGGTTACACCTGCTGGCAGGAGAAAACCATCGCCTGGGTTCGGGAGCACTACGGCGATACCGTGAAGATTGGCGCGGGCAACGTGGTGGATCGGGATGGGTTCCTGTTCCTGGCGAAGGCCGGGGCGGACTTCGTAAAAGTCGGCATCGGCGGCGGCTCCATCTGCATCACCCGGGAGACCAAAGGCATCGGCAGAGGCCAGGCCACCGCTCTGATCGAAGTGGCGGCGGCCCGGGACGAGTACTTCAAGGAGACCGGCATCTATGTGCCCATCTGCTCCGACGGCGGCATCGTCCACGATTACCATATGACATTGGCCCTGGCCATGGGCGCGGATTTCCTGATGATGGGCCGGTACTTTGCCCGGTTCGATGAAAGCCCCACGCCGAAAATCATGGTCAACGGCGCTTACGTGAAGGAATACTGGGGAGAAGGCTCCAACCGGGCCAGGAACTGGCAGCGCTATGACCTGGGCGGCTCCGCCAAGCTGAGCTTTGAAGAGGGCGTGGATTCCTACGTCACCTACGCCGGCCCTCTCCACGACAATGTGGAAGGTTCCCTGTACAAGGTAAAGTCCACTATGTGTAACTGCGGCGTGACCAATATCCCCGACCTTCAGAAAAATGCCAAGCTGACACTGGTTTCCTCCGTCTCCATCGTGGAGGGCGGCTACCACGACGTCACCCTCCGCTCCTCCTCCCAGGGGAAATAAAATCGGCTGCGGAGCGGATAGCTGTTAGCGGTTAGCAGTTAGCGGATAGTAGGGCGCGATGACCTCGGTGCGCCGAAAAGGATTATTGGAAAAGCCACCCGACAATTCAATTCGACACGCTCTGCGAACGGGGCGGATATGAGGTAATGGCGGCGTTTTATGACCGGGTATACTATGCCAGAGAGACCTGCTTCAAATTCTACCAGTTTATTCAGGCTTCCGATGGGGAGGATTTTCAGTACGTCGTAGAACAGTTTCAGAAAAAGTCCGTCTCCGATACCGGCGTGACTGCGGAATAGAGCGACAAGATTATTACGCTGGTATCATGCGCTTATCATACGGAGAACGAACGCTTTGTCGCGGTCGCCCGCCGGAAGCAATAAGCCTGGACTGCAAAAGCGGAAAAACACATCGTTAAACCCTTTTCCCGGGTCTGCCGATGTGTTTTTGCAATCATACTATGGAAACTCTGAACAAATCGTCTGCGGCTGGATGGCGGATCTTTTGTCCCAT
>CAZCLX010000202.1:0-1767 GCA_964499615.1 uncultured Oscillospiraceae bacterium
GCACGTTTTTCTGCCCATAACGGAGGGAGGGGGTCAGGTCCACCTTAAAGCCGGTATAGCCGTAGCTATGACCGCCCAGGAATTCCCCGTTTAGGTAGACCATTGCCTTCTGCATCACGCCCTCAAATTCCAGCAGAACGGTATCGCCCTCCCAATCCTCCGGGACGTCAAACTCTTTCAGGTAGGTGTAGGACTTGGTGGGATAAAACCCGGTCTGGGCGCCGCTTTCGCAGTTGGGGTCCCGCTCCTCCTCGATCATGGCGTCGTGGGGAAGGGTCACTTCCTTTTCGGACGTCTGCGCACCAAAGAGTTGCTTGAAGGGGTCCGAAATGCCTTTCTGGATTTTCCACCCTGTGTTGAATAACTGCTTTTTCATGCTGATACATCCTTTCTAATATGATTTTTTAAGATACGGCTACTTGTACAGAAATACCTCGCCGCATATTCCTGAGGGGCAGGTCGGGACTTTTTGCCCCAATCCCATATATTCCCGTATGGGGTCGGGATTTTTGCGTTTTCCCGCTCCAGAGTGGTTGCAGCCTCAATGCGGATGAGGTTTTCTCCCGGGGCTAACAGTTCAGTCATGTCATAGCGGAATGGCGGCACGATTTGGATGCCTGCGCTTTTTCCGTTGACGAACAGTTCCACACCCTCATAGGCGTCGGTAATCTCCAACCATACCGGTTTGCCCGGTTCTTTACAGAAATAGGTCTTTTCATACCGAGCAAAGCTGGAGAAATCTATTGCTTTGCCGCCAGTTACTCCCTGGGGATATTCTCCGGCAAAAATGACTTCGCAGCCGTGCTCCCGCAAGGCGGACAAATATTTTGCTGCCTGGACGGAAATATATTGGCACTGGGGGATGATCAGCGCCCAATAGCGCTGGCCGTTGACGATAAGGCCGTTTTCCAGCCTGGTGCTGTACCGTTCCGGCTGGGTAAACACATCGCTGGGGAGGATGTGGTAGTCGATCTGCCTGTCGTATAGGGGCCGGGCAGCGTCATCACATTCCTGATCCAGCCCCTTCATTATAACCTTATATGTCCAATAATACCAGTCCAAACAATCGTTTATTGCGGCTTGGAAACCCTCCGCCACGCCGGAATAAAGCTCATCCCGCTCCGCCTGAGACATTTCCGCCAAGCCGTCCGCCTGATTTTGTATGTTCCACTCCCCAACCACTACCGGAAGCCGTTTTGCCACCGGGCTGATTTTCTTGCCAAGTGCTTCCAGATATTCCCGATAGACCTTAAGGTTTTTCTCCCGGAACAGGGTCATATCCGGGGTCATGAGATAGTGATGAGTATCCAGCCCTTGCCACGGGGCAAATTAAGCATATCCCAGTTGACGTTTTAGACAGAGTATGTGAAGCTCTTGACTGCCAGCCAGAAGAGATTTTAGAGAAAATATAGGACAACACGAAAAGGCCCAGCTTCCCCTTCTGGAAACCGAGCCAATTTCATTTGCGCACCACTACCCCGAACACATCATACATGACGAATTCAATGTAGAAGTTCGGATAGATGCCGCCTGGCTGGGCTGGCGGGATTCGAACCCACGAGATGACGGAGTCAAAGTCCGTTGCCTTACCGCTTGGCGACAGCCCAACATATGAAACACGGAGCCTAATTGCAAGAATTAAACTCCGTGCCTTTTCGTGGGGTGGAAGATGGGACTCGAACCCACGGTCTCCAGAGCCACAATCTGGCGCTTTAACCAACTAAGCTACATCCACCATATTGGCGCGCCAAAAGGGACTCGAACCCC
>CAZCLX010000203.1:0-1709 GCA_964499615.1 uncultured Oscillospiraceae bacterium
TATCAGCAAGTGTGCTATACTGGTAAAAACGAAAGTGGCAAGCGAGAGGCCAGGGGTCGCAGAAAACTGCGGCTCCATTTCCATACTTCCATACATTGCAGAAAGGAAGATCTCAACCATGGCTAGACGGGCTGACCGGCAGGGTGAACACAGAACTGCGTTTAAAAAAAACAGAAAGATTATTTTTGCAACCCAGCAGGTGTGCGCTATTTGCGGCCGGCCGGTTGACTTCAAGCTAACTGCCCCCGCCCCCATGTCCCCTACGATTGATCATATCATCCCTATTAGCCGGGGCGGTCATCCTAGTGACATAAACAATTTGCAGCTGGCGCATTGGATATGCAACCGAATGAAAAGCAACAAGATAGCGAACCAGAAATATAACTCGGTTGCAGCAGAAGCGGCAATATCAAATCGTATTTTGCCACAGTCTTGCGACTGGAAGACCTTTTGACGGAAATGCAGGAGCAGAAGGGGGCATATCCCCCGCCCCAGTGCGGCTTCCGAAGTTCACGCCGTCACTGCACGAATTTCTCGCTGAACCCGATTTTTTGAGGAGGAAGACAATATGCCGGAATTGAAAGGTGCTGCTTATCTACGCCACCGTCTTGTGGCAAAGCGTGAGCGGGTGCTGCTGCGTTACCGATACTATGACATGAAAAACCGTGAACAGGATCTTGGGAAAACGATACCAGATGATTTCCGCTATCTGAAATCCACGCTGGGCTGGTGTACCAGGGCGGTTGATTCCCTTGCGGACCGGCTTGTGTTCCGGGGATTCGGCGAGGATAATTTTGATCTGATGCAGATTTACCAGATGAACAACGCCGACATTCTGTTTGATTCCGCGATTCTCTGCGCTCTGATTTCCGCCTGTGGGTTCATTTACATCTCCGCTGGGGATGACGGTTTCCCGCGCCTCCAGGTCATCGACGGGGCAAACGCCACGGGGATCATCGACCCAATCACCGGGATGCTCCAGGAGGGGTATGCCGTTCTGGAGCGTGATGTTAACAATGTTCCCATATTAGAGGCCTATTTCGAGGCGGGACAAACCTCCTATTATCGCAAGGGTGACTCAGCACTCATGCAGCCGGAAACGGTGAAAAATCCCGCTCCTTATCCGCTGCTTGTGCCGGTCATTTACCGGCCGGATGCGACACGGCCATTTGGCCATTCCCGCATCAGCCGTGCCTGTATGCAGATCATGCAGGATGCGCTGAAGACACTGCGGCTCTCCAAGGTCTCTGCGGAGTTCTACAGCTTTCCGCAAAAGTATGTCACCGGGCTGTCACAGGATGCGGAAGCGCTGGACAAGTGGAAAGCAACCGTGACATCCATGCTGGCGTTCACAAAGGACGAGGATGGGGACAGGCCCACCCTGGGCCAATTCAGCCAGCAGTCCATGTCTCCGTACACGGAGCAGCTGCGTACTTATGCCGCTCTGTTCGCCGGAGAAACGGGGATGACGCTGGACGATCTTGGCTTTGTGTCGGAAAACCCATCCAGCGCCGAGGCCATCAAGGCCACCCACGAAAACCTCCGTCTGACTGCCCGGAAAGCGCAGCGCACCTTCGGCATAGGATTTCTGAATGCCGGGTACCTGGCCGCTTGCGTGCGGGACAATTATCCATACCAGCGCCGGCAGATTTATCTGACAACGCCGCTTTGGGAGCCGATTTTTGAACCGGACGCCGCCATGCTGTCCA
>CAZCLX010000204.1:0-1659 GCA_964499615.1 uncultured Oscillospiraceae bacterium
TGTGACTGTTTACCTGTGGATAAAATGTAGATTACAAATCTACCGAAACTCAAGATCCCCTAAACCTTGACCGACGGAAAAAATGTGGTACATTGAAGAATAATGCTGCCAGATGTGGGAGGATAATGGTATGAGAATGCGAAGGATGAAAAACCTGGAGCCTAGGTTGGAGCGGTGCCAGGACTACCGGGTGACCAGCCCGGCGGAAAACCGGGGGGTCTGGCGGGAACTGAAACCGAATTGCGCCGCGCTCTGGGTGGAGCTTGGCTGCGGTAAAGGGAAATTTACCGCCGAGACCGCCAAGGCAAACCCCGATATGCTCCTGATCGCCGTGGAGCGGTGCCGGGAGGCGATGGTGATCGCCATGGAAAAGGCAAAGGAAATGGGCCTGACAAACGTGTATTTTATTGATATGGACGCGGCGAACATTGAGGAGGTGTTTGCCCCCGGGGAGATCAACGGGATGTATCTGAACTTTCCCGACCCATGGCCACGGAAGAAGAATGCCAAGCGCCGGCTGACCTGCCGCACCTTTCTAGAAAAGTACAGCCAGGTGCTCCGGGCGGGGGGAGAGCTTCACTTCAAGACAGACAACGCCCCCCTGTTTGAATATAGTTTGGAGGAGTTCGCCGCTTGCGGCCTGGAAGTAAGAAGCGTCACCCGAAACCTTCACGAGCACGGCATTGTGGGTATCATGACCGGCTACGAAGAGAAGTTCTATGCATTGGGGACGCCCATCAACCGGTGCGAGGTAACGTTCCACCCCTTCCGGTTGGAAAAAGAAGACGCGGAGAAGGTGGAGCCATGACCTACCGGGCAGGAGACTGTGATGTGGCGGTGATCGGCGCCGGTCATGCCGGAATTGAGGCGGCACTGGCTGCTGCCCGGCTGGGCCTGCGCACGATTCTCTTCACCATCAACCTGGACGCAGTGGGAAATATGCCCTGCAATCCCGCCATCGGCGGCACGGGAAAGGGTCACCTGGTCCGGGAACTGGATGCCCTGGGCGGTGAGATGGGGGTGGCAGCGGATCACAGCTGTATTCAGTACCGGATGCTGAACCGGGGCAAGGGCCCGGCGGTCCATTCCCTCCGTGCCCAAGCGGACCGGATCCAATACCGGCAGTATATGAAGCACACCCTGGAAAAGCAGGAAAACCTGGAATTGAAGCAGGCGGAGATCGTCCGGGTGATGACGAAAGACGGACGCGTCACCGGAGTTCAGACACGGCTGGGGGCGGAGTATTCCGCCCGGGCGGTGGTGATCGCCACCGGCACCTATTTGGACAGCACCGTGATCACGGGGGAAAGCGTAGAGCCTTCCGGCCCCGACGGGATGCACCCCAGCCGGGGTCTCGCGGACTGCCTGCGGGGGCTGGGCCTGCCTCTGCGCCGGTTCAAAACCGGCACCCCGCCCAGAGTGAACCGCCGAAGCATCGATTTTTCCAAAATGGAATTGCAACCTGGGGACGATGACCCGGAGCCGTTTTCCTTCCGGACGGAGGAAAAGCCCCGCTCGGTGGCGGTGTGCTACCTGACCTACACCACGGAGAAGACCCATGAGATCATCCGGCGGAATCTGGAAAGAAGCCCCATGTACGACGGTACCATTACCGGGTAGGCCCCCGGTACTGCCCCAGCATTGAGACGAAAATCGTTC
>CAZCLX010000205.1:0-1614 GCA_964499615.1 uncultured Oscillospiraceae bacterium
GGTTCAGGATGGTATCCATCATGCCGGGCATGGAGGCCCGGGCGCCGGAACGGACAGAAACCAGCAGCGGATTCTGCTTGTCGCCGAACTTCTTGCCGGTGATCTCTTCCAGCTTGGAGACGTAACCCATGATCTCCGCCTGAATTTCCGCGTTGATCTGGCGTCCATCCTCGTAGTACTTGGTGCAAGCCTCAGTGGTAATGGTAAAGCCCTGGGGAACCGGCAGACCAATGTTGGTCATTTCCGCCAGATTGGCGCCTTTTCCACCCAGGAGCTCCCGCATTTTTCCGTTACCTTCCGTGAACAGGTAAACATACTTGTGAGCCATCAAAATTCCCCTTTCCTTTGTTTAAGTGATTCATTTTCGCTTTTACTTTTGTATTTTTCAATTGCCATAATATTGCCCAAACAGTATATCACGGCTCATGGAAAAAAGCAAACACTTTTCCATTTTTTTCGTATTTTTATGGATTCTGACGAATGTTTTCTTCCCCGTCAAAGAACAGCAGGCTGACCCAGGTAACGACATTTTCGCCATACTGGAAGCCAAGACCGTTCCGCTCCAAAAGCGGGATCACGTTAATGCCGTGGCTTTCCACGCAGGGGTGCATTTTCTCTGGCTGGCGGCAGGGCTGCCCATCCAGGATGGCGCATCGGGGGCAAAGGGCGCATGCCTCCGTAGACAGGATATACGGATCCACCCCCAGCCGGCGCATCTGATCCCGCACCTGCTCCGTGATTCTCTCATGCTCCGGGCGAGTGGCCAAAGTTGCCGCAATGTCACTGATATTCTCCACCTCGGTGGCAGTCGCGATCATCAGGCACCGACGGTAATGAAGGCACCTTTCCTGACACTCCTGCACTGTGCCCACACCCGGAGGGCATGCCCAGGATGTCCCGTACATGGGACACTCCTGCTGGCAAATCCACCGCACCCGCTGGGAAAACTCCAAGTCCTCCGGAGAGAAAAAGCAGTAGCTCAGCAACGGCAGCTCGGTCAGCACCTGCTCCAGCTGTTCTTCCATAATACCGTCTCCTTCCATATTCTCTGGCAGCCCTCCCATATATCGTCAAAGGCCACCCGGAAATCCCCAGTGTACCAGGGGTCAGACACTTCCCGCCCGGGAAGCAGCGGAAAGACTTTTTTCGGGTCGTATCCAGCCAGCCGGGAAAGATGCCACGCATTGCTTTCGTCCATATAGTAGATCCGGTCAAATTCCCGGAAATCCTCCCGGGTGATCTGCCGCGCCCGGTGGGGGACAAGCGGTACGCCCCGGCGTTCCAGCTCCCGCCGGGCGGGCGGATAAATCGGATTTCCGATTTCCTCCCGACTCACCGCCGCAGAGTCCGCGAAAAATGCCCCGCTTTTCCCCGCCTTCTGAACCATATCCGAGAAAATCGCCTGAGCCATCACACTGCGGCAGATATTGCCATGGCATACAAAAAGAATTTTCATCATCTGTCGATCGTCCTTTATATTTGCATTTCAATGTATTTTTATAAGTATATCACATCCACGTAGTCAAGTCCAGATTTGTGTGTAAATTGCCTTAGGTATAATGTCTGTGCTAAAATGATGTGAACCAAATAAAGGTGAGAAGTCAACCTCGATGT
>CAZCLX010000206.1:0-1544 GCA_964499615.1 uncultured Oscillospiraceae bacterium
CTCAGAACCACAAATACGAGACCGACTCGGTAAAACGGAGAGTGGCAAATGAGGTTGGACTGGACTGGGGCCTTGCCGATCGTCTGGCCGGGGAAACCGAGGAAGACATCCGCAAGGATGCAGAAAATCTGAAATCCATCTTGGGAACAACCAGCGCCCCGCCGCTCAGAACTTATGAGGCGGATAAGGGCACACAAACAACGGAGGCAGCATGGAAGAATGTGCTGTCACAAATGAAAGGAGAATAAATTATGGGATCTACTTTAACCACAAAACTTGAACTGCCCGAGGTACTTGTTACCGGCATGTTCGACAAAACAAAGGGACATTCCACGCTGGCCAAGCTGTCCGGCCAGACCCCCATTGCCTTTTCCGGCAGCGAGGTCATGACCTTCAATCTGGACGGCGAGGTTTCCATCGTCGGCGAGGGCGGCGCGAAGCCCGCCGGTTCCGCCGCATTCGCCCCTGTTACCATTGTACCCATCAAGTTCGTCTATCAGCATCGGGTGAGCGACGAGTTCATCAAATCCAGTGATGAGGCACGGCTGCCTTATCTCCAGGCGTTTGCTGACGGCTTTGCAAAGAAAATTGCTCGGGGCCTGGATATCGCCGCTTTCCATGGGGTAGACCCTGCCACAGGAACCGATGCGGAGTCTGTCTCCGCCAAGAGCTTTGACAAGCTGGTAACAGCCACCATCGATTACAGTGCAGACACGGTCGATGACAACATCGACGATGCGGTGGCGGTGATCCAGGGGGAGGACTGCGAAATCAACGGCATTGCCCTAGCTCCCGCCGCCGGTTCTGCCCTGGGCAAGGTCAAGGCCTCTGGCACCGGCGTGTATCTCTACCCAGAATACCGCTTCGGGGCAAACCCCGGCAGCTTTGGCGGCATGGCTGCCGACATCAACAGCACTGTGGCCTTCGGCTCCAGCACTGACCGGGCGATTGTGGGCGACTTCCAGAACGCCTTCAAGTGGGGCTATGCGAAGAGCGTGCCGATGGAGATCATCGAGTACGGCGACCCGGACGGCCTTGGCGACCTGAAGCGTTACAATCAGGTGGTGCTTCGTGCCGAGGCCTATGTGGGCTGGGGCATCCTGGATGCATCTTCCTTTGTCCGCATTGTGACCGTTTGATGAAATACCGGAACAAGAAGACCGGAACGGTCATTGAGATCCGGTCGGTACTATCCGGCGAAAATTGGGAGGCTGTGGAAAAGCGGCCTCCCATTACATCCATGCGCAAGCAGCGCAGGGCGAAGGGGGTGGCGGAATGAGCAATTATGCAACTACGGAAGATGTCGCCACTCTCTGGCGGCCTTTGACAACCACAGAAAACGACCGGGCCGAGGCACTGCTGCCGGGAATATGCGATGCACTGAGAGCGGAAGCCGGAAAGCGTGGAAAGGATTTGGATGAAATGATCGCATACGGGGAGATCTCCACAGAACTGGTGAAGATTGTCACCGTCGGAATTGTCTCACGAACACTGTCCCAAAGCACCGAAAATAGCAATTTGCTTTCGCAAGAATCTCAGTCCGC
>CAZCLX010000207.1:0-1524 GCA_964499615.1 uncultured Oscillospiraceae bacterium
GGCGGAAAAAGAGCCGCCATTTGGGCGTGTTGACAATTTTCAAACAAGGCCTAATACAAACATAAAACTTTTTGTAAATCGTGAAGAAGTAATCAGTCACAGGTCACCCCCCTCCTGCATAATCTGTCGCAGGAGGGGATAATTATGCTTTTCGTGCAGAAGTACGGAGGAACCTCCCTGGCGGGAGTGAACCGGATCCAGCGGGCGGCCCGACGAATCGCGGGACTGCGCCAGCAGGGGGCACAAATGGTGGTGGTGGTATCGGCTCAGGGAGATGCTACCGACGAATTGATTGAGAAAGCAAAGGAAGTGAACCCCCGAGGCTCTTCCCGGGAGATGGACGCATATCTCTCTGCCGGGGAGCAGCTGTCCGCCGGACTAATGGCAATGGCTCTGGGCGCCCTGGGCTGCCCCGCAGTGAGCCTCACCGGCTGGCAGGCGGGGATCCATACCGATGACCGTCACGGCAGCGGGGAGATTCTCCGGGTGGATCCGGAGCGGATTTTTCGGGAGCTTTCCTCTGGCAGGACGGTCGTAGTGGCGGGCTTCCAGGGGATCAGCCCACAAGGGGACGTCACTACCCTGGGAAGAGGCGGCTCCGACACCACGGCGGTGGCCTTGGCGGCGGAGCTAAACGCGGATCGCTGCCAAATCTACACCGATGTGGACGGAGTATATGACCGGGATCCCAGGCGCTATCCGGACGCTACAAGGTTTGGCAGGATCGGCTACGATGAAATGCTGAGTCTGGTTTCCAGCGGCGCCCAGGTGCTCCACCGCCGCAGCGTAGAGCTTGCAAGGGATAAGGGAATCCTGCTGGAGGTGCTGTCCTCCTTTACAGATACTCCAGGAACCATTGTTGGGTAGGAACCGGGAAGCTGGCAGTTAGCAGCTAGCGGATAGCAGTTAGGCACGCTTGGATCGAACCGCTAACTGCTGCCTGCTTACTGCTTACAGTACCACCATCCTACCCAATTTCGCCTCAGGTTATTCCCTAAAATTACCCTTGACAATTTCACTCCCCTGTGGTAAAATAACCCGGTAATCAAGAAGGCTGAACATCCGCCTCACCGTAAGCACACGCGAAACGGTTTAGAAGTGCCTGATCCTGTGGGGATTGTGGGCGTTTGCGGGTGCTTGGCATCCGCTTTTTTGCTGCTTGTTTGGAGGTGCTTATCATCGCAAAGTTAGATCATCAGCTCAATGAGGAGATCCGCGACAAGGAAATCCGGCTCATCGGCGCTGACGGCGCTCAGCTGGGAATCGTGTCCGCTGCCCAGGCCAATGCCATTGCCGAGGAGCAAGGGATGGATCTTGTAAAGATTTCTCCCAATGCCGTTCCTCCCGTTTGTAAGATCATGGACTACTCCAAGTTCTGCTTTGACCAGAAGAAGCGGGAGAAGGAAGCCCGGAAGAATCAGCGGGTGGTGGAGGTCAAGGAGATCCGCATGAGTCCCAGCATCGACACCAATGACTTTAACACCAAGGTGAAAGCGGCTCAGAAGTTCCTTCTGGACGGCAACC